>NZ_JADCKW010000010.1:0-279599 GCF_014982155.1 Enterobacter cloacae complex sp. P16RS2 | reverse complement strand
TGTTTCGGCGAAGAGACAGAACAATCAAATTTCATCCTGATACAGATTAACAGAATTTGCCTGGCGGCTTTAGCGCGGTGGTCCCACCTGACCCCATGCCGAACTCAGAAGTGAAACGCCGTAGCGCCGATGGTAGTGTGGGGTCTCCCCATGTGAGAGTAGGGAACTGCCAGGCATCAAATTTAGCGTGCTGATATGGCTCAGTTGGTAGAGCGCACCCTTGGTAAGGGTGAGGTCCCCAGTTCGACTCTGGGTATCAGCACCACTTTATACTTAGGTTAAAGTTCGGCAAGAAGTAAAAGAATTTGTCTGGCGGCTTTAGCGCGGTGGTCCCACCTGACCCCATGCCGAACTCAGAAGTGAAACGCCGTAGCGCCGATGGTAGTGTGGGGTCTCCCCATGTGAGAGTAGGGAACTGCCAGGCATCAAATAAGTAGAGAGGCCATCCGAAAGGATGGCCTTTTTGCGTTTATGCGCCGAAAAAACGGTAGGCCGGGTAAGGCGAAGCCGCCACCCGGCAGAGCAAACAACTAATGAATCACCTGCGACAGGAATGCTCGCGTACGTTCTGACTTCGGATGCGCAAAGAACTCATCCGGCGGAGCTTGCTCAACAATCTCCCCGCGGTCCATAAAGATCACCCGGTCGGCCACGGTTCGCGCAAACCCCATCTCATGCGTGACGCACAGCATAGTCATGCCGGATTGTGCCAACCCAATCATGGTGTCCAGAACCTCTTTCACCATTTCCGGATCGAGGGCAGATGTTGGTTCATCAAACAGCATAATTTTCGGTTTCATACACAGCGAACGGGCGATAGCCACACGCTGCTGTTGGCCACCCGATATCTGGCCAGGGAATTTATTGGCATGCTCTGCGATACGTACACGCTCCAGGTAGTGCATTGCCAATGCCTCCGCTTCCTTTTTCGGCATCTTTCGTACCCAAATCGGCGCAAGCGTACAGTTCTGCAGAACGGTCAGGTGCGGAAACAGATTAAAGTGTTGAAATACCATTCCTACTTCCTGACGTACGCGTTCGATATTGCGGATATCTTCATTCAGCTCGATACCATCAACCACAATGCGTCCTTGCTGATGTTCTTCAAGATGATTAATACAGCGAATGGTTGTGGATTTTCCGGAGCCCGAAGGGCCGCAAAGGACGATGCGTTCTCCCTGCTTTACCTTAAGATTAATGTCCCTCAGGACATGAAATTGTCCGTACCATTTATTCACATTTTCCAGCGTAATCATCGCGTCGGCGGGTGTCATAGTTATTTGGCTCATAATTTCCTCAGTGCGGTGTACGCCCGGTGTTAAAGCGCTTTTCCAGATGCTGGCTGTAGCGCGACATGCTAAAACAAAAGATCCAGTAGATCAGGGCAGCAAAGACATATCCTTCGGTGGACATACCCAGCCAGACAGGGTCAACGGTTGCCTGTTGCACGCTGCTAAAGAGATCGAACAATCCGATAATGATCACCAGGCTGGTATCCTTGAAGAGGGCAATGATCGTGTTGACCAGACCCGGAATGACCAGCTTGAGTGCTTGTGGAAGAATGACCAGTCCCTGCGTTTTCCAGTAACCGAGAGCCAGTGATTCCGCCGCTTCGTACTGGCCTTTAGGCAACGCCTGCAAACCACCTCGCACAACTTCAGCGACATAGGCGGACTGGAAGAGAATCACCCCCACCAGGGCACGGATCAGCTTGTCGATGGTTGTTCCCTCTGCCATAAACAGCGGCAGCATGACCGACGACATAAACAGGACGGTGATAAGCGGTACGCCGCGCCAGAACTCAATAAAGATAACGGAGAGCACGCGGACGATCGGCATTTTTGAATGTCGCCCCAGAGCAAGTAGAATCCCCCACGGCAGAGCACCGGCTATCCCCACTGATGCGATAATCAACGTCAGCGTCAGCCCGCCCCACTGGCGTGTTTCAACGCGTTCCAGCCCCAGAAAACCGCCATACAGCAGCACCCAGACAATAATCGGATAAACCACCGCCCAGACGGCAATATAGCGTCCACGGTGAGGCAGCTTTTTCCAGAACATGGCTGCGACAGAAAGCAGGCCAATAACCAGCGCCAGATTAATCCGCCAGCGCTGTTCGTGCGGATACAATCCATACATGAACTGGCCGAAGCGCTCATGAATAAACACCCAGCAGGCGCCGGCTTTTGTGCAGTCTGCTCGGGTTGAACCGACCCAGTTGGCCTGTAAAAACGCCCAGTTCAGCAGGGGAGGAATCAATTCCCACATGAGCCACAGGCAGACAATCGTCAGCAGGCTGTTACTCCAGCTGGAGAACAGATTCTTACGCGCCCAGAGAATGAAACGTCCACCTGTCGAGTTGGCAGGGCGCGAGGAGTGCGACAGTATCGCTTTTGTCATCATAGATCCTTAGCGCTCGACCAGTGCTATACGACGGTTATAGAGGTTCATCAGCAGTGAAATTACCAGGCTGATGATGAGATAGACAGACATGGTGATGGCGATGGTTTCAATAGCTTGTCCGGTCTGGTTAAGCACGGTTCCGGCGAAGAGTGACACCATATCCGGGTAACCAATGGCAGCGGCCAGAGACGAGTTTTTGACAATATTGAGATACTGGCTGGTCAGGGGGGGAATGATGACCCGTAAAGCCTGCGGAATAATGACCTGGCGAAGCGTCACGGTATGGGGTAATCCCAGCGAGCGCGCCGCCTCGTGCTGTCCATAAGGTACGGCCTGGATCCCTGCACGGATAATTTCTGCGATAAACGCGGACGTATAAATCGACAGCGCCAGCGTCAGGGCCGCCAGCTCGGGAATTAATACCATCCCGCCCTGAAAGTTAAAGCCCCGCAGATGTGGAATATCCCAGTGCAAAGCGGCCCCAAACAGCCAGTGTGCAATTAGCGGCAGGCTAACGATCAGGACAGCTGCCGTGGGCCAGGTTCTACGAAGCTGACCGGTTTTGATCTGATGCTTGCGGTTAAAACGGAATACCCCCGCAGAGAGCGCAAGCGCTATCACAATCGCGCCGATAAAAGCGTACAGCCCTTCACCCGGCTGAGGAGAAGGAATGGACAATCCACGGTTACTCAGGAAAAACAGCTCAAACGCGTCGACGGCCTGGCGGGGACCGGGAAGGTTACGCAGTACGGCGAAATACCAAAAGAAGATCTGCAGGAGCGGGGGGATATTGCGGAACGTCTCGATATAAATGGTCGACAGTTTCCGCAGGAGCCAGTTTTCAGAAAGACGCGCCAGGCCAATAAAGAAGCCCAGTATCGACGCGAAGACGATACAAAGCGCCGATACCAACAGCGTATTCAGTAAACCGACCACGAACACGCGTCCGTACGTGTCACCTTCCTGATAATCAATAAGGTGCTGAACAATACCAAACCCCGCGCTGCGGTCTAAAAACGCGAAACCGGAGGTAATGCCGCGGTTATTCAGGTTGGTGATTGTATTATGGATGAGATACACGGCGATGAGAACAACCGCAACAATAGCAATAATCTGGAATAGCCAGGCGCGGACCGCGGGATGAGAAAAGGATAGCGATCCTTTTACGGCTGAGCGGCGATGGGACATAAAGAAACCTCAGTAACCATGACTCTGGAGTGGGCACTGCCGGAGCAGTGCCCGTTACAGCTATGACTTAACGTACTGGTGGTGCGTACTGAATACCGCCGTTGTTCCAGAGATTGTTCTGGCCGCGTTTGATCTTCAGCGGGCTTTCCGATCCCACGTTGCGCTCAAAGATCTCAGAGTAGTTGCCCACCTGTTTGATGATGTTGTAAGCCCACTTGTTATCCAGCTTCAGATCCTTGCCGAAATCACCTTCTTTACCGAGCAGGTGCGCCATATCAGGGTTGGATGGCTTAGCGGCTTTCTCATCAACGTTTTTAGAGTTGATGCCCATCTCTTCTGCGTTCAGCATGGCAAACAGCGTCCAGCGAACAATGGAGAACCAGTCTTCATCGCCGCGACGAACGACGGGGCCGAGAGGCTCTTTGGAAATGACTTCAGGCAGGACAATCCACTCTGCCGGATTGCTCAGCTTAATGCGTAAGGCATACAGCTGTGACTGGTCAGAGGCCAGCGTGTCGCAACGGCCGGATTCCAGCGCTTTGGCCGATTCATCCGAGCGGTCGAATGTCACCGGGGTGTATTTCATGTTGTTTGCTTTGAAATAATCCGCGACGTTCAGCTCGGTATCGGTGCCCGCCTGGATACAAACGGTGGCGCCATCCAGTTCCTTAGCGCTTTTCAGGCCGGCTTTATTGTGGGTCAGGAAGCCGATGCCGTCATAATAGGTTACGCCCGTAAATGACATCCCCATGCCTGCATCGCGGGAGGAGGTCCAGGTGGTATTACGGGAGAGCATGTCGACCTCGCCGGACTGCAGCGCCGTAAAGCGTTCTTTCGCCGTCAGCGGGGTATATTTTACTTTGCTGTCATCGCCAAAAACGGCGGCTGCCACGCCACGGCAGACGTCCACATCAATACCGGTAAATTTGCCGTTCGCATCGGCATAAGAGAAGCCAGGCAAACCGTCACTGATACCACATTGAACAAAACCTTTCTTTTTAACGGCATCCAGTGTCGTTCCCGCATGGGCTTGACCGGCTACGGCAAACAACATGCCTGCAGCGGCCAGGCTGGCTATCATCGTCTTTTTCATAATGCATCCTGTGTGGCGTAATTTATCGTTATAGAGGCGTTTTTAAACGCTTTACCTGTCTGTGGCTTTGGCCAACGTTTATAAAGCAAACGTAATGCCAGTTTTGCGTTCGACAAAATAAGAGACGAGTGAACGCTTAATGCTGAGTGTAGACAGGCTTAAATAAAACGAGCGCCCCGAAACGGTGCGAAATTACAACCTGTGCCACAAATTGGAGCAAAAGTTGCGAGTCGGGTCAGGAAAAAGAAGAGATAGTTTTCAGCGTGAATATTGGCAGGTTATTCAATAAGATTAATGTGTGAAAATCATCACGATAGAATAAGTAATTTGAATGAGTATGCGAAAAAGTTGTGACTGACTTCAGGCTTGGAATAATTAGGCGAATAGATACGGGGCTATTTTTTTACTTATTTGAAAATACTGCACTCATTAAAAGCAAAAGCGCGGCCAGAGCCGCGCTTTCTCAACAGATTTTACTTGGTCAGGGCAACAATACCCAGCGTCAGACCCGCTACTGCGGCAGCACCGCCGGCGATAGCACCCGCAGTCTCCCAGTTATCCTGAGTGGTGCCTTTCATACAGGTATTGGTATGAACCAGTCGGCCCTGGTCGTCGTAAACCGGTACACATGGAGAGTCGTGCGCGCAACCAGCAAGCAGCGCAGCGAGAAGTGCAACGGAAATGAATCTTTTCATGATGTTACCTCAGTATTATTTCTCATCCGCTATAAAGCCAGGAGGGCTATTAACGAACTGGAGGTTATTTTACCACCGGGGTAAGTCCTCGTTACACGAGGAATAATCTCAAATTATGTAGTTTGTAAAAATCGTGGAGAAAAGTCGGTTTTCAGGAAGAATTAATGGAGACATTATGGAGTTTTAAGAGACTGTTTTTACTTAATGCAAATCATCATATTTTTAATGCTACCTTTATGTAAAGCCTAATTCATTGTTTATGTTAAAAATAAAAAAGGCACCAGAGGTGCCTTTTCAGGGAACATTACTCTTTATGGTGAGTAAACCGTCGCCGAACAACGACAAAGAAGACGGGCACGAAGAAAATCGCCAGAAGCGTTGCGGAAAGCATTCCCCCCATAACGCCCGTACCGACGGCGTTTTGCGCGCCGCTCCCCGCCCCGGTGCTGATTACCAGCGGCATGACGCCAAGAATAAAGGCCAGGGACGTCATCAGGATCGGTCGAAGTCGCATCCTGGAAGCTTCCAGCGTGGCTTCAATAATGCCTTTGCCTTCTTTATCCATCAGGTCTTTAGCAAATTCGACGATCAGAATGGCGTTTTTCGCCGATAAACCAATCGTCGTCAGCAGGCCGACCTGGAAATAGACGTCGTTGTTTAACCCGCGCAGCGACGCTGCGAGAAGCGCCCCAATGACCCCCAGCGGTACAACCAGCATAACGGAGAACGGAATGGACCAGCTTTCATACAGCGCAGCCAGGCACAGGAACACCACGATCAGTGAAATGGCGTACAGTGCTGGCGCCTGGTTACCCGAGAGGCGCTCCTGATAAGACATCCCCGTCCAGTCATAGCCGATACCGGAAGGCAGTTTTGCCGCGAGGCTTTCCATCATAGCCATGGCCTCACCGGTACTTTTACCCGGGGCTGATTCACCCAGGATCTCCATAGAAGGCATCCCGTTATAGCGCTCCAGACGAGGTGAACCATAGACCCAGTGAGCGTTGCTAAAGGCGGAGAACGGGACCATTTCCCCATTCGCGCTGCGCACGTAAAGGTTATTAATATCTCCTGGCAACATACGGAATTTTGCATCAGCCTGGACGTAGACCTTTTTCACGCGCCCATGATCGATAAAGTCATTCACATAGGTGCCGCCTAAGGCCGTCGAAATCGTCTGGTTGACGTCAGAAAGGATGACGCCCAGCGCCTGCGCTTTCTCCTGATCGACATCCAGCTTGAACTGAGGCGTATCTTCAAGACCGTTAGGGCGGACGCGAACCAGCAGGTCAGGGTGCTCATTCACCATGCTGAGCAGTTGGTTACGCGCCTGCGTCAGCTGGGTATGCCCCAGGTTGGCCTGATCGATCAATTCAAAGTCGAAGCCCGTGGCGGTACCCAGTTCGATAATTGCAGGCAGGTTAAACGGGAACACGAGGCCGTCTTTAATTTGACTGAATGCTTTCGTCGCGCGACGCACAATGGCTTCAACGCCGTTTTCCGACCCCGGTCGCTCCTCCCAGGGCTTCAGGCTGACGAAGGCAATACCGGCGTTCTGACCCTGGCCGCTAAAGCTAAAGCCGTTTACGGTAAAGACGGATTCCACGTTCGCCTTTTCGTTGTTCAGATAGTAGTCCTGAACCTGATCGAGGACCTGCTGAGTACGCGTCTGGGTTGCACCCGCCGGGAGTTGAACCATCGTCATAAACACCCCCTGATCCTCTTCGGGCAGGAAGGCGGTAGGCAAGCGCAGGAAGAGCACCGCCATCCCTCCGACGATAATGACGTACACCGCCAGATAGCGTCCTGCCTTACGCAAAATACCGCTCACGCTGTTGCTGTAGTGCTCCACGCTTTTATCGAAGAGCGCATTAAACCAGCCGAAGAAGCCACCTTTTTTCTCATGATGGTCACCGGATACGGGCTTAAGCAACGTTGCGCAGAGTGCGGGCGTCAGGATTAGCGCAACCAGTACGGACAACGCCATAGCGGAAACGATAGTCAGCGAGAACTGACGATAGATCGCCCCCGTCGAGCCGCCAAAAAAGGCCATCGGAATAAAGACCGCCGAGAGCACCATGGCGATCCCGACCAGTGCACCCTGGATCTGCTCCATCGACTTCTGCGTGGCCTCTTTCGGCGGCAGTTTGTCCTCGACCATGACGCGTTCAACGTTCTCAACGACCACGATAGCGTCATCGACCAGCAGACCTATCGCCAGCACCATGCCGAACATCGTCAGGGTATTGATGGAGAAACCGAATGCCGCCAGAACCGCGAAGGTACCCAGCAGAACGACCGGCACCGCGATAGTTGGGATGAGGGTCGCGCGCAGGTTTTGCAGGAACAGGTACATGACCAGGAAGACAAGAATGATTGCTTCAAACAGGGTCTTCACCACTTCGTGAATGGAGATCTTCACAAAAGGCGTGGTGTCATAGGGATAGACCACTTTCAGCCCCTGCGGGAAGAACTGCTGCAGTTGCGCCAGCTTGCTCTTAATGGCTGCCGCAGTGTCCAGCGCATTTGCCCCGGTTGCCAGCTTAATCCCCAGACCGGTTGCCGCCTGCCCGTTGATTTTAGTGACCATATTGTAGTTTTCGCCACCCAGCTCAATGCGAGCCACGTCCTTCAAATGAACCATCGAGCCGTCCTGGTTCACCTTAAGCGTTACGCGGCCAAACTCCTCCGGAGATTTCAGGCGGGTTTGCGCGATGATCGAGGCATTCAGCTGCTGCCCGGGAATGGACGGCGTTCCGCCCAGCTGGCCTGCCGCTATCTGGTCGTTCTGCGTTTTCAGCTGGTTGATAATATCCTGCGGCGTCAGCTGGTATTTGTTCATCGCGTTGCTGTCGAGCCAGATGCGCATCGCATACTGAGCGCCAAACAGCTGAACGTCACCGACGCCAGACGTTCGGCTGATGGCATCTTTGACGTTCGACGCGACATAGTCAGAGATGTCATTCTGCGTGAGATTTTTGTTGTCTGAAACAAAGCCGGCGACCAGCAGGAAGCTGCTGCTGGATTTCTCCACGCCAATCCCTTGCTGCTGTACCTCTTGCGGCAGCAGCGGCATGGCGAGCTGCAGCTTGTTTTGCACCTGCACCTGGGCGATGTCCGGATCGGTTCCTGATTCGAAGGTCAGGGTGATGGTGACGTTACCCGCTGAATCGCTGGTGGAGGACATATACATCAGCTTATCGATACCGTTCATGTTCTGTTCGATAACCTGGGTCACGGTATCCTGCACCGTTTGAGCGTCAGCTCCCGGGTAGGTCGCGGATATCGCCACGGCGGGAGGGGCAATGGTCGGATACTGTGCGACGGGAAGTTTGAGAATGGCCAGCCCGCCTGCAATCATCAAAATGATGGCAAGTACCCAGGCGAAAACCGGTCTCTGAATAAAGAAATTAGCCATGTCGTCGTCCCTTAACCGGCTGGCGTCGTGGTGGTATCCGGCGTGGCGACGACGGTTGCCCCCGGTCTGACTTTCTGTAGCCCGCTGACAATCACGCGATCACCGTTTTTCAGCCCTTCCGTCACCAGCCAGCGATCGCCAATTGCCTGAGGGGCCACGACGGTTCGCGGCTCAACCTGGTTTTTATCGTTCACCACCAGGACGGTTGCATCGCCTCGCGGTGTGCGGGTCACGCCCTGCTGTGGTACCAGAATCGCATCCGGCTGGGTGCCTTCATCAATTCGGGCGCGAACGAACATGCCGGGTAACAACAGATGCTGAGGGTTCCGGAAAATGGCGCGCAGGGTGATCGAGCCGGTACTTTCATCAACCGTGACGTCAGAGAACTGCAATGTGCCTTTCAGCGGATAGGGCTGCCCGTTCTCCATCAGTAGCTCAACGCTGCTGGCGGTATCGCCTTTTTGCAGGCTCGTCCGTTTCAGGCGCATAAAATCATTACTGGACTGGGTGACATCGACATAAATCGGATCGAGCTGCTGGACCGTTGCCAGCGCTGCGGCTTGCCCGTTCGTCACCAGCGCCCCTTCGGTCACGCTGGATTTCCCGATACGACCATCAACCGGAGAGGTCACTTTGGTGTAGGCAAGGTTGATACGTGCGCTTTCAACGCCCGCTTTTGCGGCAACCACGCTGGCATCTGCCTGCTGAGCCGTCGCCACGGCCTGGTCATACTCCTGCTTACTGACATACTGGGTGCCTACCAGCGGGAGATAACGTTTTACGGTCAGGTGCGCAATATTGGCCGCCGCCTGAGCCTTCGCCAGTTCGCCTTTCGCGCTATCATAGGCTGCCTGATAGGTCGCAGGATCAATCTGGTAGAGTGACTCGCCCGCTTTTACATCGCTACCCTCCGCGAAGTTACGGCGAAGAATAATGCCGCTGACCTGAGGACGAACCTCCGCAACGCGAAATGCATCTGTTCTGCCCGGGAGTTCAGTGGTGACAGCCAGAGGTGCGCTTTTCACAATATGCACGCTGACCTGAGGCGCCTGCAGGTGTTGTTGTTGATTTTCCTGACCATCGCATCCAGTGAGCAGTACCGCGCAGACAATGAAACCAGATAAGGGCAAGTGTCTGAAATGATTCGTCATTACTGTTCCTTTAAATACCCATTAACCGATATATGTCGCGAACCGGTAGCTGGGGCAGAGGGATAAAAAATAAAATGTAGCTGCGTATAATAATGAGGGTATTTAATGTTTTTTAATTTATAAGTGCGAATGACCATGCTCGTAGGAAAAAAAATCAGAATCAGACCTGGTCCATTCGGGGATATACTTCAGGCATGTTAATCAGGTAAATGGGATTGATGTTGTCTAATTATTCACTTCATGAATTTAATTTGTTCGATGTATTTGTATTAATTATAAATTAAGAAGATTGACTTTTTTTGTGCAAAATTAAAACGGATTTTAGTAAATACTTATATTTGCATGAACGCAATATCACCTTTAAACATTGTGAGTAACGAGTAGTTGCCTATGGCGCGTAAAAAGAAAGAAGAGGCTCAACAAACCCGGCAGCAGCTGATTGAGGCGGCTATCGGACAGTTTGCGACGCGTGGCGTAGCCAGCACGACGCTGACGGATATCGCTGATGCCGCTAAGGTGACGCGCGGCGCGATCTACTGGCACTTCACCAGTAAATCTGAAATATTTAATGCCATCTGGGAACAGCAATTACCGCTTCGCGATATTATTAACGACAGGCTTTCCCTTTCCGATAGTGACGATCCATTGTTAAAACTTCGTGAGCAATTTATTACCGCGCTGCAGTATATTGCCCATGAACCCCGGCAATGTGCGCTTTTACAAATTCTGTATCATAAGTGTGAATTTAGCAGTGATATGATTTCTGAGCGTGAAATCAGAAAGCGTATCGGATTCAACGATGACACGCTACGCGCCACGCTGGAGACCTGTATTTCGCGAAACATCATTTCGCCACAGGTGAATGTTGATCTCACCTTGATTGTATTCCACGGTTTTTTTAGCGGAATAATTAAAAATTGGTTAATGAATAACGACAGTTTTAATCTTTATCAGCAGGCTCCCGCTCTGGTCGATAGCATACTGGCGACACTCCCGGTTATTCGCGTGCCGCCAGATGAGGGGGCTTACTGTTCAGCACCAGGTAACATTTCCCCTCGGGCACAAAGTGCTTCTATGGTCTGCGCGCTGACGGGTTTACCTAACAGATAACCCTGAAGGGTGTTACAGCCAAGCTCGGTTAAAAAGGCTTGCTGCGCTTCGGTTTCCACACCTTCAGCCACGACTTTCAGGTTAAGTGTTTTAGCGAGAGCCACAATTGCTGAGACAATAGTGGCATCCTCGCTTTCGCCGCTGAGCTCTTTCACAAACGCCCTGTCGATTTTCAATTCGCAGGCCGGTAATCGCTTGAGGTACAGCAGGCTCGAATATCCGGTGCCAAAATCATCAATGGAGGCTTTCACGCCTGCATCCGTCAGCTCTGTCAGCACGCGTACGCTTTCATCCGGGTTGCTCATCGCCGTGGTTTCCGTCACTTCGAGGATCAACATTTCCGGTGGCACCTGGTGAAGTGCCAGGCAGTCGAGAACCGTTTTAACCAGCGAAGGTTGTTCAAACTGCAGTGTCGACAGATTTACCGCCATTGACCAGCTGTGATGCCCCTGGAGATGCCATTCCCGCAGCTGGCGGCAGGCTTCATTAATCACCCAGTTGCCAATGGGGACGATTAGCCCCGTTTTTTCCGCCAGCGGCAGAAAAAGGTCCGGCGTCAGTAGCCCCTGCTTAGGATGCTGCCAGCGCAATAACGCCTCGAATCCGAGGACCGGGCCCGCCGGGGCGTGAAATTTTGGCTGATACAGCAGGCGCAGCTCATTGCGATCGATTGCCATCCACAGATCGTTCATTAACTGGAGATGGGTCTGCGCCAGGGTGTTCATCGAGGGCTGGAAAAAGTGGTAACCGTTACGGCCCATATGCTTCGTGTGATACATCGCCGCGTCGGCGTTAAACATCAGCTCACGCTCGGTTTTTCCGTCGTGAGGGTACAGCGCGATACCAATGCTGAGGGTCACTACCAGTTCATAGGGGCTGAGATTGAACGGGCTATCGATCGCGCGCACCAGCGAATTTGCCAGCGATGCCGCGTCGTCCGGACCTTCTCCCTCTGCCAGCAGAACAAATTCATCACCACCGATACGTGCAAGGGTGAACTGGCCTTTCAGGAGAAGCAGCAGACGCTGCGTAACGGCGCCCAGCAGCCTGTCACCGACATCATGGCCGTAGGCATCATTGATGGCTTTAAAGCCGTCAAGATCCATGAACATCAGGGCAAAGTGGTTCCCTTCACGATCGGCTTTGCTGATGGCCTGATCGAGTCTATCTTCCAGCAGGATACGGTTAGGCAGACGCGTCAGGGTATCGTGCAGCGCCAGTTGAGCGAGTTCCCGGTTAGCTTCTGCCAGCGACGAGGCCAGAAGGGCGGTACGAGCCTGAAGGCGGGCATCCAGCATCGACACCAGCAGGGTGATCCCAAGAATTGAGAGCGCGACGACGCTGACCAGCACCGCCAGCCAGCTCCCGTTGATACCCTCATGGTGAACCATTGTGGACATCGGAAACTGCGCCGCTTTCATCCCGGCATAGTGCATGCCGGCAATGGCAATTCCCATCGTGATGGCGGCACCCATGCGCATCAGCACGACCTGCGCGGCTTCGCGACGCAGGCGGAAGGTGAGCCATAATGCCGCGAGCGAAGCGGCAAGCGCAATCACGACCGAAATAGCCACCCACATCTTGTCCCAGATAATCCCGGGCACCACCTCCAGCGCCGCCATGCCGGTGTAATGCATAGCAACAATACCGCTTCCCATCACCAGCGCGCCGGGCAGCATTCGGCGCAGGCGTAGTTGCTCGCAGCTCACGAGCCATAGCGCAAACAGCGACGACCCCACGGCGATGACCATAGATAGCACCGTCAGGGTGGCGTTGTAGCTCATGCTCATGGAGAGGTCCATCGCCAGCATGCCGATAAAATGCATGGCCCACACGCCAATCCCCATAGCAATACCGCCGCCAGCCAGCCAGACGCGGGCAGCGACGCCTTCACTCCCGGCGACGCGTGCAGCCATGTTCAGCGCGGTATACGCAGCAAGAATGGCAACAACAAAGGAGAGGACGACAAGGATAGGGTTGTATTGGCTGACCAGCATGGACGGTTCTACTCGAGTGTGGGGTTACGCTAGAGCGGTTGAGAAGGGCGAGACATTATCACCGTCAGGTAATGGCTCAAAGGGATTTAAATCCCCGTTTTTAGTGGGTAATAACGGGGTGGTTTGCGCAATCGGGCGATTAGTCGAGCTCTGAGCAGTTCACGAGTTTCAGCGGATTAACGGAGTTCATATTGCGACACTTATCGGTTTCGGTGCTCATCAGTTCAATCCACTGCATCAGGAGTGTATCGAAAATGAGAACGGAGATTGCAAAGACAACCAGCCACCAGTATTTACGAATCATTGTGTCATTCCGCGAGAAAATCGCCAGTAAGGTGGGGGAAATATACACGAAAAACTGGGGTTGAAAAGCAGGAGAGGCGAAGGTTTACAATGCGTTGACGGAGAAGCGCAGGTAATAAAAAAGGCGCTTCCCCATGCCGAAGAGCGCCTTTTTAAACAAGCATTTAACTGATTAGTATCAGTTCATGCCGTATTTTTTCAGTTTCTTACGCAGAGTACCACGGTTGATACCCATCATCAGCGCAGCGCGGGTTTGGTTACCGCGGGTGTATTGCATCACCATGTCCAACAGTGGCTGTTCAACTTCAGCCAGTACCAGCTCATACAGATCATTAACATCCTGACCATTCAGTTGAGCAAAATAGTTCTTCAGTGCCTGTTTAA
Source organism: Enterobacter cloacae complex sp. P16RS2 (assembly GCF_014982155.1). NCBI lineage: Bacteria > Pseudomonadati > Pseudomonadota > Gammaproteobacteria > Enterobacterales > Enterobacteriaceae > Enterobacter > Enterobacter cloacae complex sp. P16RS2. Next base: position 265,857 of record NZ_JADCKW010000010.1, on the reverse strand, counting down.
CCGAGTCACGCAGGGGCTTTTGAGTTACCTGGTCCTGAGAGTTAACGGTAGAAACGGTCAGTACGTCAGAATTTACGCGTTGTTCGAACATAGTTCTGTCAGCTCTTTATTTCATTACGCAAGATTTTCGAAGTATGCCTCCAACGCCTCCAGCTGTACGCTGGCATCCTCTATGGCGTTGAATGTGCGCCGAAACTGGTCATCTGGAGCGTGCTCCTGGAGATACCAGGAGACGTGTTTACGCGCAATTCGGTACCCTTTTGCCTGACCGTAGTGGTCATGCAGTTCCCGAACATGCGAACAAAGCAAGCGCTTAACCTCTGCCATAGGCAGCGGGGCAAGCAGCTCCCCAGTGTCCAGATAATGCTGGATTTCCCGGAAGATCCAGGGTCTTCCCTGAGCTGCACGTCCTATCATCAGAGCATCAGCTCCCGTATAGTCGAGTACAGCCCTGGCTTTAAGCGGGTCAGTTATGTCGCCATTCGCGATAATCGGAATGGAAACTTTCTGCTTAACTGCCCGAATGCTGTCGTATTCAGCTTCACCGTTGAACAAACAGGCGCGAGTGCGTCCATGGATGGTCAGGGCCTGAATGCCACAGTCTTCGGCCAGTTGGGCAATCTCTACACAGTTACGGTGTTCCGGCGACCAACCCGTGCGAATCTTCAACGTAACAGGAACGTCCACCGCGCTGACAACCGCCGTCAGGATAGCTTTCACCTGGTCGGGGTATTGCAGAAGGGCTGAACCTGCAAGCTTGCGATTCACCTTTTTGGCCGGGCACCCCATATTGATATCAATAATCTGGGCACCACTTTCCACGTTAATCCGCGCGGCATCTGCCATCTCTTCAGGCACGCTTCCGGCAATTTGCACGGTGCGAATACCTGGTTCATCAACGTGCACCATCCGAAGGCGGGATTTATCGCTTTCCCAAACCTGCGGGTTAGACGACATCATCTCGGATACGGTTAAACCGGCTCCCATCTCATAGCACAGCGTCCTGAACGGCCGGTCTGTAATACCTGCCATTGGGGCTGCGATCAGGCGATTTCTAAGCTGGTGGTGTCCGATGCGCATGAGTTAAGAAATGACCATACTGTGACTGCAAGGCGGCGTATATTACGCATTTTTTGCACGAGATGAAAGGCCAAACTTTGAACAATCCACTGTTGTAGATCAAGGAATCGCCACCCAATCTTCCCGTTAAAAATTATTCATTATTTAAATCATTAAGTTATATGTTAATGGTTATTTTATGGGCGCTTAGAATTTCCCGTAACTTCTCATCATTTCTGAATAAATGCGTCGCTGAAGCGGGATAATCTGCTGTTTTTAGCAGCAGATTTCCCTTCTTCTTTGCGATCTACCTCGCATTTTAGAACATGATCGTCATGCGAAAAATGCGCCTTATTCGACCACAACGCGCCCATGCAGCGACTGTACCGGACGGTTATTATCGTGATGCATCGTCTGGGTGAATCTGGCCAGCTGTTCTGCAGAAACCGTCAGGGGCTGCTTAAGTACAATCCAGGTGACGCCTTCTGAACACGGTGGAGTGGTCAGTGAACCGCTAAAGCGCCAGTACGTTTTATCTTTTGGCAGCAGTTTGTTCAGGTTGAGATCCTGTTTGATGGAGACGTTCTGCTCGGCCTGCTGAGGCATAACGCGCCACAGTTTTTCTAGTTCCGGGTTTGCGGTTCCTTTATCAAACATGACCGCCACCACCGTCAGTTCCCCACTGGCATTTTTATGAACCAGATGCATTTCCATCGCGTATCTCTTGCCATGTACGGTGTTTTCGCTCGGCGCGTGGAAATGGAACTGCTGTAACGTCCAGGTTTGCTTATCGAGAGTAAGAGTATCGCGGGTGTTCGCCTGTTCACCTGCCTGAATGGTATGACCATTGTTCGTCAGTGTAACAGGGCCATCAACGTAGTGGGTTTGTAGCGGGGAGAGATGGGCGATAGCGGTCGAATCAATATTAATAGGGGACTGGTTCATTCCGCTTTGACAGGTCTTATATGCCTCGTCCAGCTCGCCCCAGTGTTGCGGTGAACCTTCCCCTTCATAGCTCCAGTGTGATGCGAATGCTGAAGCCGAGATCATGCTCAGCGCCAGCAGCGCTGCCTTGCCTGTAACCTGTGTCATCATATTCTTCCGGTGAATTTTTGTAATACAAACCAACATGATTTGTAGGGTTATTTTACCGAAGAATGAACGGTGGAGAGAGGATTATCAGAGGGGGAGAGGCGTGGTCAGATGACCACGCCAGATTCTTATTTTTTACGACCGGTGATGCGGCACCACTCTTCTTTTTCCACTACCGGATCAAGGGCAAAGAGATCGGCGTAGGCTTCACACACGCTGTCGGCCTGGCTCGCCAGGATACCGGAAAGACCCAGCAGACCGCCCTCAACGGGCAGCACGCTGATTAACGGAGCCAGCTCGCGCAATGGGCCCGCCAGAATGTTTGCGACCACCACATCGGCTTTCATGGCGTCTGGCTGAGCATCCGGCAGATACAGCTCCAGACGATCGGAGACGCCGTTACGCTCGGCATTATCGCGGCTGGCCTGAATCGCCTGCGGATCGATATCGATCCCGATGGCTTTTGCCGCGCCCAGCTTCAGGGCTGCAATCGCGAGGATCCCGGATCCACAGCCGAAGTCGATCACCGTCTTACCGTCCAGATCCAGACCATCCAGCCACTGCAGGCACAGGGACGTGGTTGGGTGAGTGCCGGTACCAAACGCCAGGCCCGGGTCGAGCATCACGTTGACCGCATTCTCGTCCGGGACGTCGCGCCAGCTTGGGCAGATCCACAGACGTTTGCCGAACTGCATCGGGTGGAAGTTATCCATCCACTCGCGTTCCCAGTCTTTGTCTTCCAGCTGTTCGATTTTATGCACGAAACCCGCGCCCAGCAGAGGATGATTCTCCAGAATCGCGACAACCTCTTTCATATCGGTTTCGGCATCAAACAGGCCAATAACGTCGGTATCACCCCACAGGCGGGTTTCGCCCGGCAGCGGCTCAAAGACCGGCGTGTCATGCGTGTCCTGGAAGGTGATAGAGACCGAACCGGCCTCCATCAGCGCATCGCTCAGCTCTTCGGCATTCGCGCCGGTTGTGTTCAGTTTTAGTTGGATCCACGGCATGGCAAAACTCTTTATTTATCAGTAGAAATCATAGCGGGTTGTGGGACGGGTTGACCGAAACGGTTCCCCACCACAAACGCCAGTAAACTTAGCAGTAACGAAGGCACAATTGGATGGAAGCCCAGGTACTGAATCTTAAACGTTGCGAGGACGGCGTAAAGCACGCCGCCGACAATCATCGCGCTCAGCGCACCGGCGGCATTCGCGCGCTCCCAGTAGAGCCCTAACACCAGCGGCCACAGGAATACGGCTTCAAGCCCACCAAATGCCAGCAGGTTCAGCCAGATGATCATCTCCGGCGGGCGCCACGCGGCTAACAGCAGCAATGCCCCTAATGCCAGAGTAATAACGGCCGACATGCGCTTCAGGCGCCGTTCATTCTCTGCCTGCTCAGGACGCAGGTTCAGATAGAGATCTTTAATGATCGTAGCGGAACTTTGCAGCAGCTGAGCGTTGATGGTCGACATAATGGCGGCCATCGGTGCGGCGAGGAAGATCCCGGCGGCAAATGGCGGCAGTACTTTAACCATCAGGGTTGGGATAACCAGATCGGGTACGGTAAGGTCAGGAATTACTGCCCGACCTAACGCGCCTGCCAGGTGCATACCAAACATCAGGATTGCGACAACGATAGTGCCGATAATGATACCTCTGTGCACGGCTTTGCTGTCTTTGTAAGAGATACAGCGCACGGCGGTATGCGGCAGGCCAATCACCCCAAAGCACACCAACACCCAGAACGAGGTCATAAAGGTTGGCGAAAGAATGTCATCCGCGCCCTGCGGTGAGACCAGTTTCGGGTCGATGGCTTCCAGCGTTTCGACGGCGTGGCTCAGGCCACCCGCAGCATGCACAATGCCGACCAGCAGAACAAGGGTGCCAATAAGCATCACCAAACCCTGCATCGTATCGTTCAGCACGCTGGCGCGGAATCCGCCAAACGCGGTATACAGTGCAATGCTGACTCCGAAGATGATCAAGCCTGTCTCGTAGGGAATACCCGCCGCCGTTTCCAGCAGGCGTGCCCCGCCGATAAACTGCACCGTCATTGCGCCAATAAAGGCCACCAGCAGGCTTAAGCTGGCCAGCCACACCAGTAAACGGCTCTGATAGCGGGCAAACAGCATATCGTTGAGCGTCACGGCATTATAACGGCGCGCCAGAATGGCAAATTTTTTACCCAGTATGCCCAGCGAGAGCCAGACGGCTGGAAGCTGGATCATCGCCAGCAGCACCCAGCCTAACCCGTATTTATAGGCCGCACCGGGTCCGCCGATAAACGAGCTGGCGCTGATGTAGGTCGCGGTCAGCGTCATGGCCAGCACGACGCCGCCCATCGAGCGGCTGCCAAGAAAATACTCGTTCAGGAAGGTGCCCGTCGTTCTTTTACGCATGGCGTAAACGGATAAACCAAACACCACTAACAAGTAAGCGATAAGCGGCAGAATGACTTCAAGCTGCATCATCGTCCTCCAGCGGAATATCGCGATAGATGAATTTCACCATTGCCCAGCACAGCAGGATGAAAACCAGCGGTACCAGCAGACACGCCATTTCGAACCAGTGCGGCAGGCCGGTGATGCCAATAGCGGAGTCAGGTAAGTAAGCAGCTACTAACCATGCGGCGAGATAGAGAAGGGTCAGCCACAGCGCCCAGCGCGCTTCTTTATGGGCCTGAACAAAACGTTTGTCCATTTTTTGTCCCTTGTGGATGAAGAAAGCGGGGATTGTACATGATGAGGCTTTCCAGGCCCCAGAAATAAAAAAGGCCGGATAATCCGGCCTTTTAGCAACACAGGTCTCTTACTTCTCGTTCAGACCGAGTTTTTTCTCCAGATAGTGGATGTTGGTTCCACCATTCTGGAAGTGCTCGTCGCTCATGATACGCATCTGCAGATCAACGTTGGTTTTGATACCGTCGATGATCAGTTCCTGCAGGGCGTTTTTCATGCGGGCAATCGCCACGTCACGGTTTTCGCCGTAGCAGATAAGCTTGCCGATCATTGAGTCATAGTACGGCGGTACGGTGTAACCGGCGTAGATATGAGACTCCCAGCGCACACCAAAGCCACCCGGCGCGTGGAAACGCGTGATTTTACCCGGGCTTGGCAGGAAGGTGTTCGGGTCTTCGGCGTTAATACGGCACTCTACCGCATGACCTTTCACCACAACTTCTTCCTGCTTGATGGACAACGGCTGGCCCGCAGCGATACGCAGCTGTTCTTTGATCAGGTCAACGCCGGTGATCATCTCGGTAACCGGGTGTTCAACCTGAATACGGGTGTTCATTTCGATGAAATAGAACTCGCCGTTTTCGAACAGGAACTCAAAGGTACCTGCCCCGCGATAGCCGATATCGACACACGCTTTGGCGCAACGCTCGCCGATGTAGCGACGCAGTTCCGGAGTAATGCCCGGTGCTGGCGCTTCTTCGACCACTTTCTGGTGACGACGCTGCATGGAGCAGTCACGTTCTGCCAGATAGATCGCGTTACCCTGACCGTCAGCCAGCACCTGAATTTCGATGTGGCGTGGGTTTTCCAGGTATTTTTCCATGTACACCATGTCATTGCTGAAAGCGGCTTTCGCTTCTGCTTTGGTCATGGAGATGGACTGCGCCAGTTCAGCATCGCTACGCACAACGCGCATACCGCGACCGCCGCCGCCGCCGGACGCCTTGATGATAACCGGGTAGCCAATGCGTTTAGCATGAGCACGGTTAGCATCCATGTCGTCGGTCAGAGGGCCGTCAGAGCCTGGTACGGTTGGAACACCGGCTTTTTTCATCGCGGTGATTGCAGACACTTTGTCGCCCATCAGGCGGATGGTGTCGGCTTTCGGGCCGATGAAGATGAAGCCAGAGCGTTCAACCTGCTCAGCAAAGTTGGCGTTCTCAGAGAGGAAGCCGTAACCCGGATGAATTGCCACCGCGCCGGTGATTTCAGCGGCGCTGATGATAGCCGGGATGTTCAGATAGCTTTTTACGGACGGAGCCGGGCCAATACAGACCGTCTCATCCGCCAGCAATACGTGTTTTAAATCGCGATCCGCGCTTGAGTGCACAGCGACGGTCTTGATGCCCAGTTCTTTACAGGCACGAAGAATACGCAGTGCGATCTCGCCACGGTTGGCGATAACAATTTTATCCAGCATGTACGCCTCGTTACTCGATGACGACCAGCGGCTCGTCAAATTCAACCGGCTGACCACTTTCGACCAGAATCGCTTTCACAGTACCTGATTTGTCTGCTTCGATCTGGTTCATCATTTTCATCGCTTCAACGATGCACAGGGTATCGCCTACGTTGACTTTCTGACCCACTTCGATGAACGCCTTCGCGTCCGGGCTCGGGGTGCGGTAGAAAGTACCAACCATTGGGGAACGTACGATGTGACCACTGATTTCTGCTGCAGCGGCAGGTGCGGCTTCAGCTGCTGGCGCAACGGCTGCGGAGAGCGCAGGCTGCTGCACTGGCGCAGCATAAGCCTGCTGCATTACCGGGAAGCTAGCGGCTGGGGCTGCACGGCTGATGCGTACAGACTCTTCGCCTTCAGAAATTTCCAGTTCGGAGATGCCTGATTCTTCAACCAGCTCGATCAGTTTTTTAATCTTACGAATATCCATGAGTGGGTTCCGTACTCTTGTTTAGTGTGATTGTGACAAGCGTTTTACCGCTGTCTGTAAAGCGTATGAATAGCCGTCTGCGCCCAGTCCACAGATAACGCCAGCAGCGATATCCGACAGATACGAATGGTGACGGAACGGCTCTCGGGCGTGCACATTACTCAGGTGGATCTCGATAAACGGGATACTCACCGCAAGCAGTGCGTCGCGGATAGCAACACTGGTGTGCGTAAACGCGGCCGGATTGATCAGGATATAGTCCACATTGTCTTTAGCCTGATGAATACGGTCGATGAGTGCGTACTCCGCATTCGACTGAAAATGATCCAAATCCACATTCAGTGACGCTGCTTCCGTTCCCAGACGGTTAACAATTTCACTCAATGTTAGCGTGCCGTACTTCTCTGGCTCACGGGTGCCGAGCATGTTCAGGTTCGGTCCGTTCAAAACTAAGATATGGAATTTATCAGTCATTATGCCGCTATCTCCTGCGATTTTCGGGTAAAAAACAAAATATACCTTCGAAACGCAAATGTCACCTTTTCAGAGGCTTAAAACCGCTGTCAGGCGAACCAAGGTCGCACATTATAACGATTTCGTAGCATTTAGCAGCTAAATACTGGTCTTATCAGGGAAGATTATCAACCGCTATCCGAAAAAGATTTGCGGTTGACGGGTAATCTGCGGGAAAACGCACAGTTTCGCGAACTATCGCAACCACTGGCGGAACTTCTTGTAACGCCATGCTAAAAGCGCCGCGGCCGCCAGTGCATACAGGATTGGCTGCGGCGAGAGGATCTTCACCGACCACAGGTAATGAATCGGAGCGAGGATCGCGACAAGATAGACGAAGTTGTGCAACAGCTGCCAGCGCCTGCCCAGTTTTCGCTGCGCATATTGCGTGGATGTCAGCGCTAACGCCAGTAAAACCACCCAGCTCACGATACCCAGCGTCAGATAAGGACGAGTCACCAGTTCGCGGCCAAGCAGCGCCAGATTGTTAATTCCCAGTTCCAGCAGGGCGTAGCTGGTGAGGTGCAGCGTCGCCCAGGCAAAACACCATAGCCCTAATAGCCGACGGGTGCGTATCAATAAGGGCTGTTTAGCGTAGCGCGCCAGCGGCGAGACGAGCAAGGTGGCCAGCAAAAATTTCAGAGCCATCCGACCGGTAAAATGCTGGATATCCTTTGCCGGGTCTGCGCTAAAGAGCCCCTGGCTGGCGGCCCAGAACAGCCATATAAAAGGAAGCAGCCCGGCCAGGTGCAGTAGCACTTTCAGCCAGGTAATCTGTTTTGCCGTTAAACGCACTCAGAAGTTCTCCCGTAAGTTGAGACCACGGTAAAGCGAAGCCACTTCATCCGCATAGCCGTTAAACAGCAGCGTCGGCTGGCGCTTTACGTCCAGCGCACCGCCGGAACCAATAAACCGCTCGGTTGCCTGCGACCAGCGCGGATGATCCACGTGCGGGTTCACGTTGGCGAAGAAACCGTATTCGTCCGGGGCCGCCAGATTCCAGGTGGTTGGCGGACGTTCGCGGGTAAGCTTAATGCTGACGATAGATTTAATCCCTTTGAAGCCATATTTCCACGGTACGGTTAAACGGATGGGGGCGCCGTTCTGCGGCGGAAGCGCTTTGCCATAAACGCCAACGGTCAGCAGGGTGAGGGGGTGCATCGCTTCGTCAAGACGTAGCCCCTCCACATACGGATACTCAAGCCCGCCGCCGATAAACCGATCTTTCTGCCCGGGCATCTCGTCCGGCGCATAGCGCGTCTGGAAAGCGACATATTTCGCATTGCTGGTGGGTTCAACCATCGCCAGCAGCTTATGCAGCGGGAAGCCGATCCAGGGCACCACCATCGACCAGGCTTCCACGCAGCGCATGCGGTAGATACGCTCTTCGAGCGGGAAACGGGTGGTGAGATCGTGATGGTCCAGCGTCAGGGGTTTTGCCACTTCGCCATCAATTTTCAGCGTCCACGGATCGGTTTTGAGGCTCCCCGCGTTGGCGGCAGGATCGGCCTTATCGAGACCAAATTCGTAGAAGTTGTTGTAGCCGGTAACTTTATCTTCCGGCGTGAGCGTCAGCTTGTTTTGCCATTCGGCTGGTTTCGTAAAGGTGAGCGGGGCGCCGGATGGGGCCTTTGGCCGATCGTTGCCTTTAAACCAGTCGAGCAGGTCGGCGTGTGCCGCCGGAGAGAGCGTCAGGGCTGTGGCGCTGATGCCAAGCATTTTCAGGATCTGGCGGCGCTGTAACATAAAGACAGACTCAGACGTTACGTCGGCTTCCGTCAGTTTTCGGTTTTTCATGGCATCCTCCGTCATGCGTTTTTCTAAGCATGACGGAGGAGAGGGATTCGCGCGAATATGTCACGAAAATTTGAAGATTAGGCGATTTTCACCAGAGCGCGGCCGTGGAACTGGTTGTCCATGATCTTACTGGCGTATTCCGGCGCCTGGCTGAGGGTTATCTCCGTTGCGCTCTGGGTATAGAAAGATTCCGGCAGATCGCGCACCAGCCGTTCCCAGGCTTCATGACGACGGGCCGGCGGGGTCATTACGGAATCCACACCCTGCAGGCGTACGTTACGCAGAATAAATGGCATCACGGTGGTTGGCAGGGCAAATCCGCCGGCCAGACCGCAGGCTGCCACGCATCCGCCGTAGTTCATCTGCGCCAGGACTTTTGCCAGCACCTTATCACCTACGGTATCCACCGCCCCTGCCCAGACCTGTTTTTCCAGCGGACGGGTTTCGGCAAATTCGTCGCGGCTGAGAATGCGGCTGGCACCGAGCTGGCGCAGATAGTCATGGGTGCTTTCACGGCCGGAAACCGCAGCGACCTGATAGCCCAGCTTGTGGAGTAGCGTGACTGCCGTGCTGCCCACGCCGCCGCTGGCGCCGGTGACGACAATGTCACCCGACTCAGGGCGGATACCCGCATCTTCCAGCGCCATCACGCACAGCATGGCGGTAAAGCCTGCCGTACCGACGATCATCGCCTTGCGGCCATCCATGCCTTTCGGCACAGGCACCAGCCAGTCGCCCTTCACGCGCGCCTGCGTGGCCAGCCCACCCCAGTGATTTTCACCCACACCCCAGCCGGTGAGCAGCACCTGCTGGCCCGGATGGAAGCGCGGATCCTCGCTGGTATGAACCCGGCCCGCGAAATCAATACCAGGCACCATAGGGAAATTTCGGATGATTTTACCCTTACCGGTAATAGCCAGCGCATCTTTATAATTTAAACTGGACCAGTCGATGTCGACGGTTACTTCGCCTTCCGGCAGGCGGCTCTCTTCTACCGGCTGCACTGAGGCAAGCGTTTTGCCGTCCTGCTGTTCTAAGATCAAAGCCTGCATAAGGGGTCCTCTCGACTCATATGATTGGAAAATAATTTCTGAAGACTATACTCGCTCAGGGAAACGCGGTGCCGATTTAACGCAATAAATTGCCAGATACACCCGATTTGGTAGTATGCCGCATTTGAAATGCAAGTTAGCGCTTACTCGCTACCCCCATCAACCCACGGAGTAATCTCAAGGATGCGATTAACGACGAAGTTCTCAGCTTTTATCACCTTGCTGACGGGGCTTACCATTTTTGTCACCCTTCTGGGCTGCTCTCTGAGCTTTTACAACGCCATTCAGGACAAACTGGTCAACCGGGTACAGTCTGTCGCGTCGGTAATTGATACGCGTCTGCTAACGACGCCGCTACCAACGCTCACCAGTGAGCTTGATGAGTTGATGGTACCTGTTGACATTGTTCAGATCGACATTCAGCAGGGAAAGCATCGTGTTTTAAGCCATGAACGGCCGGGGAGCTATCGGCCTGCGGGCGTGGTGAGCCAGTATCGGGAAGTGACGGTGCATTCCCTCAAAAATCCGGGGATGACCATACGCATGGTCTATCTCGATCCGATGGCCAGCTATTTTCGTTCCATGATGACCACCGCGCCGCTCACCGTCGCCGTTGCGTTTATCGTCCTGCTGATCTTTCTCGCGGTCCGCTGGTTGCGCCGACAGCTCTCCGGCCAGGAGCTGCTGGAGATGCGCTCCGTGCGGATCCTAAACGGTGAACGCGGCCCGCAGGTGCGTGGCTCGGTCCATGAGTGGCCGTCACGCGCCAGCAGCGCGCTGGATACGCTGCTCTCGGAAATCCAGTTTGCCAGCGACCAGCGCAGCCGAATGGATACGCTGATTCGCTCTTATGCCGCCCAGGATAATAAAACTGGCCTTAACAACCGTCTTTTCTTTGATAATCAGCTCGCCACGCTGCTCGACGATTCAGAGAAAGTGGGGACTCACGGGGTGGTGATGATGATTCGCCTGCCCGATTTCGATCTCCTGCGCGACACCTGGGGACAGCGGGCCGCGGAAGAAAACCTCTTTACGCTGATCAACCTGCTCTCCACCTTTATTATGCGCTACCCGGGCGCGCTGCTGGCCCGCTATCACCGCAGCGACTTTGCCGTGCTGTTGCCTCATCGTACGCTGAAGGAATCCGAAAGCATCGCCAGCCAGCTGCTGAAGGCAGTAGATGCGCTGCCGCAGAGCAAAATGCTCGACAGGGACGATATGGTCCACATGGGGATCTGCGCCTGGCGTGGCGGACAATCCACAGAGCAGGTGATGGAACATGCGGAAGCCGCTACCCGCAACGCCGTGTTGCAGGGGGCCAACGGATGGGCGGTTTACGATGACTCGCTGCCGGAAAAAGGGCGCGGCAACGTGCGCTGGCGCACGCTGATTGAGCAAATGCTCAGCCGCGGCGGTCCACGTATTTATCAAAAACCCGCGGTCATGAAAAACGGCAACGTTCATCACCGGGAACTGATGTGTCGTATTTTTGACGGTACAGAAGAGGTCATCTCTGCTGAATATCTGCCGATGGTGCTGCAATTTGGCCTGTCTGAAGAGTATGACCGCCAGCAAATTACCCGACTGATTCCGTTTTTATCCTTCTGGCCTGAAGAAAACCTGGCGTTACAGGTCACCGTGGAGTCGTTAATACGCCCACGTTTTCAGCGCTGGCTACGTGATACGCTAATGCAATGCGAAAAATCGCAACGTAAACACATTATTTTTGAACTTGCTGAGGCCGATGTAGGTCAACACATCAGCCGGTTACGTCCGGTGGTACGTTTGATCAATGCGCTCGGTGCACGTATCGCTGTGACGCAGGCAGGTTTAACGCTGGTCAGCACCAACTGGATCAAGGAACTGGATGTGGAGTTATTAAAGCTACATCCTGGGCTGGTAAGGAATATTGAGAAGCGTACGGAAAACCAGCTGCTGGTACAGAGTCTGGTAGAAGCGTGCAAGGGTACGCGAACACAAGTATTTGCCACGGGCGTGCGCTCCAGAAGCGAATGGCAGATGTTAACAGCGCGCGGCGTGATGGGCGGTCAGGGGGATTTTTTTGCTGCCTCTCAACCGCTTGACACCAACGTGAAAAAATATTTGCAAAGATACTCTGTTTGACCTGCCGTTTACGCTGTTTTCACGTAGAATATCGCGCCTGTAGCTTTGAGTATGTCGAGCAAAAAGCCAGTGAACGACCTGTAACGGGTTACAAACGTCAGTGGGGAACGCTACTGTTTACTCAGCCCTGAGGGAGTCAGGGGATGATTTTGTAACATCAGGAAACGTGCTGCACAAATTTTCACCGTTGCAGATGATTTTTGCGCCTTGTCGCTGCTGCGTGTGGTTGGTAAAGTAAGCGGATTTTGTTTTCCGCCCCAGCTTTCAGGATTATCCCTTAGTATGTTGAAAAAATTTCGTGGCATGTTTTCCAATGACCTGTCCATTGACCTGGGTACCGCGAATACCCTTATTTATGTAAAAGGACAAGGCATCGTATTGAATGAGCCTTCCGTTGTGGCCATTCGTCAGGATCGTGCAGGCTCGCCGAAAAGCGTGGCTGCAGTGGGTCATGACGCGAAGCAGATGCTGGGTCGTACCCCTGGCAACATCGCCGCCATTCGCCCAATGAAAGACGGCGTTATCGCCGACTTCTTCGTGACTGAAAAAATGCTTCAGCACTTCATCAAGCAGGTTCACAGCAACAGCTTCATGCGTCCAAGCCCGCGTGTTCTGGTGTGTGTGCCGGTTGGCGCAACCCAGGTAGAGCGTCGCGCAATCCGTGAATCTGCCCAGGGTGCAGGTGCACGTGAAGTGTTCCTGATTGAAGAGCCAATGGCTGCGGCCATCGGTGCGGGCCTGCCTGTTTCCGAAGCTACCGGTTCTATGGTGGTGGATATCGGTGGTGGTACCACTGAAGTGGCCGTTATCTCTCTGAACGGCGTGGTGTACTCCTCTTCCGTACGTATCGGTGGTGACCGCTTCGATGAAGCCATCATTAATTATGTGCGCCGTAACTACGGCTCTCTGATCGGTGAAGCCACCGCAGAGCGTATCAAACACGAAATCGGCTCTGCGTATCCGGGCGATGAAGTGCGTGAGATCGAAGTGCGTGGCCGTAACCTGGCTGAAGGTGTTCCACGCGGTTTCACCCTGAACTCCAACGAAATTCTGGAAGCTCTGCAGGAACCACTGACGGGCATCGTGAGCGCGGTAATGGTTGCGCTGGAACAGTGCCCACCAGAGCTGGCGTCCGATATCTCCGAGCGCGGTATGGTTCTGACCGGTGGTGGTGCGCTGCTGCGTAACCTCGACCGCCTGTTAATGGAAGAGACAGGTATTCCTGTCGTAGTTGCAGAAGATCCACTGACTTGCGTCGCCCGTGGTGGTGGCAAGGCGCTGGAAATGATCGACATGCACGGCGGCGATTTGTTCAGCGAAGAGTAGTCGAGTTTGAGAGGGTAGCAATTTGCTACCCTTTCTCTCTGACGCGAGAATACGCATAGCCTATGAAGCCAATTTTTAGCCGTGGCCCATCGCTACAGTTTCGCCTTATTCTGGCGGTTCTGGTTGCGCTTGGGGTCATTATTGCCGATAGCCGCCTCGGTACGTTCAGCCAGATCAGAACGTACATGGATACCGCCGTCAGTCCTTTCTACTTTGTTTCAAATGGTCCCCGTGAACTGCTCGACTCCGTTTCTCAAACGCTGTCTTCGCGCGACCAACTCGAACTCGAAAACCGGGCATTACGTCAGGAACTGCTGCTGAAAAATAGCGAACTGCTGATGCTGGGGCAATACAAGCAGGAAAACGCGCGTCTGCGTGAACTGCTCGGCTCGCCGCTGCGTCAGGATGAGCAGAAAATGGTCACGCAGGTGATCTCCACCGTGAACGACCCCTACAGCGATCAGGTTGTGATCGACAAAGGGAGCGTGAACGGGGTGTATGAAGGTCAGCCTGTTATCAGCGATAAAGGCGTTGTGGGCCAGGTTGTTGCCGTGGCCAAACTGACCAGCCGCGTGCTGCTGATTTGCGATGCCACGCATGCGCTGCCGATCCAGGTTCTGCGCAACGACATCCGCGTGATTGCGGCCGGTAACGGCTGTACGGACGACCTGCAGCTGGAACATCTGCCGGCTAACACGGATATTCGCGTGGGCGACGTGCTGGTGACGTCCGGCCTGGGTGGACGCTTCCCTGAAGGCTATCCGGTTGCGGTGGTCTCTTCGGTCAAGCTGGACACCCAGCGTGCCTATACCGTGATTCAGGCCCGTCCAACCGCCGGTTTGCAGCGTCTGCGCTATCTGCTGCTGCTGTGGGGTGCCGATCGTAACGGTGCTAATCCGATGACGCCTGAAGAGGTGCATCGCGTGGCGAACGAGCGCCTGATGCAGATGATGCCGCAGGTTCTCCCGCCTGCGGATTCCATGGGGCCGCCTGCACCAGTACCGGCGCCGGCAACAGGGTTAACGCAGCCGCTGCCGGACGCGCCGCCACCGCCTAAACTCTCTTCGGGAGGGCAGTAGTGGCAAGCTATCGTAGCCAGGGACGCTGGGTCATCTGGCTCTCGTTTCTCATTGCACTGTTACTGCAAGTGATGCCCTGGCCGGATGACATTCTCGTTTTCCGGCCAAACTGGGTATTACTCATTTTACTCTACTGGATCCTTGCCCTGCCGCATCGCGTAAATGTCGGCACAGGTTTCGTGATGGGTGCCATACTTGATCTCATTAGCGGCTCTACGCTTGGCGTGCGCGCCTTGTCCATGAGCATTATTGCGTACCTCGTCGCACTCAAATTCCAGCTCTTTCGTAACCTTGCGCTCTGGCAACAGGCCCTGGTGGTGATGCTATTGTCGCTCGCTGCGGATATCGTTGTTTTCTGGGCAGAGTTTTTAGTGATCAACGTCTCTTTCCGACCGGAAGTGTTCTGGAGTAGTGTAGTAAACGGTGTGCTCTGGCCATGGTTATTCCTGCTGATGCGTAAGGTTCGCCAGCAGTTTGCTGTGCAATAAAAGGTTTCTATGACGTCTTTGTATCTCGCTTCCGGCTCCCCGCGCCGTCAGGAACTCCTGACGCAGCTAGGGGTCTCTTTTGAACGCATCGTTACCGGCATTGAAGAAAAGCGTGCTGAGGGCGAAAGCGCTCAACAGTATGTGTCTCGCCTGGCGCGCGAGAAAGCGCAGGCGGGCGTGGCCAGTGTGCCACGCGATCTTCCCGTGCTGGGAGCAGATACCATCGTTATTCTGAACGGTGAAGTGCTTGAGAAACCGCGCGATGCCGATCATGCGGCGCGCATGCTGCACAAAATGTCCGGACAAACGCATCAGGTGATGACGGCCGTCGCGCTGGCTGACCGCCAGCACGTGCTGGATTGCCTGGTGGTGACCGAAGTGACGTTCAGAGTACTTACCGACGACGACATCGCCGCTTATATTGCCAGCGGTGAACCGATGGATAAAGCAGGTGCATACGGTATTCAGGGGCTGGGTGGCTGTTTTGTCAGGAAGATTAATGGCAGCTATCACGCCGTAGTCGGCTTACCGCTGGTGGAAACGTATGAGTTGCTGAGCAATTTTAACTCACTGCGTGAGGGAAGGGATAATTATGACGGCTGAATTGTTGGTAAACGTAACGCCATCGGAAACCCGTGTGGCCTATATTGATGGTGGTATTCTTCAGGAAATTCATATTGAGCGTGAAGCGCGGCGCGGAATAGTAGGCAATATCTACAAAGGTCGTGTCAGTCGTGTACTACCGGGTATGCAGGCGGCTTTTGTAGATATTGGACTGGATAAGGCGGCGTTTTTACATGCCTCCGATATCATGCCGCACACCGAGTGCGTCGCGGGCGAAGAGCAAAAGCAGTTTGCCGTGCGCGATATTTCTGAACTGGTGCGTCAGGGGCAGGATCTGATGGTGCAGGTGGTGAAAGATCCCCTCGGTACCAAAGGCGCCCGTCTGACCACCGACATTACCTTACCTTCCCGCTATCTGGTCTTTATGCCCGGCGCGTCGCACGTGGGCGTCTCACAGCGTATTGAGAGCGAAACCGAGCGCGAGCGTCTGAAAAAAGTGGTCAGCGCCTACTGCGATGAACAGGGCGGATTTATCATCCGTACCGCTGCGGAAGGGATCAGCGAAGAAGACCTGGCATCGGATGCGGCATACCTGAAGCGCGTCTGGACAAAAGTGATGGAGCGTAAAAAACGCAACCAGACCCGCTACCAGCTCTACGGTGAACTGGCGCTTGCTCAGCGCGTTCTGCGTGACTTTGCTGACGCGCAGCTCGACCGCATTCGCGTGGACTCGCGCCTGACCTATGAAGCGCTGCTGGAATTTACCGCTGAGTACATCCCGGAGATGCCAGGCCTGCTGGAGCATTATTCAGGGCGTCAGCCGATCTTCGATCTCTATGATGTCGAAAACGAGATCCAGCGCGCGCTGGAGCGTAAGGTCGAGCTGAAGTCCGGCGGCTATCTGATCATCGATCAGACCGAAGCGATGACCACCGTCGATATCAACACCGGCGCGTTTGTCGGCCATCGCAACCTTGATGACACCATCTTCAACACCAACATCGAAGCCACGCAGGCGATTGCGCGCCAGCTTCGTCTGCGCAATCTGGGCGGCATTATCATCATCGACTTTATCGATATGAGTAATGAAGACCATCGTCGCCGCGTGCTGCACTCGCTTGAGCAGGCTCTGAGTAAAGATCGCGTGAAAACCAGCATCAACGGCTTCTCACAGCTGGGGCTGGTGGAAATGACGCGTAAGCGTACCCGTGAGAGCGTGGAGCATGTGCTATGTAATGAATGCCCAACCTGCCATGGACGCGGAACGGTAAAGACGGTTGAGACCGTCTGCTACGAAATTATGCGTGAAATCGTCCGTGTTCATCATGCCTACGACTCCGATCGTTTTCTGGTCTATGCTTCCCCTGCGGTGGCTGAAGCGCTGAAAGGCGAAGAGTCACACGCGCTGGCGGAAGTGGAAATCTTTGTCGGCAAACAGGTAAAAGTACAAATTGAACCGCTCTATAACCAGGAGCAGTTTGACGTCGTGATGATGTAAGACGCAGTACGCTGCGTGACGAATGCTGACAAGGAGAGATGCGTGAGGCGATTGCCGGGGATTTTATTGCTTACAGGGGCAACGCTGGTCGTGATTGTCGCGTTGCTCGTGAGCGGGCTACGCCTCGTATTACCGCATCTGGACAGCTGGCGTCCGCAGCTGCTGGCTAAAATTGAATCTACTACCGGCGTGCCGGTGAACGTAAGCCAGCTAAGCGCTAACTGGCAGAATTTTGGCCCGACGCTTGATGTCCGGGATATCAACGCCAGCCTGAAAGATGGCGGCCACCTGAAAATCAAACGCGTGACCCTGGCGCTGGACGTCTGGCAAAGCCTGCTGCATCTGCGCTGGCAGTTTCGCGATCTCACCTTTTATCAACTCCAGTTCCTGACCAATACGCCGCTGTCTGGCGGCGATAGCGGTCAGGGCCTGGAAGCCAACCGCTTCAGCGATCTTTTCCTCCGTCAGTTCGATCACTTCGATCTGCGCGACAGTGAAGTGAGCTTCATTACCCTTTCCGGCCAGCGCGCCGAACTGGCGATCCCTCAGCTGACCTGGCTCAACGGTAAAGAACGTCACCGCGCCGAGGGGCAGGTCAATCTCTCAAGCCTGAACGGCCAGCACGGCGTGATGCAGGTACGGATGGATCTGCGGGACGATGACGGTCTGTTAAACAACGGCAAAGTCTGGCTGCAGGCCGACGATGTTGACGTGAAGCCGTGGCTGGGCGACTGGCTCCAGCAAAATATGCAGCTGGAGACTGCCCGTTTCAGCCTTGAAGGCTGGCTGACCCTGACCAAAGGCGAATTTGCCAGCGGCGATATCTGGCTCAAGCAGGGGGGCGCCAGCTGGAAAGGCGAAAAACAGCAGCATCAGCTTTCCGTCGATAACCTCACCGCGCACGTGACGCAGGAGAAAGAGGGCTGGCAGTTTGCCATTCCGGATACGCGCATCACCATGGACGGCAAGCCGTGGCCGCGCGGTGCGCTGACGCTGGCCTGGATGCCGGAGCAGGACGTCGGCGGCACGGCCAGTAAACGCAGCGACGAGCTGCGCATCCGTGCCAGTAACCTGGATTTAGCCGCCATTGAAGGGCTACGCTCGATGGCGGCAAAGCTCTCTCCTGACCTGGGCGAGATCTGGCTGGCTACGCAGCCGAGCGGAAAGATTGATTCTCTGGCGCTGGATATTCCGCTTCAGGCGACGGAAAAAACCCGTTTCCAGGCGACATGGAAAGATCTTGCCTGGAAGCAGTGGAAGCTGCTGCCGGGTGCGGAGCACTTTAGCGGCAAGCTTGAAGGCAGCGTGGAGGACGGCAGGCTGACGGTTGATATGCACGACGCCAAAATGCCTTACGAGACGGTCTTCCGCGCGCCGCTGGAAATCGAACAGGGCAGCGCGGTGCTTAACTGGCTCCGTAACGACAAGGGCTTCCAGCTTGATGGCCGCCATATCGATGTGAAAGCCAAAGCCGTTCACGCGCGCGGCGATTTCCGCTATATACAGCCTGAAGGCGATGAGCCGTGGCTGGGCATTCTGGCCGGGATCAGCACCGATGACGGCTCTCAGGCCTGGCGTTACTTCCCGGAAAACCTGATGGGAAAAGCCCTGGTGGACTATCTCAGCGGCGCGATTCAGGGCGGTCAGGCGGACAATGCCACGCTGGTGTACGGCGGTAATCCGCATCTTTTCCCGTACAAACATAATGAAGGCCAGTTCCAGGTGCTGGTGCCGCTGCATAACGCGACCTTTGCGTTCCAGCCCGGCTGGCCTGCGCTGAAAGACCTGGATATCGAGCTCAACTTCCTCAATGACGGGCTATGGATGAAGTCCGACAGCGTGGCGCTGGGCGGCGTGACGGCCAGCAACCTGACGGCCAACATCCCGGATTACTCCAAAGAGAAGCTGCTGATTGATGCTGACATCAACGGTCCGGGCAAAGCGGTGGGACCGTACTTTGAGGAGACGCCGCTGAAAGATTCGCTGGCGGCGACGCTCCAGCAGCTACAGCTTGATGGCGATGTGAATGCTCGCTTACATCTTGATATCCCGCTGGACGGAGAGATGACCACCGCCAAAGGTGACGTCCGCCTGAAGAACAACAGTCTGTTCATCAAACCCCTTGAGAGCACGCTGAAAAATCTCAGCGGGCAGTTCAGCTTTGACAACGGAAACCTTAAGAGCGAGCCGCTTACGGCCAACTGGTTTAATCAGCCCGTTAATATCGACTTCACGACCACCGAGGGTGAAAAGGCTTATCAGGTGGCCGTCAATCTGGACGGTAACTGGCAGCCAGCGCGCATGGACGTCCTGCCGAAGCCCATTGAGGCGTCAGTGCAGGGCGCAGTCGCCTGGCAGGGGAAAGTGGCAATTGACCTGCCTTATCACGCGGGCGCCCAGTATAAGGTCGACATCACGGGCGATCTGAAAAACCTTCAGAGCCAGCTGCCTGCGCCGCTGGATAAACAGGCCGGACAGCCCCTGCCGGTAAAGCTGAACGTCGATGGCAACCTGAACAGCTTCGCGCTGACCGGAAGCGCGGGTGGGACAAACCACTTCAACAGCCGATGGCTACTTAACCGCAAGCTCACCCTCGACAAAGCCATCTGGACAACGGATAGCCGCTCCACGCCGCCTCTGCCGGAGCAGGCTGGCATTGAGCTGAATCTCCCGCCGATGGACGGCGCAGAGTGGCTGGCGCTGTTCCAGAAAGGCGTTGGGCAAAACGTTGATGAAACCGCCCAGTTCCCGCAAGCCATTACCGTACGTACGCCGTCGCTGATGCTGGGCGGGCAGCAGTGGAACAACCTGAGCATTGTCTCGCGGCCTGGCGCTAACGGCACGAAGGTGGAGGCCCAGGGCAGAGAGATCAACGGCACGCTGACCATGCGCAATCACGCGCCTTGGCAGGCGGCGATCCGCTACCTCTACTACAACCCGGCAAGCGCCGCGAGCGGGAAAGATAAACCGGCAGAGACGTCGCCGCTGAGTAATGTCTCCCGCGTCGATTTTAGCGGCTGGCCCGATCTCCAGCTGCGCTGCGCGGAGTGCTGGCTGTGGGGGCAGAAATATGGCCGTATCGACGGCGATTTCACCATCCAGGCAAATACGCTTACGCTCTCTGGTGGCCTGGTTGATACCGGTTTTGGCCGCATGACGGCCGCAGGGGAATGGGTGAATAACCCGGGCGAGCAGCGAACGTCCCTGAAGGGTGACATTAAAGGCAACAAGCTGGATGCGGCAGCCAATTTCTTTGGTATCAGCACGCCGCTGCGCGGCTCGTCATTTGACGTCGATTACGATCTTCACTGGCGTGACGCCCCGTGGAAGCCGGATGAGGCCTCGCTGAACGGCATTCTGAAAACCCGCTTCGGCAAAGGTGAAATTGCCGACGTGAGCACGGGGCGCGCCGGGCAGATCCTGCGCCTGCTGAGTTTTGATGCTCTGCTGCGCAAGCTGCGCTTCGATTTCAGCGATACCTTCAGCGAAGGTTTCTACTACGATTCCATCCGCAGCACGGCGTGGATCAAGGACGGCGTTCTGCATACGGACGACACGCTGGTGGATGGCCTGGAAGCGGATATCGCCATGAAAGGCTCCGTTAACCTCGTGCGACGCGAGCTGGATATGGAAGCCGTGGTGGCACCGGAAATTTCCGCGAGCGTGGGCGTGGCGGCGGCCTTTGTGGTGAACCCGATTGTCGGTGCGGCGGTGTTTGCCGCCAGCAAAGTGCTGGGTCCGCTGTGGAGCAAAGTCTCCATTCTGCGCTACCGCATTACCGGTCCGGTCGATAAACCGCAGATTAACGAGGTGCTGCGCCAGCCGCGCAAAGATGCACAGCAATGATTTGACGTGGGCAGGTAATTGCCTCACTCTCAATAAATACGATCTTTATACCGCCACGGGCGGCAACGAACGAGTAGCAATACGATGAGTCTGAACCTGGTAAGTGAACATTTGCTCGCAGCGAACGGCCTGAATCATCAGGACCTGTTCTCCATTCTTGGTCAACTGACCGAACGCCGTCTCGACTACGGCGACCTTTATTTCCAGTCGAGCTATCACGAATCCTGGGTTTTAGAAGACAGCATCATTAAAGATGGCTCTTACAACATCGACCAGGGCGTCGGCGTCCGCGCCGTTAGCGGCGAGAAAACCGGTTTTGCCTATGCCGATCAGATTAGCCTGGCTGCACTTGAGCAGAGCGCGCAGGCCGCACGTACCATTGTGCGTGATACCGGCGATGGTCGCGTGAAAACCCTGGGAGAAGTGCAGCACTCTGCGCTCTATACCAGCATCGATCCTCTGCAGAGCATGAGCCGTGAAGAGAAGCTGGATATCCTGCGTCGCGTGGACAAAGTGGCGCGTGCTGCTGATAAACGCGTGCAGGAAGTTTCAGCCAGCCTGAGCGGTGTCTATGAACTGATTCTGGTGGCGGCAACGGACGGCACTCTGGCGGCAGACGTTCGCCCGCTGGTACGTCTCTCCATCAGCGTGCAGGTCGACGACGACGGCAAACGCGAACGCGGCTCAAGCGGCGGCGGCGGTCGTTTCGGCTATGACTGGTTCCTGGGCGACGTTGACGGTGAAGCGCGCGCTGACGCGTGGGCAAAAGAAGCCGTGCGCATGGCGCTGGTGAATCTGAATGCCGTCGCGGCGCCGGCGGGCTCATTCCCGGTGGTGCTGGGCGCTGGCTGGCCGGGCGTGCTGTTGCACGAGGCCGTAGGCCACGGCCTGGAAGGCGACTTTAACCGTCGCGGGACGTCCGTGTTCAGCGGTCAAATCGGGCAGCTTGTCTCCTCTGAACTGTGCACCGTGGTGGATGACGGCACGATGCGCGATCGTCGCGGCTCGGTGGCTATCGACGATGAAGGTACGCCCGGCCAGTACAATGTGCTGATCGAAAACGGCGTGCTGAAAGGCTACATGCAGGACAAACTCAACGCGCGTCTGATGGGCGTGGCGCCAACGGGCAACGGACGCCGTGAATCTTACGCGCACCTGCCGATGCCGCGCATGACCAACACGTACATGCTGCCGGGCAAATCCACGCCGCAGGAGATTATTGAATCCGTTGATTACGGTATCTTTGCGCCAAACTTTGGCGGCGGCCAGGTGGACATTACCTCCGGTAAGTTTGTTTTCTCCACGTCAGAAGCGTATCTGATCGAGAAAGGCAAAGTGACCAAAGCGGTGAAGGGGGCGACGCTGATTGGCTCCGGTATTGAAGCCATGCAGCAGATCTCTATGGTCGGTAACGATCTGAAGCTGGATAACGGCGTGGGCGTCTGCGGTAAAGAGGGTCAGAGCCTGCCGGTTGGCGTGGGCCAGCCGACGCTGAAAGTGGACAACCTGACGGTAGGCGGCACGGCGTAATTTTTTTCCCTTCACCCTACCCCTCTCCCCAAAGGGGAGAGGGGATTGCTCTACGCTGTCTTTTCTCCCTCGCCCTTCTGGGGAAAGGCTTACTCTTTCCTTCTCCCCCGCATCCCCTGAAATAGCTCCGCCACGTCCACAAAATACTCGGTCAGATAGTTAATACACACCTGTACCTTGAGCGGGAGTTTGTCTTTTTCGGTATACAAGGCGTACACCGGACGCGGATCGGACTGGTAGCGCGGGAAGAGGATCTCCAGCACGCCGCTGTTGATCTCGTTGATCACCCACATTAACGGCACGTAGGCGATCCCGGCGCCGGCCACCAGCCAGCGTGAAATGGTCATCGGATCGTTGGTGACAAACCGCCCTTCCGGCAGCAGCCTAGTGGAGATCCCTTCCGGGGCAATCAGCTCAAATTCATTATCGGGCCGCACGCTGTACTCCAGCCACGAGTGGTTGGTGAGATCGGCGGGTTTCTCCGGCACACCGTACTGCGCCAGATAGCTCTTCGAAGCGCAGACGACCATCGGCATGCTGCCCAGCCTACGCGAGAACAGGCTGGAATCCTGCAATGCGCCGACGCGGATCACCACGTCCAGCCCGTCGGCAATCAGATCCGGCGCCGGGATACCCGTCACCAGATTGACCGTAAGACCGGGGTACTCTTTCAGCATATCCGCCGTCATGGCAGCGAGAACATTTTGTGCCATAGTTGAAGAACACCCGATGCGCAGCGTGCCGATGGGGGTGTTGTTGAAGGCATAGAGCTGTTCGTGAACATCCTGCACTTCAAGCAGCATACGGCGGCAGCCCTGATAGTAAATTTTACCCGCTTCCGTCAGCCCAATGCTGCGGGTGCTGCGGTTGAGCAGCTTGACCTGAAGCTCATCTTCCAGTTTGGACACCGTCTGGCTGATGGATGAGACGCTCATCTGAAGCTGGCGTGCAGCGGCGGTAAAAGAGCCCAGCTCAACCACTTTGGCGAAGACCGACATGCGTTTTAAACGTTCCATTGTTCACTCTGGCTTAAAAGTGATTTAGATCACATATTATAGATAACAGCATAACAGTTACGTTAATATATTATTAATTACATAACGGCTGCGCCATTCTCGCCCGGCGTTTCTTGCTCTCCTGCGGTGGCGTGCGCTAAAAAATTCTGAAGCCTGCACTCTCTCTTATCAAGGTCAACATGAGTCTGTTTCCCGTTATCGTGGTGTTCGGTCTGTCGTTCCCACCGATATTTTTCGAGCTTCTTTTATCACTGGCGATCTTCTGGCTGGTGCGCAAGGTGCTGGTCCCTACCGGGATCTACGATTTCGTCTGGCACCCTGCATTGTTCAATACCGCGCTGTATTGCTGCCTGTTTTATCTGATATCGCGCATGTTTGTCTGAGGTTGATGTGAAAACGCTAACAAGAAAAATCTCCCGCACTGCCATCACAATGGCGCTGGTTATCCTCGCCTTCATCGCTATTTTCCGCGCCTGGGTTTATTACACCGAATCACCGTGGACGCGTGATGCACGCTTCAGCGCCGATGTGGTGGCAATAGCCCCTGACGTGGCCGGTCTTATCACGGCGGTCAACGTCCACGATAACCAGTTGGTGAGAAAAGATCAGGTCCTGTTCACCATCGACCAGCCTCGTTACCAGAAAGCGCTGGAAGAGGCGGAAGCGGACGTGGCCTATTATCAGGCGCTCGCTGCGGAGAAACGCCGCGAGGCAGGCCGCCGTAATCAGCTGGGCGTTCAGGCAATGTCCCGTGAAGAGATTGACCAGTCCAATAACGTGCTGCAAACCGTGCTGCACCAGCTGGCGAAAGCGCAGGCAACGCGCGATCTGGCGAAACTCGATCTCGAGCGCACCGTGATCCGCGCGCCGTCCGATGGCTGGGTGACCAACCTCAACGTCTATGCCGGGGAATTCATTACCCGTGGCTCTACCGCCGTGGCGCTGGTTAAACAGAACTCCTTCTACGTGCTCGCCTACATGGAAGAAACCAAGCTGGAAGGAGTGCGCCCAGGTTATCGTGCTGAAATTACGCCGCTCGGCAGCAACCGCGTCTTTAAAGGCACCGTCGACAGCGTTGCCGCAGGGGTGACTAACTCCAGCAGCTCTAACGATGCCAAAGGGATGGCGACGGTCGATTCCAACCTGGAGTGGGTACGTCTGGCCCAGCGCGTGCCGGTGCGCATCCACCTGGACGAACAGCAGGGAAATCTGTGGCCTGCGGGTACCACGGCGACGGTGGTGATCACCGGTGAAAAGGACCGGGATGCCAGCCAGGACTCGTTCTTCCGTAAAATTGCCCACCGCCTGCGCGAGTTTGGTTAATCGCCATGGGTATCTTTTCCATCGCCAGTCAGCACATTCGCTTCGCCGTGAAGCTGGCGTGCGCCATCGTGCTGGCGCTGTTTGTTGGCTTTCACTTCCAGCTTGAAACCCCTCGCTGGGCAGTGCTGACGGCCGCGATTGTCGCGGCGGGCCCGGCCTTTGCCGCTGGTGGGGAACCCTATTCAGGCGCGATCCGCTATCGCGGGATGCTGCGTATTATCGGGACGTTTATCGGCTGTTTCGCGGCGCTGACCATTATTATTCTGATGATCCGTACCCCGCTGTTGATGCTGATGGTCTGCTGTATCTGGGCAGGTTTCTGCACCTGGATCTCGTCTCTGGTGAAAGTGGAGAACTCCTACGCCTGGGGGCTGGCGGGCTATACCGCGCTGATTATTGTCATCACCATTCAGTCTGAACCGCTGCTTGCCCCGCAGTTTGCGGTGGAGCGATGCAGCGAAATTGTGATTGGTATTGTCAGCGCGATCGTCGCTGACCTGCTTTTCTCTCCGCGCTCCATCAAGCAGGAAGTCGACCGTGAGCTTGACGCGCTGATCGTTGCCCAGTATCAGCTGATGCAGCTGTGCATTAAGCATGGCGATAGCGAAGAGGTGGATAAAGCCTGGAGCGGGCTGGTACGCCGTACGCAGGCGCTGGAAGGTATGCGCAGCAACCTTAACATGGAGTCCTCGCGCTGGGCCCGCGCGAATCGACGCCTTAAAGCCCTCAACACCGTCTCTCTGACGCTGATTACCCAGGCATGTGAAACCTATCTGATTCAGAACACCCGGCCGGAAGCGGTCACCGATACGTTCCGCGAACTGTTTGCCGAGCCGGTGGAAACCGTACAGGACGTGCATAAGCAGCTTAAGCGCATGCGTCGGGTGATTGCCTGGACCGGGGAGCGCGACACGCCGGTGACCATCTATACCTGGGTCGGCGCCGCGACGCGCTATCTGCTGCTGAAGCGCGGCGTGATTGGTAACACCAAAATCAGCGCGGCGGAAGAAGAGGTGCTGCAGGGGGAAGTGGTGATCAAGGCGGAATCCGCCGAGCGCCATCACGCCATGGTCAATTTCTGGCGTACGACGCTTGCCTGCATGCTCGGCACGCTGTTCTGGCTGTGGACGGGCTGGACGTCCGGCAGCGGCGCGATGGTGATGATTGCCGTTGTGACCGCACTGGCGATGCGTCTGCCTAATCCGCGTATGGTCGCCATTGATTTCCTTTACGGCACGATTGCCGCGTTGCCGATAGGCGCGCTCTATTTCCTGGTCATCATCCCGTCGACGCAACAGAGCATGCTGCTGCTCTGTATTAGCCTGGCGGTAATGGCGTTCTTTATAGGCATTGAAGTGCAAAAGCGGCGTCTGGGATCGCTGGGGGCGCTGGCGAGTACGATTAACATCATCGTGCTCGATAACCCGATGACCTTCCATTTCAGCCAGTTCCTCGACAGCGCGTTAGGCCAGCTGGTGGGCTGCTTCCTGGCCATGATGGTGATACTACTGGTGCGTGATAACTCGCAGGCAAGAACGGGCCGCGTGCTGCTGAACCAGTTCGTGTCGGCTGCCGTGTCATCTTTGACAACCAATACCGCGCGCCGTAAAGAGAACCACCTGCCCGCGCTCTACCAGCAGCTGTTTTTGCTGCTGAACAAGTTCCCGGGCGATATCGCGAAGTTCCGCCTGGCGTTAACCCTGATCATTGCGCACCAGCGTTTGCGTAACGCGCCCGTGCCGATCAACGACGATCTGTCGGCATACCACCGCCAGCTGCGTCGTACCGCCGATCACGTGCTTTCTGCCAGTAGCGATGACAAACGGCGCCGCTACTTTACGCAGCTGCTTGAAGAGCTCGATACCTATCAGGAAAAGCTCAAGCACTGGGAGGCGCCGCCTCAGGTGACCGAGCCGGTAGGACGGCTGGTGTTTATGCTGCATCGCTACCAGAATGCCCTCACGGATAACTGACTGAAGTAAAAAAACCGACGCCAAAAGCGTCGGTTTTTTTGTGGCTATACTTATTCCAGCACGTTCTTACATTTCAGAAAGGGAGAACACATGACGACCCAGGCGCTTCAGGACCACATCCTTTTTCAGACCGGTTATCTGGTCAACGGAATCTGGAAAACGCTGGATACAACCTTTGATGTGCTGAATCCCGCGACCGGCGAGGTCATTGCTAAAGTCGCTAAAGCGGGTAAAGCACAGACCGAAGATGCTATTGCAGCGGCTACCCAGGCCTTCCCGGCATGGCGTGCCAAAACCGCGAAAGAACGCTCGGCGATTCTCTACCGCTGGTACGAACTGATTATTGAGAATAAAAGCTGGCTCGGGCGGTTGATGACCACCGAACAGGGCAAACCCCTGAAAGAAGCGGAGGGAGAAGTCGAGTACGCCGCCAGCTTTATCCAGTGGTTTGCCGAAGAGGCCAAACGCGCGAACGGTGAAATTATTCCGCCGATAAAACCCGGCTCACGCATTCTGGCGACCCGTGAACCCATTGGTGTGGTCGCGGCTATTACGCCGTGGAACTTCCCGATGGCCATGCTCACCCGCAAGTTAGGCCCGGCGCTTGCGGCAGGATGCACCGGAGTCATTAAACCGGCCAACAACACGCCGCTCAGCGCTTTTGCGCTGCTTACGCTGGCGAAACAGGCCGGAGTGCCCGACGGTGTTCTCAACGCCGTAGCCGGGAATACGCATGAAATCAGCGATGCGATTATGGCAAGCCGCGACGTACGTAAAATCTCCTTTACCGGCTCAACCTCCGTCGGCAAAACGCTGGTGCGTAACGCCGCAGAAACCATGAAAAAAGTCTCGATGGAGCTGGGGGGAAATGCCCCGTATATCGTTTTTGAGGATGCGGATATCGACGCCGCGGTTAAGGGCGCGATCGCCAACAAGTTCCGCAATGCCGGGCAGGTCTGCGTCAGCGTGAACCGTTTTTATATTCAGGAAACCGTCTACGACAAATTTGTGAATAAACTCGCCGATGCGGTGAATGCGCTTAAGGTGGGTAATGGTCTTGAGGAGGGGGTGGTCGTCGGGCCGCTGATTGAACCTTCTGCGGTCAACAAGGTGCGTGAGCATGTCGACGACGCCGTTGCCCGGGGCGCAACCGTACTGGCAGGAGGTAAGCCTCATCCGCTTGGCGGGAATTTCTGGATGCCAACCGTACTGGGCGACTGCCATGAGGGCATGAAGCTGGCAGAAGAAGAGACGTTTGGCCCGGTGGCGGCGTGCTTCCGTTTCACCTCGGAAGATGAAGTTATCCAGCGCGCCAACAACACCCCCTATGGACTGGCGGCTTACTTCTACACCCAGAATCTTTCTCGGGTCTTCCGCGTTTCACAGGCTATCGAGAGCGGGATGATCGGCATCAACGAGTGCGCTGTCTCCACGGAGCTTGGGCCCTTTGGCGGCGTAAAAGAGTCAGGCCTTGGACGAGAGGGCTCCGTGCTGGGGCTGGAAGAGTATCTGGAAGTTAAAACCCTGCATATTGGGGGATTATAATAGACAGGGCGGCATCTGCCGCTCGCCTGGACTGGGTGGCTGGCAATGAAAACCTATACGTTTGATTTTGACGAGATCGACAGTCAGGAAGACTTCTACCGTGAATTTATCCGGGCGTTTGATCTTGAACGAGAAAGCGTGACGAATCTGGATACGCTGTGGGACGTGGTCACCGGCAGTCAGTTGCCGCTACCGCTGGAAATTGAGTTCATCCATTTGCCTGATAAGCTGCGAAGACGTTTTGGCGCGCTGATATTGCTGTTCGATGAAGCGGAAGAAGAGCTTGAAGGGCAGCTGCGCTTTAACGCGCGGCATTGAATGAAAAAAGCCCCTGACCATGAGGCCAGGGGCAAGTCGTATGATGAGATACGACGAGGGTTTATTTATACAGCTCTGCCGTTGCATGCCAGTGGTCACCCTGATTCAGTTCGGTGACGCGATAGCTGCTGGCGCCTGCTTTTTCAGCTTTGGCGGCAAGTTCGTGACGAATATCCATCGGTGAACCGGTGACAGACGTTACGGAGATGCTGCCCATACGCTGTAGATTTTGTGCCTGGTCGGCATTTACCTGCTGTACGGCTGCGCTTGCGCCGAAAGAGAGAACGGATGCCATACCGAGGGTTGCGATGATCAATTTGGTTTTCATAGTCTTTACTCCTGAATAGGTTTTTTTACTCAACGGCGAGAAGGGTTGAACCGCTATTTTTATGCCTGGTGCCGTTGAGTGGAGATTTTCGTTTTCAGTTATTACTAAAACTTATTTGTACAGCTCAGCGGTGGCGTGCCAGTGGTCACCAGAACGCGCTTCGATGACGCGATAGGATGACGCACCCTGTTCTTCCGCTTTTTTATTCAGCATCTCATGCATGTCCATTGGCGATGTGCCGACCGCGCCGACAGAAACCGTACCGATGGCCTGGCGGGATTGCGCCTGGTCAGCATTGATAGAGTCTGCTGCGAAAGCACCGAATGACAAGACGGACAGGACGCTGAGCGCCGCTACAGTTGATTTGATTTTCATGATTCTTACCTCGTCGAATTTTTTCGTGGGGCCTTGTTTCGTGACCCTCATCACAAAATCAAGTATACACTAATAACGGCAAAAATTAATACCAGGCTAATGGTTTCTCTTGTTATTACGTGTTAACCAGCCTGTTTTTTATAACTAAATTGCATAACATTGAACGTTTTTTGTTCATTTTTGTTGGTTATATCTAATAAAATCATATGGATATCAGATTTTGATTTTTTGTGCGATTTTTTGATTTAGCATTCACCAGATGAATGTTAATAGGTGGTAAAAAGCACTATTTGTCAAAGTGAAGGGCAGAGGAAAAGAGTGAGAAACGCAGCGGAAGCAGAACGATCCCCGCAGCGGCGCTACGGGGAGAGGGGATTAGAGTTCCTGTTCGAACAGTACCAGAATGGCTTCGTGGAGATCTTTCACAGAGAAACCGCTAGCCGGTGTGGTAAAGATGGTGTCATCACCGGCGATAGTCCCGAGGATACCTTCCGTTTTACCCAACGAGTCCAGCATGCGGGCAATCAGCTGTGCTGCACCAGGGCTTGTGTGGATCACCACGACGGCGTCGTTATGATCGATATCCAGAACCAGGTTTTTGAGCGGGCTGGAGGTGGTCGGCACGCCAAGTTCTGCCGGCAGGCAATAGACCATCTCCATCTTGGCGTTACGCGTACGCACCGCGCCAAATTTCGTTAACATGCGGGAGACTTTCGACTGGTTGATGTTATCGAAGCCTTGTTCCTGCAGCGCCTGAACAATTTCTCCCTGAGAACTGAATTTCTCTTCTTTGAGTAGCGCCTTAAAGGCCTTTACTAATTCTTCTTGCTTAGACGAGCTTCGCATAAGTCACCCGGAATATGACGATAGAAACAACATTATTATGCATGTGGATGAATTTTTATGCAAATTATCTACTCAGCGCCAGGCTGAAATAATGTTATGAAAGGGAGTGATTTTATCAGATTTCGTTATCAGAAAACATGCCTGGGTCACGCCGCGCAAATAAGCTTAAAAGTAAATTAAATGTTATCAAAATGATGTTGTTTTGGTGGCGGGGCAGGGTGTATTGTAACCACCTCTTAATGCGTTGCCCTCTGTCGTCAGATAGTTTTCTGGTGAGAGATAAAGTCGCGTGACCTCAAATTCTTTAGCTACGAAAATTGTAATTATTTACTTGCTGAATTATGGTCGCCGCAACGGATTTACAGATACTTAAGTTAACCATAATAAGGAGTTTAGGATGAAAGTCGCAGTCCTCGGCGCTGCTGGTGGTATCGGCCAGGCGCTTGCCCTACTACTGAAAACCCAACTGCCTTCAGGCTCAGAACTCTCCCTGTACGATATTGCTCCGGTAACCCCAGGTGTGGCGGTTGACCTGAGCCACATCCCGACTGCTGTAAAAATCAAAGGCTTCTCCGGTGAAGATGCACGTCCTGCGCTGCAGGGTGCCGACGTGGTGCTGATTTCTGCAGGCGTGGCGCGTAAGCCAGGCATGGATCGTTCAGACCTGTTCAACGTCAACGCGGGCATCGTGAAAAACCTGGTGCAGCAGATTGCAGAAATCTGCCCGAAAGCATGCATCGGCATCATCACTAACCCGGTGAACACCACCGTGGCTATCGCGGCAGAAGTGCTGAAGAAAGCGGGTGTTTACGACAAAAACAAACTGTTCGGCGTAACCACGCTGGATATCATCCGTTCCAACACCTTTGTTGCTGAGCTGAAAGGCAAGCAGCCAACAGAAGTGGAAGTACCGGTAATTGGCGGTCACTCTGGCGTCACCATCCTGCCTCTGCTGTCGCAGATCCCAGGCGTGAGCTTCACCGAGCAGGAAGTGGCTGACCTGACTAAACGTATCCAGAACGCGGGCACCGAAGTGGTGGAAGCGAAGGC
This sequence comes from Enterobacter cloacae complex sp. P16RS2, assembly GCF_014982155.1. Classification (NCBI taxonomy): domain Bacteria; kingdom Pseudomonadati; phylum Pseudomonadota; class Gammaproteobacteria; order Enterobacterales; family Enterobacteriaceae; genus Enterobacter; species Enterobacter cloacae complex sp. P16RS2. The sequence goes on along the minus strand of NZ_JADCKW010000010.1, from coordinate 234,480 downwards.
GGGTGGCGGTTCTGCAACCCTGTCTATGGGCCAGGCGGCTGCGCGTTTTGGTCTGTCACTGGTTCGCGCTCTGCAGGGCGAGAAAGGCGTTGTTGAATGCGCTTACGTTGAAGGCGATGGCGAACACGCTCGCTTCTTCTCCCAACCGCTGCTGCTGGGTAAAAACGGTATCGAAGAGCGTAAATCCATTGGTACGCTGAGCGCGTTTGAACAACACGCGATGGAAGGCATGCTGGATACGCTGAAGAAAGATATCACCCTGGGCGAAGAGTTCGTTAACAAGTAAAACGAACCGTCTCCCGGTAAAAAAAACGGAGCTTATCGCTCCGTTTTTTTATGCCTGTCAGTTAGTGGCCGGGTATTCCTGAATCGTCACGTGCAGCGTCAGTTTCTTATCGTTGCGCATGACCTCAACAGGGATGATAGAACCCGGGCGAATTTCTGCCACCTGATCCATCGTCTCCAGCGCAGAGACCGCTGGCGTGCCGTTGACCGACACAATGACATCGTTTACCTGAATCCCCGCGTTAGCCGCCGGTCCACCCGGTGCCACCTCGTTAACCACGATGCCCTGAATCTGATCGATACCGCCGCCCTGGGTATGCATCGGTGCAATTTCGCGCCCGCCGATACCGATATAGCCGCGGATCACACGTCCGTCGCGGATCAGTTTATCCATGATTTTGGTCGCCAGCTGGAACGGAATGGCAAAGCCGATCCCTTCCGGCGTCTCACCGTCGTTACTTTTATCGAACGAGAGGGTATTGATACCCATCAGCTCGCCCAGCGAGTTGACCAGCGCCCCGCCGGAGTTACCATGATTGATGGAGGCATCGGTTTGCAGGAAGTTCTGCCGCCCGGAGGGGTTCAGACCGATACGACCGGTCGCGCTGATTATCCCCTGGGTGATGGTCTGGCCCAGGTTGTAAGGGTTACCGATAGCCAGTACGACGTCACCAATATGCGGGGTACGTTTACGGTTGATCGGGATGACCGGCAAACCGCCCGTGGCATTAATTTTCAGCACGGCCAGGTCGGTCAGGCTGTCAGACCCAACGAGTAACGCCTCAAATACGCGGCCATCCTGCAGAGCGACAATGATCTGGTCGGCGTCGTTAATCACGTGCTTGTTGGTAATAATGTAGCCGCGCTCGTCCATAATTACCCCGGAGCCTAGGGTGCGGATCTCCAGCTGGTTATGGGCTGAGGTATTCAGGCCTCGGTTATAGACGTTAACCACGGCAGGTGCGGCACGGCGGACGGCCTGGTTATAGGTGGCCGGCGTTTCATCCGTGCTATCGAACTGGGGAGCCGACAGTTTATTGAACTGACGTAAAGACGGCAGCGCCAGCAGCAGCAGGCCAGCGACAATCAAACCGATGACAGTAGAACGTAAGAGCTTTAAAAGCATGATGCGCGTGTCGTTAAAAAAGGAACGATTTGCAGCATAACATGAGTTATCCGGACATCACACGCAGCGGTGATGTCCGGGTCGCAAATGCTTAGCGCAACAGAATATAGATGGACTCATTGCCACGCATGACCTGCAGGGCAATAACCGCCGGTTTGCTTTCCAGCACCTTGCGCAGTTCGGCAATAGACTGCACGCGGTTGCGGTTGACACCGATAATCACGTCATCCTGATGCAATCCGGCCTGTGCGGCAGGGCTGCTCTTCTCAACGGTATCGATGCTAATGCCTTTCGTACCGTCCTTCAGCTGCCCGTCGCTTAACGTAGCCCCCTGTAGCGCCGGGGCGATAAGCTCCGCACTGGCCGAGGATGAGGTGCTCTTATCCAGCGTCACCTCAACGTCAAGCGGCTTACCGTCACGTATCAGGCCCAGCTTCACTTTGGCGCCAGGTTCCGTCGTGGCAATCCGTGAACGCAGTTCTGCAAAGCTGTTCAACGGTTTGTCGTTCAGGCTGACGATCACATCCCCTGATTTCACGCCCGCTTTTGCCGAGCCGGAGTTTGGCAGCACTTCACTGACAAACGCCCCGCGCTGTACGTTGATATTGAACGCTTTTGCGATATCCGCGCTCATCTCCATACCTTTAATACCCAGCAGCCCGCGTTTGATTTCACCGAACTGGATCAGCTGCTGCGCCAGGGTTTTGGCCATATTGCTGGGGATAGCAAAACCGATCCCGATGCTGCCGCCGCCCGGGGCCAGAATAGCCGTGTTAATCCCAATCAGCTCGCCGTTAAGGTTAAGCAATGCTCCGCCGGAGTTACCACGGTTGATTGATGCATCGGTCTGGATGAAGTTTTCCAGCCCTTCCAGGTTGAGGCCGCTGCGTCCCAGCGCCGAGACGATCCCGGAAGTAGCGGTCTGCCCTAAACCAAAGGGGTTGCCTACAGCGACGGCAAAATCGCCGACGCGCAGTTTGTCGGAATCCGCTATGGCAATCTGGGTCAGGTTGCTTGGGTTTTGTACCTGCAGCAGCGCGATGTCGCTCTGGTCATCGCCGCCGATCAGTTTGGCATCAAATTCACGGCCATCGTTCAGCTGGACGCTGATCTTATCGGCCTGGCTGATGACGTGATTGTTGGTCAGGATATAGCCTTTTGCCGCATCAATAATGACGCCAGAGCCCAGGCCTTCAAAAGGCTGAGCCTGCTGGTCGGGAGACTCATCGCCAAAATATTTTTTCAGTTCTTCAGGGACGCGTTGGCTTTGTACTGCGGTGCCCTCAACCTGAACGCTGACGACCGCAGGCAACACTTTTTCCAGCATTGGCGCGAGGCTTGGAATGGCCGCCTGGCCAGGCACCTGGGAAGGAATAGCGGCAAATACAGGGACGGACGCCGAGAGAGATAACCCGACACTTAACGCGATAGCGCTCAACAGCTGGTTTTTTTTCTTCATCGATGTTGACTCTCGTAACCTGGAATAAAGGAAAAACGGCCCTAAAAACACGTTGATGTTATTGAATTTTAAACCGCTGAACAATGAGGTGTTTAACTAAATGATAGCTGGGGTCATCAGGAAAGGACGGGCGCAATCGCTGCGCCCGTAAAATAAATTCAGGTTGTGCGATTAATCGCGTTTTACACCGCCGCGCAGCAGGCCGGACGCGACATCGGAATAGTCGCGAGGCATCTGAACGGGCGCCTGATCGTTACCGGCTTCAGAGTCAGCCAGACGGTTGCGAAACGGGTTGGTTTCCGCGGTCATTTCCGGCAGCAGGCTGCTGGAGCTTTTTGCCATATGTTGATACAGCTGGCGATAGTCGGTTGCCATGTTGTCCAGCAGCTCGGCGCTACGGGCAAAATGGCTGACCAGCTCTTCACGATACTCTTCCAGCTCGGCTTTGTTCTTTTCCAGTTCGTACTGCAGTGACTGCTGCTGACGCAATTTGCGATTACCGAAACGCATGGCCACAGCACCGATGACGATGCCGACGACTAAACCGATTAGCGCATATTCCCAGGTCATGAACTTCTCCCGTTGTCTTGTTGTTCCGTAGGGTGTTGGCTCGGCTCCTGCCTGTGCCTGATAATGCCACTATAACCGCTATTTCTGCAGAAGTGGAATCCTGACGTATCATCGCGTAGTGTAGAACGGCCTTTTTTTCATCAGTCACGTCTGCTGGTGAGCGTTAATTGAAGGAATAACAATAAGATTATGCAAAACCTGTCCCCTGCATCGCGATATCAACTGGCCCTTAACGAGGGCACTCATCAGCCTGATGACGTTCAACGTGAGGCGGTAAACCGTCTGGAGATGATTTATCAGGAGCTCACGGAAAAACCCGCTGACGTTGAACAGAACGGTGGGCTAAAGGCGGTGTTTGGGCGGTTGCTCGGTAAAAAAACGCAACAGGCTCACGCGCCGGTGCGCGGTTTATATATGTGGGGCGGGGTCGGTCGCGGAAAAACCTGGCTGATGGACCTGTTTTATATGAGCCTGCCTGGCGCACGTAAGCAGCGTCTGCACTTCCATCGTTTTATGCTGCGGGTGCATGAAGAACTGACCGCACTGCAGGGCAAGAGCGATCCGCTGGAGATTGTGGCCGACAGGTTCAAAGCTGAAACGGACGTGCTCTGCTTCGACGAGTTTTTTGTGTCTGACATCACCGATGCAATGCTGCTAGGCGGCCTGATGAAAGAGCTATTTGCCCGCGGGATCACGCTGGTGGCCACGTCGAATATCCCGCCGGATGAGCTTTATCGTAACGGCCTGCAGCGGGCACGCTTCCTGCCCGCCATCGATGCCCTCAAGCAGCACTGCGACATTATGAACGTCGATGCCGGTGTCGATTATCGTCTGCGCACGCTGACTCAGGCGCATCTGTGGCTCTCGCCGTTAAATGCAGAGACCACCTGCGAGATGGATACACTCTGGCTGGCGCTGGCGGGAGAAAAACGCGAGCACGCCCCGGAACTCGAGATTAACCATCGACCGCTGCCCACGCTCGGCGTCGAAAACCAAACGCTGGCGGTCTCCTTTACGACGCTCTGCGTGGATGCCCGCAGCCAGCATGACTACATTGCGCTTTCGCGTCTTTTCCACACCGTGATGGTGCTGGACGTGCCGGTGATGACGCGGCTGATGGAGAGCGAAGCACGGCGCTTCATTGCGCTGGTGGACGAGTTTTATGAGCGCCACGTCAAGCTGGTGGTCAGCGCCGAGGTACCTTTATATGAGATTTACCAGGGAGAGCGGCTGAAATTTGAGTTCCAGCGCTGCCTGTCGCGTCTGCAGGAGATGCAGAGTGAGGAATACCTGAAGCTGGAGCATATGCCATAAATGCCACCCTCTCCCTGGGAGAGGGGCTGGGGGTGAGGGCTCCAGACCGCACATCACTCACCCCCGAAAAACCCATTCCAAATCACATTTAAGGGTCGATCTTTGACCTCAACTTCTCTATAATCTTGCGACCCCACGTTACGAGAAGGTTTTTTTCCCGAAACTTTCTATGTGTCGGCATGTGCTATTCGAAGGGGTAGGTTTGCCGGACTTTGTCGTGTGAACCTCAACTGACTAAACGTTTGGGTGTTCACCAACGTGTAACTTATTATTTGGGTAAGCTTTTAATGAAAACTTTTACAGCTAAACCAGAAACCGTACAGCGCGACTGGTATGTTGTTGACGCGACCGGTAAAACTCTGGGCCGTCTGGCTACTGAACTGGCTCGTCGCCTGCGCGGTAAGCATAAAGCGGAATACACTCCGCACGTTGATACCGGTGATTACATCATCGTTCTGAACGCTGATAAAGTTGCTGTAACCGGCAACAAGCGTACTGACAAAGTGTACTATCACCACACTGGCCACATCGGTGGTATCAAAGAAGCGACCTTTGAAGAGATGATTGCCCGCCGTCCTGAGCGTGTGATTGAAATCGCGGTTAAAGGCATGTTGCCAAAAGGCCCGCTGGGTCGTGCTATGTTCCGTAAACTGAAAGTTTACGCAGGCAACGAGCACAACCACGCGGCACAGCAACCGCAAGTTCTTGACATCTAATCGGGATTATAGGCAATGGCTGAAAATCAATACTACGGCACTGGTCGCCGCAAAAGTTCCGCAGCTCGCGTTTTCATCAAACCGGGCAGTGGTAAAATCGTAATCAACCAGCGTTCTCTGGAACAATACTTCGGTCGCGAAACTGCCCGCATGGTAGTTCGCCAGCCGCTGGAACTGGTTGACATGGTAGAAAAACTGGATCTGTACATCACCGTTAAAGGTGGTGGTATCTCCGGTCAGGCTGGTGCGATCCGTCACGGTATCACCCGCGCTCTGATGGAGTACGACGAATCCCTGCGTTCTGAACTGCGTAAAGCTGGCTTCGTTACTCGTGACGCTCGTCAGGTTGAACGTAAGAAAGTGGGTCTGCGTAAAGCACGTCGTCGTCCACAGTTCTCCAAACGTTAATCCATTCTGCTTACGCAGAACGATTGGCGAAAAACCCGCTTCGGCGGGTTTTTTTATGGATAATGCGCAGGTTATCCACAATATCCATGCATATATCTTCTCTTTTTCCACATTTCCAGAATCCCCTCACCACAAAGCCATCAAAATCTGGTAAACTATCATCCAATTTTCTGCCCAAATATCGGTGAATACTCGATTTTTGTTCGTTTCTTGAACAATGTGTTTTCTCTGGGATGGGCGATACAACATCTGGCTGGCCCCTGTTGGGCTGGTAGCAGTAAAAATTCTGAATATACCTGGAGGTTTTCATGGCTGTCGCTGCCAACAAACGTTCGGTAATGACGCTGTTTTCTGGTCCTACTGACATTTATAGCCATCAGGTTCGTATCGTGCTGGCCGAGAAGGGTGTCAGTTTTGAGATCGAGCATGTGGAAAAGGATAACCCGCCTCAGGATCTGATCGATCTCAACCCGAGCCAAAGCGTACCGACGCTGGTGGATCGCGAGCTGACCCTGTGGGAATCCCGTATCATTATGGAATATCTGGATGAGCGTTTCCCGCATCCGCCACTGATGCCTGTTTACCCTGTCGCGCGTGGTGAAAGCCGCCTGTACATGCAGCGTATCGAAAAAGACTGGTACTCGCTGATGAACGTGATTACCAGCGGTTCCGCTTCTGAAGCTGACGCTGCACGTAAACAACTGCGTGAAGAGCTGCTGGCGATCGCTCCTGTGTTTGGTCAGAAACCATTCTTCCTGAGCGATGAGTTCAGCCTGGTGGATTGCTACCTGGCACCACTGCTGTGGCGTCTGCCAACCCTGGGCGTAGAATTCAGCGGTCCTGGCGCGAAAGAGCTGAAGGGCTATATGACTCGCGTATTTGAACGCGACTCTTTCCTGGCATCTTTAACTGAACCGGAACGTGAAATGCGTCTCGGCCGAGGCTAATGACTGTGGAAATGTCACAACTTACCCCACGCCGTCCTTATCTGCTGCGCGCCTTCTATGAATGGCTGCTGGATAACCAGCTCACGCCGCACCTGGTTGTGGATGTGACGTTGCCGGGCGTGCTGGTTCCAATGGAATACGCGCGTGACGGGCAGATCGTACTGAACATTGCGCCGCGTGCGGTGGGTAACCTGGAGCTGGCAAACGATGAAGTGCGCTTCAACGCGCGTTTCGGCGGCGTGCCGCGTCAGGTTTCCGTACCTCTGGCAGCTGTGCTGGCTATCTACGCGCGTGAAAACGGTGCGGGTACCATGTTCGAGCCGGAAGCGGCGTATGATGAAGATGTTGCCAGCCTGAATGATGACAACGCATCCGATGAGCGCGAAAGCGACACGGTGATGTCACTTATCGATGGTGATAAACCCGATCATCACGACGACAATGACCCTGATGACGATCCGCCTCCGCGCGGTGGTCGTCCGGCTCTTCGCGTCGTGAAATAAAAACAGGCCCAATCGGGCCTGTTTTTTTTACACTTCCAGGTAGTTCAGGATCCCGTCAGCCGCTTTACGGCCTTCGGCAATCGCCGTTACCACCAGGTCAGAACCGCGAACGATATCACCACCGGCGAAGATTTTCGGGTTGCTGGTCTGGAATGCGTTGTCGCTGCCTTCTGGCGCAATCACGCGGCCCTGCGAATCCAGCTCGACGCTGTGCTTCGCCAGCCATTCCATGCTGTGAGGACGGAAACCGAACGCCATCACTACGGCATCGGCCGGGATCACGTGCTCCGAACCGGCTACGATCTCGGCGCGACGACGGCCTTTCGCATCCGGTGCGCCCATCTCAGTGCGCGCCATCTTCACGCCGCTCACTTTACCGTTGGCATTCACTTCAATTCCCAGAGGCTGGATGTTGAACTGGAACTCCACGCCCTCTTCACGCGCGTTTTTCACTTCGCGTTTAGAGCCCGGCATGTTCTCTTCGTCACGACGATAGGCGCAGATCACGTGTGCCGCATTCTGACGAATGGAGGTACGCACGCAGTCCATCGCGGTATCACCGCCGCCCAGCACCACCACGCGTTTGCCTTCCATGCTGACGAACGGCTCATCAGCGGTTTCGCCGTAGCCCATGATCTGCTTGGTGTTGGCAATCAGGAACGGCAGCGCGTCGTACACGCCCGGCGCGTCTTCGTTCTCCAGACCACCGCGCATGGACTGATAGGTGCCCACGCCGAGGAACACGGCGTCGTAATCCTTCAGCAGGTCGTCGAGCTGCACGTCGCGGCCCACTTCCACGTTCAGTTTGAACTCAATGCCCATGCCGGTGAAGATTTCACGGCGACGGGTCATGACCTCTTTTTCCAGCTTGAAGGCCGGGATACCGAAGGTCAGCAGACCGCCGATTTCAGGATGACGGTCAAAGACCACCGCCTTCACGCCGTTGCGGGTCAGCACGTCCGCACAGGCCAGGCCCGCCGGGCCCGCGCCGATGATTGCCACGCGCTTGTCGGTTTGACGCACGCCGGTCATATCCGGACGCCAGCCCATCTCGAACGCTTTATCGTTGATATAGCGCTCAATGTTGCCGATGGTCACCGCGCCGAACTCGTCGTTCAGCGTACAGGAGCCTTCACACAGACGGTCCTGAGGGCACACGCGGCCGCACACTTCCGGCAGGGTGTTGGTCTGGTGAGACAGCTCGGCGGCTTCAAAAATACGCCCTTCGTTGGCCAGCTTCAGCCAGTTAGGGATGTAGTTGTGTACCGGACATTTCCATTCGCAGTAAGGGTTACCGCAGGACAGGCAGCGGTCTGCCTGTGCCTTGGCCTGGCCTTCTGAAAACGGCTCGTAGATTTCAACAAATTCAATTTTGCGGATCTTCAGCGGTTTCTTTGGCGGATCAACACGCTGCAGGTCGATAAACTGGTATACGTTCTGGCTCATCTGAATTCCTTACTGCGCCTGCACGCGCAGCTCTGCTGCGCTACGACTACGGTGACCCAACAGGGCTTTAACATCACTGGACTTCGGCTTAACCAGCGCGAATTTCGCAGAGAACGCCGGCCAGTTCGCCAGGATCTCTTCGCCGCGCGAAGAACCGGTATGCTGCACGTGCTCGGTAATCAAACCGCGCAGGTGTTCTTCGTGAATGGCCAGCGTATCAACGTCCAGCACTTCTACCAGCTCCGGGTTCACGCGTTTGCGGAACTCACCGTCTTCATCCAGGACATACGCAAAACCGCCCGTCATGCCTGCGCCGAAGTTCACGCCGGTTTTACCCAGAACGCAAACAATCCCGCCCGTCATGTACTCACAACCGTTATCGCCAATGCCTTCCACCACGGTGATAGCACCGGAGTTACGCACCGCAAAACGCTCGCCCGCCCGGCCCGCGGCAAACAGACGACCGCCGGTCGCGCCATACAGGCAGGTGTTACCGATGATGCTGGCTTCATGGCTGCGGAAAGCTGAGCCGACCGGAGGACGCACCGCCAGCAGACCGCCCGCCATGCCTTTACCGACGTAGTCGTTGGCATCGCCAGTCAGGTACAGCTCAACGCCGCCTGCGTTCCATACGCCGAAGCTCTGACCCGCGGTACCGCTGAAGTGTGCGGTAATTGGATCCGCTGCCAGCCCCTGGTCACCGTGCGTCTGCGCGATGTAGCCGGAAAGGGAGGCGCCCACGGAGCGGTCGGTGTTGCGGATATCAAACCAGAACGTTTTGCTCTGCTTGTCGTCCACGTACGGTTTCGCCTGCTGCAACAGCTGCGCGTTCAGCACGCCGTTATCGAACGGCGGGTTGTTCTCGGTGCAGTAGACCGCTTTGCCAGGGTGCGGCTGCGCGGTTTCCAGCAGCTTGCTCAGCTCCAGCTTCTGCTGCTTCGCCGTGAAGCCTTCCAGCTCTTTCAGCAGGTCGGTACGGCCAATCAGGTCCACCAGACGCTTCACGCCCAGCTGCGCCATCAGCTCGCGGGTTTCGCGGGCGATGAACTCAAAGTAGTTGGTCACTTTGAACGGCAGACCGTGATAGTGGTTCTTACGCAGCTTCTCGTCCTGGGTAGCAACGCCGGTTGCGCAGTTGTTCAGGTGGCAAATACGCAGGTATTTACAGCCGAGCGCAACCATTGGGCCGGTACCGAAGCCGAAGCTTTCCGCGCCGAGGATCGCCGCTTTGATGATGTCGAGGCCGGTTTTCAGGCCACCGTCTACCTGCAGGCGTATCTTGTGACGCAGACCGTTTGCCACCAGCGCCTGCTGGGTTTCCACCAGGCCAAGCTCCCACGGACAGCCCGCATATTTCACGGAGGAGAGCGGGCTTGCGCCGGTGCCGCCGTCATAGCCGGCGATGGTGATGAGATCCGCATAGGCTTTCGCCACGCCGGTCGCGATGGTGCCGACACCCGGTTCGGAAACCAGCTTCACGGAGATCATCGCCTTCGGGTTGACCTGCTTCAGGTCGAAAATCAGCTGCGCCAGGTCCTCGATAGAGTAGATATCGTGATGCGGCGGCGGGGAGATCAGCGTCACGCCCGGCACGGAATAGCGCAGTTTGGCGATGTACGGGGTAACTTTATCACCCGGCAGCTGGCCGCCTTCGCCCGGTTTAGCACCCTGAGCGACTTTAATCTGGATCACGTCGGCGTTGACCAGGTACGCAGGCGTCACGCCAAAGCGACCGGATGCCACCTGCTTGATACGGGACACTTTGTTGGTGCCGTAACGCGCCGGATCTTCACCACCTTCGCCGGAGTTGGAGTTGCCGCCGATGCTGTTCATGGCTTCCGCCAGCGCTTCGTGGGCTTCCGGGCTCAGCGCGCCGATGGACATCGCCGCGGTATCGAAGCGTTTGAACAGCTCGGATGCAGGCTCAACCTCGTCAACGCTGACCGCTTCATCACCCGGGTTCAGGGCAATGAGGTCGCGCAGCGTTGCCGCCGGACGGTTATTTACCAGCTCAGCGTACTGCTGGTAATCACTGTATTCGCCGCTCTGAACCGCCTGCTGCAGCGTGCGCACCACGTCCGGGTTGTAGGCATGGTACTCGCCGCCGTGAACGTATTTCAGCAGACCGCCCTGATCCAGCGGCTTACGTGCCAGCCAGGCGCGTTTGGACAGGTTCACCAGGTCCTGCTGGAAGTCTGCAAAACCGGCGCCGCCGATGCGGCTGACCACGCCCTGGAAGCAGAGGTTGGCGACCTCGTCATGCAGGCCGACCGCTTCAAACAGCTTCGAACAGCGGTAGGAGGCAATGGTCGAGATGCCCATTTTGGACATGATCTTGTACAGGCCTTTGTTGATGCCGTTACGGTAGTTCAGCATCACCGCGCGGTAATCTTTGTCGATCGCGCGGGTATCCACCAGACGGGCCAGCGTTTCGTAGGCCAGGTACGGGTAGATCGCCGTCGCGCCAAAGCCTAACAGCACGGCAAAGTGGTGTGGATCGCGGGCGCTGGCGGTTTCCACAATGATGTTGGCGTCGCAGCGCAGGCTCTTGTCGACCAGACGCGTCTGGATAGCGCCGACCGCCATCGGGGCAGGCACCGGCAGACGGTTTTTCGCAATATTGCGGTCGGACAGCACCAGCAGAACGGTACCGTTACGCACCATCTGTTCGGCTTTGTCACACAGCGCATTCACCGTCTCTTCGAGGCTCGCTTCGGTCACGTCGAAGGTAATATCGAGCGTGTCGGCGCGGTAGTGCTCCTCTTTCATGGTGGTGAGCTGTTTGAAATCGGAGTACAGCAGGATCGGTGATTTAAAGGTCAGACGGTGCGCCTGGCCTTCGGCTTCGCAGAAGACGTTCATCTCGCGACCGATGCTGGTAGCCAGGGACATCACGTGCGCTTCGCGCAGCGGGTCGATCGGCGGGTTGGTCACCTGCGCGAACTGCTGACGGAAATAGTCATAGATGATGCGCGGCTGGCTGGATAGCACGGCAAACGGGGTATCGTCCCCCATGGAGCCGACCGCTTCCTGGCCGTTTTCACCCAGTACGCGAATAACAGAGTCCAGCTCTTCCGCGCTGTAGTTAAACTGTTTCTGGAAGCTTGCAAGCGTATCGTCGTCCAGTTCGCGACGACCCACTTCTTCATCTGATAAATCTTCGAACGGCACGAGGCGACGGACGTTTTTCTCCATCCACTCTTTGTACGGATGGCGGCTTTTAAGATCGTGATCGGTTTCGGCAGAGTGCAGAATGCGACCTCCGCGGGTGTCGATCACCATCAGCTCGCCCGGACCGACGCGGCCTTTTTCGACCACTTCATCAGGCTGGTAATCCCAGATACCGACTTCAGAGGCGCAGGTGATGAGCTTGTCTTTGGTGATGACGTAGCGCGCCGGACGCAGACCGTTACGGTCCAGGTTACAGGCGGCGAAGCGGCCGTCGGACATGACGATGCCCGCCGGGCCGTCCCACGGCTCCATGTGCATGGAGTTAAAGTCGAAGAACGCGCGCAGCTCGGGGTCCATATCCGGGTTGTTCTGCCAGGCCGGTGGCACAAGCAGACGCATGGCGCGCACGATGTCCATCCCGCCCGCCAGCAGCAGTTCCAGCATGTTATCCATTGAGCTGGAGTCAGAGCCGGTTTCGTTCACGAACGGCGCGGCATCGTGCAGGTCAGGGATCAGCGGCGTCTGGAACTTATAGGTACGGGCGCGGGCCCACTGGCGGTTACCGGTGATGGTGTTGATCTCGCCGTTGTGCGCCAGGTAGCGGAACGGCTGAGCCAGCGGCCAGCGTGGAACGGTGTTGGTGGAGAAGCGCTGGTGGAACAGACAAATGGCCGATTCGAGACGCAGGTCCGCCAGGTCCAGGTAGAAGCGCGGCAGGTCAGCCGGCATACACAGACCCTTATAGATGTTCACCAGGTTAGAGAGGCTACAAACGTAGAACTCTTTATCGTCCTGGAGACGTTTTTCAATGCGGCGGCGGGCAATAAACAGACGGCGTTCCATATCACGCGGACGCCAGCCCGCAGGCGCGTTGACGAAAATCTGTTCAATACGAGGCAGCGAGGAGAGGGCGATTTCACCGAGCACCCCTTCGTTGGTTGGCACATTGCGCCAGCCGACAATCGACAGGGTTTCACGCTGAAGTTCTTCTTCGACGATGCGGCGTGAGGCGGCAGCCTTTTCAGGATCCTGGTTCAGGAACAGCATGCCGACAGCGTAGTTTTTGGCTAAACGCCAGCCGCGCTCTTCCGCCACGATGCGGAAGAAACGATCCGGTTTTTGCAGCAGCAGGCCGCAACCGTCGCCCGTTTTACCATCGGCAAGAATCGCGCCACGGTGCTGCATTCGGGCCAGTGCGTGAATAGCAGTACGCACTACCTTGTGGCTAGGTTCGCCTTCTATGTGGGCGATCAGGCCGAAACCACAGTTATCCTTCTCAAGGGATTTATCGTACAACATATCAGTGAACCTCCCCAGGCTCGTCGGGCTTCCCACTGAACTTTACCGTGGCGCACAGGCACAGAAAGAGCATGGCGACGGGGTTTGCGTTTCATACGCGGACCTCGCATTCGCCCTCTTTTTCATCCTTTCGCGCAGGTAAACAAGTTTGAGGACTTGCTTCAGAGGGAATCTCAATTACTGCATAAATATGATGAGCAGGCCGCTCATCCAGAAAGCTTCCAGCGGATTTCCAACTTATCGGGAATTGGTACACAGGTCAAATGGCAATCTTATTTATACAAAAATGTGCTAAACAAAGTTTATCTCATTGAAATTAAATGGAATTTAACTATTTTTACATTGATTGTATGCCCTGGCAGGACGCAGCGGAGTGTGATCTGACTCACTATATGAAAGCGGTATTATCAATGTAGCGTGCTGAATAGCCGTTTTATAGCAGAATAATAATCTGGCAATGGCTGCAAACCCGCATAAACCCACTGTTTTTCAGTGGTGGCGCTATAAATGAAAAAAACAATCAGAACATAAGGAAAAGTAATCACGGGTGGCGTGAATGAAATTGCAGTAATCCTGAGTATTTATTCATGTGGATAAAAGCCGTCCAGGGCGATTGATCCAGGTCATCGCCGACAGAGGCTAAAAGTGGCAGGCTTGTCCCCTTTCTCCGGGACGGTCTATCAGATTATGCAGTTACAGAAATTAGTCAATATGTTTGGTGGGGATCTTTTGCAGCGGTACGGGCAAAAGGTTCATAAGCTGACGCTGCACGGCGGGTTTAGCTGCCCGAATCGCGATGGCACAATCGGGCGCGGCGGCTGCACCTTCTGTAACGTTGCGTCCTTTGCTGACGAAGCCCAGCAGCATAAATCTATCACTGAACAGCTTGCCCATCAGGCGAGCCTGGTGAACCGCGCGAAGCAGTATCTGGCCTATTTTCAGGCCTACACCAGCACGTGGGCGGAGGTGCAGGTGCTGCGCTCTATGTATCAGCAGGCCGTCAGCCAGGCTAACATCGTTGGGCTATGCGTGGGCACGCGCCCGGACTGCGTACCGGACGCGGTGCTGGACCTGCTCAGCGAGTACAAAGAACAAGGCTACGAGATCTGGCTGGAGCTGGGCCTGCAAACCGCGCACGACAAAACCCTGCACCGTATTAACCGTGGTCATGATTTCGCCTGCTACCAGCGCACCACGCGCCTGGCCCGCGAGCGCGGGCTGAAGGTCTGCTCGCATCTGATTGTCGGCTTGCCGGGTGAAGGGCAGCAGCACGGCCTGGAGACGCTGGAAAAGGTGGTTGAGACCGGCGTGGACGGCATTAAGCTGCATCCGCTGCATATCGTTACGGGAAGCATTATGGCGAAAGCCTGGGAAGCCGGGCGGTTAAGCGGTATTGAGCTTGAGGACTATACGGTGACGGCGGGGGAGATGATTCGCCACACCCCGCCGGAAATTGTCTACCACCGCATCTCGGCCAGCGCCCGCCGTCCAACGCTTCTGGCACCGCTATGGTGTGAGAACCGCTGGACGGGGATGGTGGAAATCGACCGCTATCTGCAGGAGAACGGCGTACAGGGGGCGGCGCTTGGCCGCCCGTGGGTTCCCCGTCTACCGGCGACGGCCGCCTAACAGACTTCCCAGCATGCCGCGCACTATCTGATTGGTGACCTGTCGCGCCGCGCTTTTCGCCATGGTTTGTACCACGCCGTCGCGCTTGCCGCCGCGCGGCCCGGTGCTGCCGAACAGGATGTCTTTGAGACCCCCGAGAATACCGTCATCCACGGCGACAGACTGCCCTTTAGCGGCAGGTGCATCCTGGGATTCGGTGGTCGCCTGCACCCCTTTTTGCAGCATCTCGAACGCAGACTCGCGATCAACCTCGTCTTCGTACTTCCCGTAAACCGGAGAGTGGTTAATCAGGCCGTTACGTTCATCGTCGGTAACGGGCCCCATGCGCGAGCAGGGCGCGATTACCATGGCGCGTTCTACCACGGACGGGCTGCCCTTCGCATCCAGGAATGAGATCAGCGCTTCACCGGTGCCTAACGCCTGAATCGCCGCTTCGGTATCAAAGGCAGGATTAGCGCGCATGGTCTGCGCGGCGGCTTTCACCGCTTTCTGATCCTTCGGCGTAAAGGCGCGCAAGGCGTGCTGCACGCGGTTACCGAGCTGACCGAGCACGTTATCCGGGATATCCGACGGGTTTTGTGAAACAAACCAGACGCCAACGCCTTTGGAGCGGATCAGGCGAATGACCTGTTCAATCTTATCCAGCAATACCTGCGGCGCGTCGTTAAACAGCAAGTGCGCTTCGTCGAAGAAGAAGACCAGCTTCGGTTTTTCCAGATCGCCCGCTTCGGGTAACTGTTCGTATAGCTCAGAGAGCATCCACAGCAGGCTGGCGGCGTAGAGCTTTGGCATCTGGTAGAGCTTCTCGGAGCTCAGAATGTTGATGATGCCTTTGCCGCTGCTGTCCGTGCGCATCCAGTCTTTGATATCCAGCATCGGCTCTCCGAAGAAATGCTCGGCGCCCTGTTGCTCCAGCGCCAGTAACCCGCGCTGAATGGCTCCCACCGAGGCGCTGCTGATATTGCCGTACTGGTTCTGGAAGGATTTGGCGTTATCGCCTATGTACTGCGTAATGGCGCGCAGATCTTTGAAATCAAGCAGCAGCAGCCCCTGATCGTCAGCAATACGGAAGATAATATTCAGCACGCCGGACTGCACGTCGTTGAGGTTAAGCAGACGTGCCAGCAGCAGCGGGCCGAGATCGGAGACGGTAGCGCGCACCGGGTGGCCTTTCTCACCAAAGATATCCCACACTACCACCGGATTGTTATGCGGCGTCCAGTCCGTGATGCCAATATTCTTCAGCCGTTCAAGCAGTTTCTCAGAGGCCGTACCTTCCTGAGCCACACCGGTTAAATCGCCTTTCACGTCAGCCATAAAGACCGGTACGCCAATCTCCGAAAGCGACTCAGCCAGCTTTTGCAGGGTGACGGTTTTGCCTGTCCCGGTCGCTCCGGTGATCAGACCGTGGCGGTTCGCCATCGCGGGCAGTAAATACAGCTCTTTTTCCAGCGTCCGGGCAATTAACAATGGTGTACTCATGATGCGCTTCCTCTCTTAGTCCTGGGTGGATTATAGGCAACCTGGCCGCAATTTGGTTGAGTAAATTCCTGACTTTGCGGCGCATTATCCAGCGCGGACTATGCTTTTGCATACGGTTCACAAAAATAGTGGGAAACGATGTCCAGATTCTTCTTTAACGATCGCAAACAGCTGGTCAACGATGCCATTGAAGGCATACTGCTTTCTGCGCCACACGCAAATCTCGTCAAACTTGATATCGATCCGGCCATCAGGATCGTCGCACGTGGAGACTGGGACAAAAGCCGCGTGGCGGTGATCTCCGGCGGCGGCTCAGGCCACGAACCCGCGCACGCCGGGTTTGTCGGCAAAGGGATGCTGACGGCGGCAGTGTGTGGCGATCTGTTTGCCTCGCCGAGCGTGGATGCAGTGCTGAATGCCATTGTGGCGGTCACGGGCGATCGCGGCTGTCTGCTGATCGTCAAAAACTACACCGGCGACCGCCTGAACTTTGGCCTGGCGGCCGAAAAGGCCAAGCGTTACGGCCTGAAGGTGGAGATGGTGATTGTGGCAGACGATATCGCGCTGCCGGATAACAAGCAGCCGCGCGGTATTGCCGGTACGGCACTGGTGCACAAGATTGCGGGCTATGCGGCGGAGCAGGGGAAATCGCTGAGCGAGGTGCGGGATATTGCGCAACAGGCCTGCGATAACCTCTGGAGCTTGGGCGTTGCGATGCAAACGTGCAACCTGCCGGGCAGCGACGAGGAGGAGGGGCGCATCAAGCAGGGCCATGTCGAGCTGGGGCTGGGCATTCACGGCGAGCCCGGTGCTTCCGTCGTGGATACGCAGAACAGCAAAGCCATTATCGACACGCTGGTGACGCCGTTACGCTCGCAGGCGGGAGAAGGGCGGTTTGCGGTATTGATTAACAATCTCGGCGGCGTATCGGCGCTGGAGATGGCGCTGCTGACCAAAGAGCTGGCGCATTCGGCGCTGAAAGAGGAGATCGCGTACCTGATAGGCCCCGCGCCGCTGGTGAGCGCGCTGGACATGAAGGGCTTTTCGCTCACGCTGCTTAAGCTCAACGACTTCTTTGAAAAGGCGATTCACGCCGAGGTCGAAACGCTGGGCTGGAAGAAGCCCGTGGCGTTTGCGCCACTGCGCACCGTGGCGCATACCGCCATTCACGATCGTGTGGAATACACTCCTTCGGACAATCTGCGGGTGGCTGAATATGTTTCCTCGGTGACGAAAACGCTGCTCCAGCTGGAAAACCGACTGAACGCGCTGGATGCCAAAGTGGGCGACGGCGATACCGGCTCCACTTTTGCGCAAGGCGCGCGGGATATTGCGCAGCGTCTGGAGGATCGCAAGCTCCCGCTTGATAACGTATCGACGCTGCTGTTGCTGGTGGGCGAGCGGCTGGCGACGGTGATGGGCGGATCGAGCGGGGTGCTGATGTCGATCTTCTTTACCGCGGCCGGGCAAAAGCTTCACGATGGTCAGCCGCTGCCCGAGGCATTGCTCTGCGGGCTGGCGCAGATGAAGCAGTACGGTGGGGCAGATCTCGGCGATCGTACCCTGATCGACGCGCTGCAACCGGCGCTTGAAGCATTGAAAGGTGGCGATATTCAGGCAGCGGCGCAGGCCGCACAGCACGGTGCCGAAGCAACGGCGAAAATGGCGAAAGCCGGCGCAGGACGTTCATCGTATGTGAATAAAGAGAATCTGGATGGGGTAATGGATCCCGGTGCGGTCGCGGTGGCTGAGGTGTTTAAGGCCATGGTAGATGCAAAACGGTAACGACCGTTACCGTTTTTAGTGTGTGCGCCCTCTCCCTGTGGGAGAGGGTTGGGGTGAGGGCATCAGGCCGCACATTCCCTAGCAATATCACATCAAAAATCCGCTTTCAACACCACGCGGTAGCGGGCTTTGCCGTCACGCACGTGCTGGATCGCTTCGTTGATTTTCGACATCGGATACAGTTCGGTGGTCGGGGCCACTTTGGTGCGTCCGGCAAACTTCATCAGCTTGCGCAACTCAAACGGCGTACCGGTCGCGGAGCCTGACACGCTGCGATCCCCGCCGATCAGGGTAAACGCCGGAACCGGCAGCGGCTTCATCACAGCACCTACGGTATGGAAGTTACCGCCGTAGGCCAGTGCCTCAAAGTACGGCTGCCAGTTGAGATCCACGTTAACGGTGTTGATGATCAGGTCAAACTGCCCAGCCAGCGCGTTCAGCGCGTCAGGATCGCGGCTGTTCACCACTTTATCCGCACCCATCGCCAGCACTTCTTTCTCTTTCGCCGGGTTCGAGCTGAACGCCGTGACTTCACAGCCCATCGCATGCAGCAGCTTGATGGCGATATGCCCCAGGCCGCCAATACCAATCACGCCCACGCGGCTGGTGGCGGTGATATGGTGCATCAGCAGGGGTTTGAAGACGGTGATACCGCCGCACAGCAGCGGCCCGGCGGATTCGATATCAATGCTGTCCGGCAGCGGGATCACCCATTGCCAGTCGGCGCGCAGCTTGTCGGCAAAACCGCCCTTGTTCAGAATGGTGGGAACGGCGCCTTCGAGGCAGTTGATCTGATTCCCGCTGATACAGGCGTCACAGTGACCACAGCTGCGTGCCGTCCAGCCAATGCCCACGCGTTGGCCTACCTTCAGCCCTTTGTCCTGTGCGGCGCTACCGAGCGCCACGACGCGACCAATGACTTCGTGCCCGGCAACCAGCGGATAGCTCGAGAAGCCCCATTCGTTGTCGATCATCGAGAGATCCGAGTGGCAGATCCCGCAGTAATCAACCTGTACTTCGACGTCTTCTGCTTTTAGTTCGCCCGCATCGTACTCGTACAGCTCAAGTTCTGCACCCGCCTGCGGTGCGGCGTAGCTTTTTATCTTCGACATCGTGTTTCCCCCGTTGTGGTGTGAACTGAGAGTGTAGAGCATTCAGTTTACAGCCGCTTAACAGAAGAGGGCAGGAACGAAACTTACAGACTTTTCAGCATTCTGACTTCGCAATCAACGTGGCCGGTACAGCCCAGCGGTGCATCGATATGCTCAAAGCCCAGATGTTCATACAGGCCGATGGCCTCTTTGAGGAAAGCGGTTGTTTCAAGGTAGCAGCGGGTAAAACCCTGCTTGCGCGCGTGGTCCAGCGCCATCAGCGCCAGCTTTTTCGCCAGTCCTTGCCCGCGCGCCGTTGGCAGGAAATACATTTTCTGCAGCTCACAGATATCCGGCTCGCTGCAGCTGAGGGGCGCCACGCCGCCGCCGCCCACCACCTGGCCGTTCTGCTCGATTACCCAGTAGGCATGCCCTGGCTGGCTGTAGAGCTGGAAAAGTGCGTCCAGGTTCGGGTCAGCAACCGTGTAGCCTTTGTCAGCCGTCAGGCCATATTCGGCAGAAACGGTGCGGATAACGGCGGCGATAGCCGGGTTATCCTGCTCAGCGATCCGACGCATCGTCGTCGCGACGGGGGTAATCACGCTCATAGCATTACTCATAACAAAAATTGACACATAACTGCTGTTAATAGCACCGCAGAAAGGGGAGTGCAAGCGAGGAGTTTTCAGGAAGGGTACCCCTTACGCCCTGAAGCGTAAGGGGTAAAAGCATTACAGTGCGGCAATTACCGCCTGCTGCTCGATCAGCTTGGTCTTCGCATCGGCGAAGGCAACCAGACGCTCACGCTCTTTCGCGATGACCGCTTCCGGCGCGCGGGCGACAAAGCCTTCGTTCGCCAGCTTGCTTTCGATTTTGCCAATTTCCACGTCGACCTTCGCCACTTCTTTCGCCAGACGAGCCAGCTCGGCGTCTTTGTCGATCAGACCTGCCATCGGGATCAGCAGCTCGGCGCCGTCGATGATTTTGGTCACGGAAACCGGACCTTTGTCATCCGCAGGCAGCACGGTGATGCTTTCCAGACGCGCCATGGTCTTCAGGAAAGTGTTGTTCTCGGTGACGCGACGAACGGCAGCCTCGCTGCAGCCACGAAGCAGCAGCTCCAGCGGTTTGCCAGGGGCGATGTTCATTTCAGCGCGGATGTTACGTACCGCAACGATCGCCTGTTTCAGCCACTCGGTATCCGCGGACGCCGCTTCATCAACCTTGGCCGCATCGAATTCCGGGAACGGCTGCAGCATGATGGTATCGGCGTTGATGCCCGCAATCACCTTCACGCGCTGCCAGATGGTCTCGGTGATGAATGGAATGACCGGATGCGCCAGGCGCAGCAGACCTTCCAGAACGGTAATCAGCGTGTTGCGCGTGCCGCGCAGTTCCGCTTCTGAACCGCCGTTCATCACCGGCTTCGCCAGCTCCAGATACCAGTCGCAGAACTGGTTCCAGGTAAATTCATACAGGATGCCTGCCGCGATATCGAAGCGATAGCTGTCCAGCGCCTCGCGGAACGCTTTCACCGTCTGGTTGAATTCCGCCAGGATCCAGCGGTCTGCCAGAGACAGCGTCATCTCGCCGCCGTTGAAGCCACAATCCTGATCTTCGGTATTCATCAGCACGAAGCGGCTGGCGTTCCACAGTTTGTTACAGAAGTTACGGTAACCTTCCAGACGCTTCATGTCCCAGTTGATGTCACGACCGGTTGAGGCCAATGCCGCCAGGGTGAAGCGCAGGGCGTCAGTACCGTGAGACTCGATCCCGTTCGGGAACTGCTTCTCGGTGCGCTTGCGGATTTTCTCAGCCAGCTGCGGCTGCATCATGTTGCCGGTACGTTTTTCCAGCAGATCTTCCAGAGAGATACCGTCAACCATATCCAGCGGGTCAATCACGTTCCCCTTGGACTTGGACATCTTCTGGCCTTCATCGTCGCGGATCAGACCGGTCATGTAGACGGTATGGAACGGAACCTGCGGCTTGCCGTCTTCGTCTTTGATGAAGTGCATGGTCATCATGATCATGCGGGCAATCCAGAAGAAGATAATGTCGAAGCCGGACACCATCACGCTGGTTGGGTGGAACTGACGCAGCGCGTCGGTGTTTTCTGGCCAGCCGAGGGTAGAGAAGGTCCACAGCGCGGAGGAGAACCAGGTGTCCAGCACGTCTTCGTCCTGACGCAGCGCAACGTCCGCGCTCAGGTTGTTTTCCTGACGCACTTCGTCTTCGCTACGGCCCACGTAGACGTTGCCTTCGTTGTCGTACCAGGCCGGGATACGGTGACCCCACCACAGCTGACGGGAGATACACCAGTCCTGAATGTCGCGCATCCAGGAGAAGTACATGTTTTCGTACTGCTTCGGCACGAACTGAATGCTGCCGTTTTCAACCGCTTCCACAGCCGGTTTCGCCAGCACGTCGGCACGTACGTACCACTGGTCGGTCAGCATTGGCTCGATAACCACGCCGCCACGGTCGCCGTACGGCACGGTCAGATCGTGAGGTTTGATCTCTTCCAGCAGTCCGAGCGCGTCAACGGCTGCCACGATGGCTTTACGCGCGGCAAAACGCTCCAGCTTCTGGAACTCAGCCGGGATGTCACTGGAATAAACGTCGGATTCGTTGCCTTTGGTGTCGTACACTTCTGCGCTTTCGCGGATATCACCGTCGAAGGTCAGAATGTTGATCATCGGCAGGGCGTGACGACGGCCGACTTCATAGTCGTTGAAGTCGTGTGCAGGGGTGATTTTTACGCAGCCGGTGCCTTTTTCCATGTCGGCGTGTTCGTCGCCCACAATCGGAATACGGCGGTTTACCAGCGGCAGCACCACGAATTTGCCGATCAGATCTTTATAACGCGGATCTTCCGGGTTAACGGCCACGCCGGTATCGCCCAGCAGGGTTTCCGGACGGGTGGTCGCGACTACCAGGTAATCTTTACCGTCGGCGGTTTTTGCGCCATCGACCAGCGGATAGCGGATGTGCCACATGGAGCCTTTAGACTCGCGGTTTTCCACTTCCAGGTCAGAGATGGCGGTGCGCAGTTTTGGATCCCAGTTTACCAGGCGTTTGCCGCGGTAAATCAGGTCTTCTTTGTACAGGCGGACGAAGACTTCTTTAACGGCGTTGGACAGGCCTTCGTCCATGGTGAAGCGCTCGCGCTCCCAGTCCACGGAGTTGCCGAGACGGCGCATCTGACGGGTAATGGTGCCGCCGGATTCCGCCTTCCACTGCCAGATTTTGTCGATGAACGCGTCGCGACCGTAGTCGTGGCGGGTTTTACCTTCTTCAGCGGCAATTTTACGCTCAACCACCATCTGGGTCGCGATACCCGCGTGGTCAGTCCCCGCCTGCCACAGGGTGTTTTTACCCTGCATGCGCTGGTAGCGGATCATGGTGTCCATGATGGTCTGCTGGAAAGCATGACCCATATGCAAACTGCCGGTGACGTTCGGCGGCGGGATCATGATGCAGAAGGACTCTTTGCTTTCGTCGCCGTTAGGCTTGAAATAGCCCTGCTGTTCCCAGTGCTCGTAAAGCGGCTGTTCGATATCGCGTGGGTTGTATGTCTTTTCCATTATTTCCAGGTTGCCGTATTCAGGTTAAAACCAGCCAGGCGGTACGCTTTGTAGCGTTCGCGCGCCAGTTGTTTCAAAGATTCTTCGTAAGGGACAAAGTCTACCACTTCTGTGAAAGCGGTGGCAAAATCTGCAAAATCTATCCGCAGGCTAATCAGAATATCGCGCGCGCTGCTGTTGCGCTTTTGCGGCCAGGCAATTTCAACCGGTGCACCGCCGCGCGGGCCTTCGCCCGACAGGTTATGCGGCACAAAACTCTCCGGCGGGCGCGCCCACAGCGCTTCATCCAGGCGAATCGCCTGCTGTTCATCTTCACAGGCAATCAGAACGCGTTTACCTGCGCGCCAACGTTCTGCGGCAATTTCACACACCAGCTGTTCGACGGCGCTGAGGCCATCCTGATGGGTGTCGTTGTCCAGAAGGTAGAACGTTGCATTCTTCATATATGGGGCTTCTTGTGCTCACTTTAAATGCTTAAGCCGGGCGGCGGCTTCGCCTTACCCGGCCTACGGTTTACTGCCGTTTTGACTTACTCGTCGCCGTTAAAACCCGCACGATTGAGCAGGAACTGCGACAGCAGCGCCACTGGACGACCAGTTGCGCCTTTGGCTTTACCGGAGCGCCATGCGGTGCCCGCGATATCCAGGTGCGCCCAGTTATACTTGCGGGTGAAGCGTGCCAGGAAGCAGCCCGCGGTGATCGCCCCGCCAGGACGTCCGCCAATGTTCGCCATATCCGCAAAGTTAGACTCCAGCTGATCCTGATACTCGTCACCCAGCGGCAGACGCCATGCGCGGTCCCCGGCCTGCTCTGAAGCACCAATAAGCTCGTGCGCCAGCGGGTTATGGTTCGACATCAGGCCGGTGATGTGGTGGCCCAGCGCAATCACACAGGCTCCGGTGAGGGTAGCGACGTCAATCACCGCTTCCGGCTCGAAGCGCTCAACGTAGGTCAGCACGTCACACAGCACCAGACGGCCTTCGGCGTCGGTGTTCAGCACTTCAACGGTCTGGCCGGACATGGTGGTCAGAACGTCACCCGGACGATAGGCGCGCCCGCCAGGCATGTTTTCGCAGCCCGCCAGAACGCCGATCACGTTGATAGGCAGCTGCAGTTCCGCGACCATGCGCATCACGCCGTAAACCGCCGCCGCACCGCACATGTCGTACTTCATCTCATCCATGCCTTCGGCAGGCTTGATGGAGATACCGCCGGAGTCGAAGGTCAGGCCTTTACCGACGAGCACAATCGGGCGCGCGTCTTCGGATGGATTGCCTTTGTACTCGATGACGGACATCAGGGATTCGTTCTGCGAGCCGTTACCGACCGCCAGGTAAGAGTGCATCCCCAGCTCTTTCATCTGCTGTTCGCCGATGACGCGGGTAATGACGTTTTTGCTGTAGGCGTCGGCCAGCTGACGCGCCTGAGAGGCCAGGTACGCCGCGTTACAGATGTTAGGCGGCATGTTACCGAGATCTTTGGCCGCTTTAATGCCGGCCGCGATCGCCAGACCGTGCTGAATAGCGCGTTCGCCGCTGGTCAGCTCGCGACGGGTTGGCACGTTAAAGACCATTTTACGCAGCGGACGACGCGGCTCGCTTTTATTGGTCTTCAGCTGATCGAAGCTGTACAGGCTCTCTTTTGCCGTTTCAACCGCCTGACGCACTTTCCAGTAGGTGTTACGTCCTTTAACGTGCAGTTCTGTCAGGAAGCAGACGGCTTCCATTGAGCCGGTATCATTCAGCGTATTGATTGTTTTCTGAATCACCTGCTTATACTGACGTTCATCCAGCTCGCGTTCTTTGCCGCAGCCAATCAGCAGAATACGTTCTGACAGTACGTTCGGAACATGGTGCAGTAACAGCGTCTGCCCAGGTTTGCCTTCCAGTTCGCCACGGCGCAGCAGGGCGCTAATATAGCCGTCACTGATTTTATCGAGTTGCTCGGCGATCGGGGAGAGTCGGCGTGGTTCAAAGACGCCCACAACGATGCAGGCACTCCGCTGTTTCTCCGGGCTACCGCTTTTTACACTGAACTCCATGCACTACGCTCCTGAATCTTAAAGACAACGGCGGCAGCTACGGATAGAATTGAAACCTTTCGTAACTCATGTCCGCTGTTGTGGTGACTTCGTGTTAATCTTACGTTACTACGGTTTCGACACGTCAGAAAAAGTCCTGAAGCGTGAATCCGCCGGATGTTTTAATCTTAGCGATGATTTCGACGACTCAAGAGAATAAATGACGTTTAAGCCATGAAACAAGCGATTTTCCAGCAAAGAGACGGGTTTTTACGGGCGTATTTAAAGTGATAATCATAAGATATCTGGTGCGGGAGACGCTCAAAAGCCAACTGGCGATCCTCTTCATCCTGCTGCTGATTTTTTTCTGTCAGAAGCTGGTTAAGATCCTCGGTGCGGCCGTTGACGGCGAAATTCCAACTAATCTGGTGCTTTCCCTGCTTGGTTTAGGGATCCCGGAAATGGCGCAGCTCATCCTGCCGCTAAGTCTTTTCCTTGGCCTGCTCATGACGCTCGGGAAACTCTACACCGAGAGTGAAATCACGGTGATGCATGCCTGTGGCCTGAGCAAAGCCGTACTGGTGAAAGCGGCCATGATACTGGCGCTGTTCACGGGTATTGTCGCGGCGGTGAATGTGATGTGGGCGGGTCCCATGTCTTCCCGTCATCAGGACGAAGTGCTGGCCGAAGCGAAAGCCAACCCCGGCATGGCAGCCTTAGCTCAGGGTCAGTTCCAGCAGGCGACCGACGGCAACTCCGTGCTGTTTATTGAGAGCGTTGACGGCAGTAAATTCAACGACGTATTCCTGGCGCAGTTACGTCCTAAAGGTAACGCGCGTCCTTCCGTGGTGGTTGCAGACTCCGGTCAGCTTGCTCAGCGCAAAGATGGTTCTCAGATCGTGACGCTGAACAAAGGCACCCGTTTCGAAGGCACCGCGATGCTGCGCGACTTCCGTATTACGGATTTCCAGAACTATCAGGCCATTATCGGCCATCAGGCGGTGGCGCTCGATCCAACGGATACCGAGCAAATGGACATGCGTACCCTGTGGAATACCGATACCGACAGAGCGCGTGCTGAGTTCCACTGGCGTATTACGCTTGTATTCACCGTGTTTATGATGGCGCTGATTGTCGTTCCGCTGAGCGTGGTGAACCCGCGACAGGGACGCGTGCTCTCTATGCTGCCGGCGATGCTGCTTTACCTGATCTATTTCCTGCTGCAAACCTCGATTCGTTCTAACGGCGCGAAGGGTAAGCTGGACCCTATGGTCTGGACATGGTTCGTCAACAGCCTGTACATCTTACTGGCGCTGGGATTAAACCTGTGGGATACGGTGCCTGTGCGCCGCATACGTGCCCGATTCTCGCGTAAAGGAGCCATCTAATGCAGGCGTTTGGCGTTCTTGATCGCTATATCGGTAAAACCATTTTTACTACCATCATGATGACGTTGTTCATGCTGGTGTCGCTCTCCGGCATTATCAAATTTGTCGATCAGCTGAAAAAAGCCGGGCAGGGGAGCTATGACGCGATGGGCGCGGGGATGTATACCCTGCTCAGCGTCCCGAAAGATGTGCAGATCTTCTTCCCGATGGCGGCCCTGCTGGGCGCGCTGCTGGGGCTGGGAATGCTGGCGCAGCGCAGCGAGCTGGTCGTTATGCAGGCCTCGGGCTTTACCCGCATGCAGGTTGCGCTGTCGGTCATGAAAACCGCGATCCCACTGGTGCTGTTGACCATGGCGATTGGCGAGTGGGTCGCGCCGCAGGGCGAACAGATGGCGCGTAACTACCGTGCGCAGGCAATGTACGGCGGCTCGCTGCTCTCGACTCAACAAGGTTTATGGGCGAAAGACGGAAAAAATTTCGTCTACATCGAACGGGTGAAGGGGAATGATGAACTGGGTGGGGTGAGCATCTATGCTTTCGATGACCAGCGCCGTCTGGAGTCAGTCCGCCACGCCTCTTCGGCGAAATTTGACGCCGAACATAAACTGTGGCGTTTGTCGCAGGTCGATGAGTCTGACCTGACCGATCCGAAACAGATCGCCGGTTCTCAGACGGTAACCGGTACGTGGAAGACCAACCTGACGCCCGATAAGCTCGGTGTTGTTGCGCTGGACCCTGACGCGCTCTCCATCAGCGGTTTGCACAACTATGTGAAATACCTGAAGTCGAGCGGGCAGGATGCGGGACGTTATCAGCTCAACATGTGGAGCAAGATCTTCCAGCCGATGTCCGTGGCGGTGATGATGCTGATGGCGCTGTCGTTTATCTTCGGCCCGTTACGCAGCGTGCCGATGGGCGTGCGCGTAGTGACCGGTATCAGCTTCGGCTTTGTGTTCTACGTGCTCGATCAGATCTTCGGTCCGCTGACGCTGGTTTATGGCATTCCGCCGATAATCGGTGCGCTGCTGCCAAGCGCCAGTTTCCTCCTGATCAGCCTCTGGCTGCTGTTGAAACGCTCCTGATCGACCTCTCCTCGCTTCCGGTTAACCGGGGGCGAGGCTAATCTCCTGTTTCACCCCGCACTTTTTCTCACAACCTTCAACGCCTCGCCCTGAATTTGAGTATTATTGAGCGATAAAGTCGTGAAGGGATCCTCTATGAAGCAAATTCGAATGCTTGCCCAGTATTACGTCGACCTGATGATGAAGCTTGGGCTGGTGCGTTTCTCCATGCTGCTTGCGCTGGCGCTGGTCGTTCTGGCCATTGTCGTGCAAATGGCCGTCACCATGGTTCTGCATGGTCAGGTCGAGAGTATCGACGTTATCCGCTCCATCTTCTTTGGCTTGCTCATTACTCCCTGGGCGGTCTATTTCCTTTCCGTGGTGGTTGAACAGCTGGAAGAGTCCCGTCAGCGTCTGTCAAAACTGGTGGATAAACTGGAAGAGATGCGCGAACGCGACCTGAAGCTAAATGTCCAGCTTAAAGACAACATTGCGCAGCTGAATCAAGAGATCTCCGATCGTGAGAAGGCGGAAGCCGAGCGTCAGACCACGCTGGAGCAGCTGAAAATCGAAATGAAAGAGCGCGAGGTCACGCAGATCCAGCTTGAGCAGCAATCCTCTTTCCTGCGGTCGTTCCTCGATGCTTCGCCGGATCTGGTGTTTTACCGTAATGAAGATAAAGAGTTTTCCGGCTGTAACCGGGCGATGGAGCTGCTCACCGGGAAAAGCGAGAAGCAGCTGATTAACCTGAAGCCGCAGGACGTTTACTCTGAAGAAGCGGCGGCCAAGGTCATGGAGACGGACGAAAAAGTATTCCGCCATAACGTCTCGCTGACCTATGAACAGTGGCTGGATTACCCGGACGGACGCAAAGCCTGTTTTGAGATCCGTAAGGTGCCCTACTATGACCGCGTGGGGAAACGCCACGGCCTGATGGGCTTTGGCCGCGATATCACCGAGCGTAAGCGCTACCAGGATGCCCTGGAGCGCGCCAGCCGTGATAAGACGACCTTTATCTCCACCATCAGCCACGAGCTGCGTACGCCGCTTAATGGCATTGTCGGGCTGAGCCGTATTCTGCTGGATACCGACCTGACCGCAGAGCAGGAGAAATACCTCAAGACTATCCATGTCTCAGCGGTCACGCTGGGTAATATCTTCAACGATATTATTGATATGGATAAGATGGAGCGCCGTAAAGTTCAGCTTGATAATCAGCCTGTTGATTTCACCAGCTTCCTTGCCGACCTCGAAAACCTGTCCGGCCTGCAGGCGCAGCAGAAGGGACTGAGCTTTGTCATGGAGCCAACCCTGCCGCTGCCGCATAAAGTGGTGACTGACGGCACGCGTCTGCGCCAGATCCTGTGGAACCTTATCAGCAACGCGGTGAAATTTACCCAGATGGGGCAGGTGGCGGTGCGTATCCGCTTTGACGAAGGCGACATGCTGCACTTCGAGGTGGAGGACTCTGGGATAGGTATTCCGCAGGAGGAGCAGGACAAAATTTTCGCGATGTACTACCAGGTGAAGGACAGCAACGGCGGGAAACCGGCTACCGGAACGGGCATTGGCCTGGCGGTCTCTAAACGGCTGGCGAAGAGTATGGGTGGCGATATCACCGTTGCCAGCCAGCCGGGTAAAGGGTCAACCTTCACGCTGACGGTCCATGCGCCGGCGGTGGCGGAAGAGGTTGAAGACACCTTTGAAAACGACGACATGCCGCTGCCCGCGCTGCACGTCCTGCTGGTGGAAGATATTGAGCTGAACGTGATTGTGGCGCGATCGGTGCTGGAAAAACTGGGCAACAGCGTGGATGTCGCGATGACCGGTAAGGCCGCGCTGGAGATGTTTAAACCGGGCGAATACGATCTTGTCCTGCTGGATATTCAGCTGCCGGATATGACCGGGCTGGATATTTCGCGAGAGCTGACGCGTCAGTACGCGGCCGACGAACTGCCGCCGCTGGTGGCGCTGACGGCGAACGTGCTGAAAGATAAAAAAGAGTATCTCGATGCCGGTATGGACGATGTACTCAGCAAGCCGCTGGCGGTGCCTGCTCTGACCGCCATGATTAAGAAGTTCTGGGATACCCGTGATGAAGAGGAGAGCACCATGACGTCTGTTGATAGCGCAAAAGCCCAAACGATACTCGATACCGCGATGCTGGAGCAGTACATCGATCTGGTCGGCCCGAAACTGATTACCGATGGTCTGGCGGTGTTCGAAAAAATGATGCCGGGCTATCTGAGCGTGCTGGAATCAAACCTGACCGCCCGGGACCAGAAGGGCATCGTCGAAGAAGGACATAAAATTAAAGGTGCGGCCGGCTCGGTCGGCTTACGCCATCTGCAGCAGCTGGGTCAACAGATTCAGTCGCCTGATTTACCTGCATGGGAAGATAACGTGGGTGATTGGGTTGAAGAGATGAAACAAGAGTGGCAAAACGATGTGGCGGTGCTTAAAGCCTGGGTCGTCGCCAGAAAAAAATGACCCCGGCTTAACCGGGGTGCGCGAATACTGCGCCAACACCAGGGAAATCGTGGCTGCGCCTGTTTTATAAAGTTATTTTCGAAAGGGCGCTGCCTGAAAAATTTAGGCCGCACGCAGATAAGATAGCAAATCTTAAATGGTTTGTTACATGAATCAGTGAAATGTGTGAAGCATAGCGTTTTAATCAAAATTATTAATGTGCTTCAGCAAGTTGCAGAAAAGGATTGTCATGATGAAAAAGATTGGTGTCGTGCTGAGCGGATGCGGTGTTTACGATGGTTCTGAAATACATGAAGCCGTAATCACGCTGCTGGCCCTGGCTAAGCAGGGAGCAGAGGTTATTTGCTTTGCGCCAGACAAAAATCAGGCGGATGTGATTAATCATCTGACCGGCGAGCCGATGGCGGAAACCCGTAATGTACTGATTGAAGCCGCGCGTATTGCGCGAGGTGATATCCATCCTCTTATTCAGGCAGACCCTACAGAGCTTGATGCGCTCATTGTGCCGGGTGGGTTTGGCGCGGCCAAAAATCTCAGTACCTTTGCTGTGCAGGGGGCGGAGTGTCAGATCGACCCTCATCTTAAAGCGCTGTCGCAGGCCATGCACGCGGCAGGAAAACCGCAGGGCTTTATCTGCATCGCGCCGGCAATGCTGCCCAGGATTTTTGATTTCCCGCTGCGCCTGACTATCGGGACGGATATTGATACCGCAGAGATCGTCGAGGAAATGGGGGGCGAGCACGTTCCGTGCCCGGTTGATGACATTGTGGTTGATGAAGATAACAAAATTGTCACCACGCCAGCGTATATGCTGGCGAATAATATCGCTGAGGCGGCC
The DNA here is from genome assembly GCF_014982155.1 of Enterobacter cloacae complex sp. P16RS2. Taxonomy (NCBI): domain Bacteria; kingdom Pseudomonadati; phylum Pseudomonadota; class Gammaproteobacteria; order Enterobacterales; family Enterobacteriaceae; genus Enterobacter; species Enterobacter cloacae complex sp. P16RS2. Next base: position 203,865 of record NZ_JADCKW010000010.1, on the reverse strand, counting down.
TCAGGTATTGAAAAGCTGGTGGCCCGCGTGCTGGTGCTGACTGAATGAGGCGTAAATTTGCCGCAGGCGCAGGGGTGAAACGTTTTCTCTTGCGCATCTTACTTGTGCTGGCGGTATTCTGGGGAGGCGGGCTGGCTTTATTCAGCATTATGCCGGTTCCGTTCTCTGCCGTTATGGTTGAGCGCCAGCTTAGCGCGTGGTTCAGCGGCGATTTCGGCTACGTTGCCCACTCTGACTGGGTGAGCATGGACGAGATCTCCCCGTTCATGGGGCTGGCGGTCATCGCGGCGGAGGACCAGAAATTCCCGGAGCACTGGGGGTTCGACGTGGCGGCCATTGAGAAGGCGCTAGCCCATAACGAACGCCATGAAAACCGCGTGCGCGGTGCGTCAACCTTGTCGCAGCAGACGGCCAAAAATCTGTTTCTGTGGGATGGTCGAAGCTGGGTGCGAAAAGGGCTGGAAGCGGGGTTGACCCTGGGAATGGAAACGGTCTGGAGCAAAAAACGCATTCTGACCGTCTATCTGAACGTCGCTGAGTTTGGCGACGGCATATTTGGCGTGGAAGCTGCCGCACAGCGGTATTTCAATAAGCCAGCTAGCCGTCTGAGCATGTCAGAAGCGGCGCTACTGGCCGCTGTGTTACCGAACCCTATCCGCTTTAAGGCCGGCGCCCCATCAGGGTACGTGCGAAGCCGTCAGGCGTGGATTATGCGCCAGATGAATCAGCTGGGTGGAGAGGGGTTTATGCAGCGTAATAATCTTATGTAGAGCGGGTAAGCGCAGCGCTACCCGCCTGAATAGCAGACCTTAATCTTCGTCGAACCCTGCGTTAAACAGGGCAATCACCGCCGCCAGCGCTTCCTCTTCCTGAGGACCGGTGGCTTCAACCTCAATCTGGCGCCCTTTGGCGGAATCCAGCATCAGCAGCGCAATCACGCTGTTCGCTTCCGCTTCGGTACCTTCGTCATTCCGCAGCAGAACCTCGGCATCGAAACCCTGCATCAGCTCGAACAGCTTCATCGCCGGGCGTGCATGCATACCCAGCTTATTGGTGATCTCAACGGTTTGTTTTACGGTCATGTTTTACGTTTTTCCAGCGTGCGATGACGGGACTGAACGTTCTTCCCGCGCGAGCGGAAATAGTCGGCCAGCTGTTCGGCGATATAAACCGAACGATGTTTACCGCCGGTACAGCCAATCGCCACCGTCAGGTAGCTACGATTGTTTGTCTCCAGCATAGGTAACCATAGCTCAAGGTAGCTTCGCGTCTGGTAGATAAAATTGTGTACTTCTGTGTGCCGGTCGAGGAACGCCGCCACCGGCTTATCCAGACCGGTCATTGGACGCAGCTTCGGATCCCAGTGCGGGTTCGGCAGGAAGCGCACGTCGAAAACGTAATCCGCATCGATTGGAATACCGTGCTTAAAGCCGAAGGATTCGAACACCATCGTCAGTTCGCGCTCGCGTTTACCCAACAGCCGGGTACGCAGCATTTCCGCCAGCTCGTGAACGGACATCTCAGAGGTGTCGACAATCAGGTCGGCACGAGAACGCAGCGGTTCCAGCAGGTCGCTCTCTTCATCGATAGCGCTCTCCAGAGAGAGGTTCTTGCTGGATAGCGGGTGCAAGCGACGGGTATCGCTGTAGCGGCGGATCAGCGTATTGCGGTCTGCATCAAGGAACAGCAGCTGAGGCGAGAACGCGTCAGGCAGGTTGCTCATGGCCTGTTCGAAGATCTCTGGCGATTCAGGCATGTTGCGAACGTCGATACTGACGGCGGCAGAGGTTTGTCTCTCCGCCAGCGTGCGGGCCAGGTCGGGCAATAACACGACCGGCAGGTTATCGACGCAGTAAAAACCCATGTCTTCCAGCGCGCGCAGAGCAACGGATTTCCCCGACCCTGAACGGCCACTGACAATCATCAGCACCATGTTCCGTTTCTCCTCAGGACAACAGATGTGAAGGCCATCTCCTGGTTATGCATCATCCTGATTGCCTTCTGCTTCAGTGATAATTTGATAGAGCTCTTCATCACTTTGGGCCGAGCGCAGTCGACGGCAAATGGTTTTATCGGCCAGACGTTTTGCGACCAGCGACAGCGTATGCAGATGGGTTTTCGTCTGGTCGGCAGGCACCAGCAGCGCGAAGAGGAGATCGACGGGCTGGTTATCAATGGCATCGAAAGCGATGGGTGTTTCAAGCTGCACAAAGACACCAACGGCACGCAGGGTATCCTCTTCCAGTTTGCCGTGCGGGATCGCGATGCCGTTGCCGATACCGGTACTGCCCATTTTTTCACGGGTCAGAATCGCTTCGAACACCACCTGCGGCGGCAGGCCCAGCTGTTTGGCAGCCAGTTCACTGATGATCTCCAGCGCACGTTTTTTGCTCTGGCAGTGAACAGCACTGCGGGTACATTCCTGGTTAAGGACATTGCTCAGTTGAAGAGCGGAATCGTTGTTCATCATAATTTCACCTAAGCGCTAACTGTACAAATGGCCTGTTGTGTTTCACAACAGGCCGTCCTGCACCCGTTAACTGCCCGGACAATTAGTGTTGTTTCAGTTTATCTTTATGTTTATTGAGCTGTCGTGCAAGCTTATCAATCAAGCCGTCGATAGCAGCGTACATGTCTTGCCCTTCCGCACTGGCATGCAGTTCACCCCCGTTAACATGCAGGGTGGCATCCGAGATGTGAGTCACTTTCTCCACTTTCAACACAATATAGACCTGATTGATCCTTTCGAAATACTGCTCGAGTTTTGCAAACTTCGCGTTCACGAAGTCGCGTAAAGCCTCAGTAATTTCGACGTTTTGTCCAGTGATGTTGAGCTGCATAGTGTCTTCCTTATCGGTTGTGTCAGACCAGCTGTTTACGCTGGTTAGACGGCGGAATGGATAAAGACTCTCGATACTTCGCAACAGTACGACGTGCCACCATAATACCCTGATCGGACAGCATGGTGGTTAACTTACTGTCGCTTAGTGGCTTCGCGGGGTTCTCCGCGGCGATCAACTTCTTCACCAGGGCACGAATGGCCGTTGACGACGCTTCGCCGCCGCCCTCGGTATTCACATGGCTGGAGAAGAAATACTTAAGCTCAAATATACCGCGTGGACTGTGCAGATACTTCTGCGTGGTGACACGGGAAATGGTTGATTCATGCATCTCGACGGCCTGGGCGATATCCGCCAGTACCATCGGTTTCATATACTCTTCGCCCTGCTCAAAGAACGCCTGCTGCTGTTCGACAATACAGCGGCTGACGCGTAGCAGCGTATCATTTCGGCTCTCCAGACTTTTGATCAGCCATCGCGCTTCCTGAAGATTGCTGCGAATATATTGATTGTCCGAGTCGTTACGCGCGCTGGTGCACATGGAGGCATACTGCTGGTTGATTTGCAGGCGAGGGATGCTGTCTGAATTCAGTTCAACGACCCAGCGGTCATTGTGTTTTCTGACCAGCACGTCCGGGATGACGTACTCGGGCTCGCTGGTCTGGATCGACTGTCCCGGGCGCGGATCGAGCGACTGGATCAGATTCACCGCTTCTTTCAGCACCTCTTCCTTCAGCCGCGTGACGCGCATCAGGCTGCGGAAATCGTGGTTGGCCAACAGATCCAGATGATCGCTGATGATTAAGCGCGCCTCGTCGATCCATGGCGTCTCTTTGCTGAACTGAGAAAGCTGGATCAGCAGACAGTCACGCAGATCTTTTGCGGCCACGCCTACCGGATCGAAACGCTGGATGCGCTTCAGAACGGCTTCGACTTCCTCAAGCTCAATCTCGTCGTCGCCCATGCTTTCCAGAATATCGTCCAGCGTGACGGTCAAATAGCCGGTGTCGTCAACGGCATCGACAATGGACGTGGCAATCGCGCGGTCGGTATCGGAGAAGGGGGTGAGTTCCACCTGCCACATCAGGTAATCCTGCAGTGACTGGGTGGTTTCGCCCTGATATACCGGTAGCTCATCATCCTGGTAGTCTGCACGCGTACCGGAAGGGGTTCCAGCGGTGTAGATTTCATCCCAGCTGGCATCCAGCGGTAGCTCGTCGGGCATCTCTTTTTGTTCGAGTGCATCCGCGGTGTCGAGCGCTTCTGTATCCTGTGACTGCTGAGTATCTACCTCGTCATGAAGATCGGTTTGTTCCAGCAGGGGGTTGCTGTCCAGCGCCTGCTGGAGCTCCTGCTGAAGTTCTAACGTGGACAGCTGCAACAGGCGAATTGCCTGCTGTAGCTGCGGCGTCATCGCCAGTTGTTGGCTGAGCCTTAATTGCAAACCTTGCTTCATGTTCAGAGCATTTTTCTCCGGTTCGGCGTTACGTTATCTCTACCCTATCAGAGTCTGAAGTCTTCCCCAAGATAGACGCGCTTAACATGATCGTCTTCGAGGATCTGCTGCGGCGTACCGTGGGCGATCAGATTGCCCTGGCTCACAATATACGCGCGTTCACACACGGCCAGCGTTTCACGGACGTTGTGGTCGGTGATCAGTACGCCAAGCCCGCTGTCACGCAGGTGTTCAATGATGCGTTTTATGTCGATAACCGAGATCGGGTCAACGCCAGCAAACGGTTCATCCAGAAGGATAAATTTCGGGTTTGCGGCCAGCGCACGCGCAATCTCAACGCGACGGCGTTCACCCCCGGAGAGTGCCTGACCGAGGCTGTCGCGCAGATGCTCAATGTGGAACTCTTCCATCAGCTCGTTGGCACGATCCTGACGCTGCTCGCTGGTCAGATCGTTACGAATTTGCAGGACCGCCATCAGGTTATCGTAAACGCTAAGACGACGGAAAATGGAGGCTTCCTGCGGCAGGTAGCCGATCCCGCGACGCGCGCGCGCGTGCAGCGGCAGAAGGCTGATGTCTTCATCGTCAATGATAATGTTGCCGGCATCGCGCGGCACAATGCCAACGACCATGTAGAAGGTGGTGGTTTTACCCGCACCGTTAGGGCCGAGCAGCCCTACAATTTCGCCGGAGTTGACGGTCAGACTGACATCTTCTACGACACGGCGGCCCTTGTAGGCCTTCGCGAGATTTTTTGCAGTTAATGTTGCCATAACGAATTAGTTACTCTTCTTCTGTGCCGGGGCCTGGCCTTTGCCTTTGTCCTGCAGCTGCGACGGAACCAGTACGGTCGTGACGCGTTTGCCTTTCTCGCTGGAAGCCTGCATTTTTTGCTCTTTCACCAGATAGGTTATCTGGTCGCCGGTAATGTTGCTGTCCAGCTGTTCCAGATACGCGTTTCCGGTCAGGATGACCAGGTCCTTCGCCAGCTCATAGTGCATATGCGAGGCGTGACCTTTCACCGGCTTGCCGTTGTCCTGCATCTGGTAGAAGGTTGCCGGGTTGCCGTAACCATCAATGATCTCTTTGCCCTGCTCGCCACCCGGACGGGTCACGACCACTTTGTCGGCGTTAATTTTGATGGTGCCCTGAGTCATGACGACGTTACCCGTGAAGGTGACGACGTTGCCCTGCATATCGAGAGACTGGGTATCAGACTCAATATGGATCGGTTGGTCGGTATCGCCCGTTACAGCAAGCGCGGGGAGACTGGTCGCCAGCATCGCGCTGGCGATAATTACTTTAAGGCTGAGTTTGTTTGTTTTGAATTTCATAGGAGGTTCTAACCTTTTCAATCAGCTCGGCGTTCTTGCTGCGTAAGTTCCCGCGCATTCTCAAACCGCTGGAATTAAATGTTGTGCCATACAGTGTGACCAGATCCTGCGAGGTCACGTCCTGGGTTACCAGGTTAATCTGGGCATTATCCGTCGTAATTTTTCTCAGTTGCGAGTCAGCGGTCAGGGCGTTGACTTCAACGTGACCATACAGATAAAGCATACGGTCATTTGTCAGTTTTGCCCGATCTGACTTAATTGACCACGTCGGCACTTTGTCCTTATCAAATGTGGTCATGACAGGCTGGGTAAACCACGAAATACCGTCATCTGAAAAATATTCAACATGCTGGGCAATCAGGCGATAGTTCAGCGCGCCTTCCGGGCTGTAGACCACGGTGTCGCTGTGATCGCTTTTATAGGTTGGATCGTTATTGTTGACCACTTCCGTTTGCGTATCGTCGCGATCGGCAAGGTTCACGCCAATCAATACCAGTGCGACAAGCGAAAGCAAAATGATAATCCAGCGTCTGGTTTTACTCATATCGATTGCCCTTTGGCCTCATCAAGCTTGCCCTGCGCCAGCAAAAGCAGATCGCAGACTTCACGTACGGCACCATGGCCCCCGTTGATGTGGGTAACATAATCAGCGCGCGGGATCAGCAGCGGATGCGCATCGGCAACGGCGATGCTCAGCCCGACTTCAGCCATCACGGGCCAGTCAATCAGATCGTCCCCGACGTAGGCCACGTTTTCCGGTGCGATAGCCAGTTTACCCAGTAAATCCTTAAACGCCGCCATCTTATCGGATTGACCCTGATACAGATGGGTAATTCCTAAGGTTTCACAGCGGTCTTCTACCAGTTTAGCTTTTCGCCCGGTGATGATAGCCACCTCAATACCCGAGGTGAGCGCACAGCGGATACCGTAGCCGTCGCGAACGTTAAACGCTTTCAGCTCTTCACCATTATTGCCCATGTAAATCAGGCCATCGGAAAGTACGCCATCCACGTCCAGGATGAGCAGACGAATGTTTTCCGCCTTCGCCATCATCTGGGTGCTGACCGGTCCATAACAGGTTGCAAGGGATGCACCCGCATTACTCATTGTCTTATCCTTCATTACACTACGCCTGCGCGCAGCAGATCATGCATATGTACCACACCCAGCAACTGGTCGCCATCGGCAACCATCACTGAGGTAATGTGACGGGACTGCATCAGGTTCAGCACATCCACCGCCAGCGTACCCGGACGGACGCGGATACCGCCCGGCGTCATCACGTCGGCAATGCCGAGCGTGCGGACATCTACACCCATGTCGAACACGCGACGCAGGTCGCCATCGGTGAAGATCCCCTGAATTTTCATCAGATCGTCGCACACGACCGTCATACCCAGATTCTTACGGGTGATTTCCAGCAGCGCATCACGCAGGGAGGCTTCTTTACTGACGTGAGGGATCTCATCCCCGGTGTGCATAATATCGTTTACCCGAAGCAGAAGCTTGCGCCCCAGCGCGCCGCCGGGGTGGGAAAGTGCGAAATCCTCCGGCGTAAAACCGCGGGCTTCGAGCAGCGCGACGGCAAGCGCATCACCCATGACCAGCGCGGCCGTGGTGCTGGACGTCGGCGCCAGGCCGAGCGGACAGGCCTCCTTGGGCACTTTCACGCACAGGTGAATATCCGCCGCCCGCGCCATGCTGCTTTCCGGACGGCTGGTCATGCAAATAAGCGGCACCTGCAGTCGCTTCAGTACCGGGATCAGCGCCAGAATTTCATTGGACTCCCCGGAGTTGGACAGCGCGATGACGATATCCTGCGGCGTGACCATACCCAGGTCACCGTGCGCGGCTTCCCCCGGATGTACAAAGAAGGAAGAGGTTCCGGTGCTGGCAAACGTTGCCGCCATTTTGCGTCCAATGTGGCCGGACTTACCCATCCCCATCACCACGACTTTGCCGGCACAGTAGAACATCTTCTCACATGCCAGACTAAAATCCTGATTAATGTACTGATCTAACTGCGCCAGACCTTCACGTTCAATCTCCAGAACCTCTTTGCCTGCTTTCTGAAAGTCAAAACCCGGCTGCAATTCTATTTGCGACATAATGCGTTTCCGTTTACCCAGAGAGAAGAGGCGAGAGCCAGTACAGCATCGCCATCCATACGATAAATCCACCCGTCAGCAGCGCGCCTGCGCCTTTGCCGATCTGTCGTTGCCGCCGCCAGCAGAGCAGGGCAAATATCACGCTGACCAATAACATCACACCGTAGTCGCGTGATAACGCCAGGGGATTAAAGGGCCCTGGCGTTATCAGGGCCGGGAGGCCCATCACAATGGCGATATTAAATATGTTGGAACCGATGATATTACCAATGGCAATGTCATCCTCACCTTTCCGTGCCCCCGCAATGGCCGTGGCCAGCTCCGGCAGGCTGGTGCCGATGGCAATCACCGTCAGGCCAATGGTCAGTTCACTGATGGCGAAATAGTTCGCCAGCACGGTCGCGTTATCCACGACCATGCGCGTTGCCATCGGCATGATGATCAGCGCAACGCCAAGCCAGAGCAGGGCAACAGGCAGCGTGCCTTCTCGCGGCAGTTCGGCGACCTGCTCCCGCGTGAGGCTATCCAGACCCTGCTTCTCAGCCAGACGGGCGATTTTAACACTATACAGCAGCCAGATGACGGCCAGCGCCAGCAGGAAAATGCCGTCGCTGTAGCTCAGTACACCATCGTAAAATACGCAGCCTGCCAGCAGGCTTACGATTAACATTAGCGGCAATTCACGGCGCAGAACATCAGAATGCACGCGAAATGGATGGAGCAGTGCGGCCAGGCCCAAAATCAAGAGTATATTGACGATGTTGGAGCCAATCGCGGTACCTACTGCCAGGTCTAACTGACCATGCAGCGATGCCGAGACAGAGACGATGATTTCAGGAAGCGACGTTCCCACACTAACCACGGTCATCCCGATGACGACAGGCGGTACGCCCGTCAGGCGACACAGGATAGATGCAGCAAACACTAAACGGTCAGCACTGTAGACCACCAAAAGTAAACCAATTATTAACAGTGCTGTTGCTAAAAGCATCAAAAGTCCTTTCTTCAGGTATACTCGTCGGTCCATCGCACGGGAATGGCTGGACTGCATACAGTCTGAGACGTAACGAATTCCTAATTTTGACTTTATGCGCCGGAAAAGTAAAACAAATGCCAGCTTTCGCTAACCTCAACGGCTATTATTCTGTAAAAATGCGGAGTTGAGGGCTGATTCAGGCGGCATGCCTTAACGTGAGCAGGGTAATAAAGGAACCATAAATGAGCCAAACGATGGCGAATTTAGTCGATGTTCGCGGCGTGAGTTTTTCTCGCGCCAACAGATTGATATTTGATGATATTTCATTGACCGTACCGCGTGGCAAGATCACTGCCATCATGGGGCCGTCCGGGATCGGTAAAACGACCCTGCTGCGCCTCATTGGTGGGCAAATCCCACCCGATCGCGGTGAAATTCTCTTCGATGGCGAAAACATCCCGGAGATGTCACGCTCGCGTCTGTATACTGTCCGCAAACGCATGAGCATGCTCTTTCAGTCGGGAGCCTTGTTCACCGACATGAATGTCTTTGATAACGTGGCCTATCCGCTGCGCGAGCATACCAGCCTGCCGCCTGAACTGCTGAAAAGCACGGTGATGATGAAGCTCGAAGCCGTCGGTTTGCGGGGCGCCGCGAAGCTGATGCCTTCGGAGCTGTCCGGCGGGATGGCGCGCCGCGCCGCGCTGGCGCGAGCCATTGCATTAGAACCTGATTTAATCATGTTCGACGAACCGTTTGTTGGACAGGACCCCATCACGATGGGTGTGCTTGTTAAGCTCATCTCTGAACTGAACAGCGCGCTTGGCGTCACCTGCATTGTGGTATCTCACGACGTACCTGAAGTATTGAGCATTGCCGATTACGCCTATATCGTGGCGGACAAAAAGATCGTCGCACACGGCAGCGCTCAGGCGCTGCAGGAAAATTGCGATCCACGCGTGCGGCAGTTCCTCGACGGTATTGCCGATGGCCCCGTGCCGTTCCGCTACCCGGCGGGCGACTATCGTGACGATTTACTGGGAATAGGGAGTTAAGCCACTCATGCTGTTAAATGCGTTGGCCGCTCTCGGACACCGTGGCATAAAAACCATCAGGACGTTCGGGCGTGCCGGATTGATGTTATTCAACGCGCTGGTCGGCAAGCCGGAATTCCGCAAGCACGCACCGCTGCTGGTGCGGCAGCTTTATAATGTCGGCGTGCTGTCGATGCTCATCATCATTGTCTCCGGTCTGTTTATCGGTATGGTGCTTGGGCTACAGGGCTATCTTGTTCTGACAACCTACAGTGCGGAAACCAGCCTTGGGATGCTGGTGGCGCTCTCGCTGCTGCGCGAGCTGGGGCCGGTTGTGGCGGCGCTGCTGTTCGCCGGGCGCGCGGGGTCGGCATTAACGGCTGAAATTGGCCTGATGCGTGCGACCGAGCAGCTCTCCAGCATGGAGATGATGGCGGTCGATCCGCTGCGTCGCGTGATCTCGCCGCGTTTCTGGGCTGGGGTGATCTCTTTACCGTTACTGACTATTCTGTTTGTCGCCGTGGGTATCTGGGGCGGTTCGCTGGTTGGCGTGCACTGGAAAGGCATTGATGCCGGTTTCTTCTGGTCCGCGATGCAGGACGCCATCGACCTGCGGATGGATCTGGTTAACTGCCTGATTAAAAGCGTGGTATTTGCCATTACGGTCACCTGGATTGCATTGTTCAATGGATACGATGCCATCCCGACGTCGGCGGGCATTAGCCGCGCAACTACACGTACAGTCGTACATTCGTCGCTGGCCGTACTGGGTCTGGATTTTGTGCTCACCGCACTGATGTTTGGGAATTGAGTTCATGCAAACGAGAAAAAATGAAATTTGGGTCGGTGTATTCCTGTTGCTGGCGCTGCTGGCCGCGCTGTTTATCTGCCTGAGAGCGGCGGATATCACGTCTGTGCGCACCGAGCCGACGTATCGCATCTATGCCACCTTCGATAACATCGGCGGGCTGAAGGCGCGTTCACCGGTTCGCATCGGCGGCGTGGTGATCGGACGCGTATCTGACATTACGCTGGATGAGAAAACCTACCTGCCACGCGTCGCGATGGATATCGAAGAGCGTTACAACCATATCCCGGACACCAGCTCCCTTTCTATTCGTACTTCCGGTCTGCTGGGCGAACAATATCTGGCGCTTAACGTCGGCTTTGAAGATCCCGAGCTGGGAACGACTATCCTTAAAGACGGTAGCGTCATTCAGGATACGAAATCCGCGATGGTTCTGGAGGATATGATTGGTCAGTTCCTTTACAACAGTAAAGGGGATGAGAAAAAGTCTGACAATGTCCCTGCGCAGAGTGAAGACCATACCAATGCCGCGCCGACCCCAGGTGCTGCGAATTAATATCAGGAGAAGTCATTCATGTTTAAACGACTGTTAATGGTTGCCATGCTGGTCATCGCCCCTCTAACCGCCGCCCACGCTGCGGATCAGAGTAACCCGTACAAACTGATGGACGAAGCGGCGAAGAAGACCTTCGACCGTCTTAAAAACGAACAGCCTAAAATTCGTGCTAATCCTGATTATCTGCGCGACGTCGTTGACCAGGAACTGCTGCCGTACGTGCAGATTAAATATGCGGGGGCGCTGGTGCTGGGACGTTATTACAAAGACGCGACCCCTGCGCAGCGTGATGCCTACTTTGCCGCGTTCCGTGAATACCTGAAACAGGCTTATGGCCAGGCGCTGGCAATGTACCACGGCCAGACCTATCAGATTGCGCCTGAGCAGCCGCTGGGCGATGCGACCATCGTCCCTATCCGTGTGACGATCATCGATCCTAACGGTCGTCCGCCGGTTCGTCTGGATTTCCAGTGGCGTAAAAACAGCCAGACCGGTCACTGGCAGGCGTATGACATGATTGCCGAAGGGGTAAGCATGATCACCACCAAACAGAACGAGTGGAGCGACCTGCTGCGCACCAAAGGCATTGATGGTCTGACCGCTCAGCTGCAGTCTATCTCTCGCCAGAAAATTACCCTGGACGAGAAGAAGTAATGTCACAGCAACTCAGCTGGTCGCGTGAAGGCGAAACATTAAAGCTGTCCGGTGAACTGGATCAGGATCTGCTGAACCCACTGTGGGACAACCGCCACGAAGCGATGCAGGGCGTGACGCTTATCGATTTGACAGACGTCACGCGGGTAGATACGGCAGGTGTTGCGCTGCTTGCCCATCTGATTTCCGTGGGGAAAAAGCAGGGGACAAGCGTCACGCTTCACGGCGCGAGCGATAATGTCGTGACCCTTGCGCAGCTCTACAATCTCCCTCAGGACGTACTGCCTCGTTAATATTTTCAGTGCGTTACTTCCGAAAGCCCTGACTGTTTCATCGTCGGGGCTTTTTGCTTGTTTAAGACAACGCCACTTTGCTCTAAGATGTTGGGCTTGTTTTCACTATCAGATGATTAAGAGCCCATGGAAAATCATGAAATCCAGACAGTGCTGATGAATGCACTCTCCCTTCAGGAAGCCCACGTCACTGGCGATGGCAGTCACTTCCAGGTTATTGCTGTGGGTGAGATGTTCGACGGTATGAGCCGCGTGAAGAAACAGCAGGCTGTGTACGCGCCGCTGATGGAATATATTGCGGATAACCGCATCCACGCCCTGTCGATTAAAGCGTTCACCCCGCAAGAGTGGGCACGCGATCGCAAACTAAACGGTTTTTGAGCTGAGGGCGACAGGCCCGCAGCACGGTTGAATTTATAAGAGAGCACACAATGGATAAATTTCGTGTACAGGGGCCAACGCGTCTCCAGGGCGAAGTCACAATTTCTGGCGCTAAAAACGCCGCGCTGCCAATCCTCTTTGCTGCGCTGCTGGCTGAAGAGCCGGTAGAAATTCAGAACGTACCGAAGCTGAAAGATATCGACACCACCATGAAGCTGCTCACCCAGCTGGGCACGAAAGTTGAGCGTAACGGTTCCGTCTGGATCGACGCCAGCAAGGTGAACAACTTTTCAGCCCCTTACGATCTGGTGAAAACCATGCGTGCATCCATCTGGGCGCTTGGCCCGCTGGTAGCGCGTTTTGGTCAGGGTCAGGTCTCTCTGCCGGGCGGCTGCGCTATCGGTGCGCGTCCGGTTGACCTGCACATCTTTGGTCTGGAAAAACTGGGCGCCGAGATCAAGCTGGAAGAAGGTTACGTTAAAGCGTCCGTTAATGGTCGTCTGAAAGGCGCGCACATCGTCATGGACAAAGTGAGCGTGGGCGCAACTGTCACCATTATGTCTGCGGCGACGCTGGCAGAAGGTACTACCATCATCGAAAACGCCGCGCGCGAACCGGAGATCGTGGATACCGCCAACTTCCTCGTGGCGCTGGGGGCGAAGATTTCCGGTCAGGGTACCGACCGTATCACCATCGAAGGCGTTGAGCGTCTGGGCGGCGGTGTCTATCGCGTTCTGCCGGACCGTATCGAAACTGGTACCTTCCTGGTCGCTGCGGCGATTTCTGGCGGGAAGATTGTTTGTCGCAACGCGCAGCCAGATACCCTGGATGCGGTGCTGGCGAAACTGCGCGATGCGGGTGCGGATATCGAAATCGGCGAAGACTGGATCAGTCTTGATATGCACGGGCAGCGTCCAAAAGCGGTCAACGTGCGTACGGCGCCGCATCCGGCGTTCCCTACGGACATGCAGGCACAGTTCACCCTGTTGAACCTGGTTGCCGAAGGCACTGGCTTCATCACAGAAACCATTTTCGAGAACCGCTTTATGCACGTACCGGAGCTGATCCGTATGGGCGCGCATGCTGAGATCGAAAGTAATACCGTGATCTGCCACGGCGTTGAGAAACTGTCAGGTGCTCAGGTGATGGCAACCGATCTGCGTGCGTCTGCAAGCCTGGTGCTGGCGGGTTGTATCGCGGAAGGTACAACCATCGTGGACCGTATCTATCACATCGATCGTGGTTATGAGCGTATCGAAGATAAACTGCGCGCGCTGGGTGCCAACATCGAGCGTGTGAAGGGCGAGTAATCGTTCCGGCAGCCCCCTGCCAGCAATGACCGGGGGGTTGCTGTTCCTGTCAAAAACGCGTTATTCCTGCGGTTCTCTTTTTACCTTTCTCTGGCGAATCATGCGCGATCTGTCGATAAATTCATGGGTAATGGGATCGTGGTAGCGCGAAGGCCAAATTACCCACGGATGCGTATCCAGCGCCGTCGCGATAATTAATTCTCCCTTGGGCCAGGGGCGGGTGAGGGCGTTTGCCAGAGTTGAAGAACTCAGTCCATGGCGGCGGGACTCTGCTGCCAGTGAAGTGCCTCTTTTGCGCAGTGCGGCAATAATATCAGCCGTGTGCCAGTCGATAAATTTCGTATCCATAACGCCGTCCTTAAGTTCGGATTCACCTACGCCGTTTCTTCTGAAACGACGCGGTTACTATACCCATTTCAACTTCTTGTTCTAAAAAGTTCGCGTTACTTGAAGGGATATTCAGAATAAGACACGGCTTTATTCATGCGGTCTCTAAACCGATGAATTTACATGAACACGGAATTTACAGGTGTGTACTGGAATCTCCCCGCTATCGCTGCGGGGAGAAACAAGGGGATTAACGGTCGCGCTGAACGGCGATGTGAGCAAGACCAATCAGTGCATCGCGCCATGGGCTGTCTGGAATGACCTGAAGCGCTTCGATGGCTTTGTCGGCTTCTTCTTCCGCACGCTGACGCGTCCATTCCAGCGATCCGCAGATAGCCATGGTTTCCAGTACAGGTTCCAGAAGATGGCGGCCATTTCCCTGCTCAATCGCTTCACGGATCATTTTCGCCTGGTCGGCTGTTCCATTGCGCATAGCATGAAGCAGCGGCAGAGTTGGTTTGCCTTCGTTCAGGTCATCGCCCACGTTTTTGCCGAGCGTCTCGCCGTCCGCACTGTAGTCCAGCAAATCATCAATCAGCTGGAATGCCGTACCCAGATAGCGGCCATAGTCCTGCAGGCCTTTTTCCTGTGCTTCGGTACAGTCAGCCAGAATGCCGGAACACTGGGCAGCCGCTTCAAAGAGGCGCGCAGTTTTGCTGTAGATGACGCGCATGTAGTTTTCTTCGGTAATGTCAGGGTCGTTGACGTTCATCAGCTGCAGCACTTCGCCTTCAGCAATGACGTTTACGGCTTCGGACATCACTTCCAGCACTTTCAGTGAGCCCAGGCTGGTCATCATCTGGAAGGCACGGGTATAGATAAAATCCCCCACCAGGACGCTGGCTGCGTTTCCGAAAGCGGCGTTTGCCGTGGCTTTGCCACGACGCATATCCGATTCATCCACAACATCGTCATGCAGAAGCGTCGCCGTGTGAATAAATTCGATGAGCGCTGCGATAGTGATGTGAGCATTTCCCTGATAGCCAACGGCTCTGGCAGCCAGAATAGCAATCATCGGACGAATGCGTTTACCGCCGCCGCTGACGATGTAATAGCCCAACTGATTGATCAGCTGAACGTCAGAGTTGAGTTGCTCCAGGATTGCTGCATTCACACCCGCCATATCTTGCGCGGTTAACTCGTTGATTTTTTCTAAATTCATCGCAAAAGCCGGGCTTTTTATCCTGTTGATCCCATCTTCAATGGGGTAACGAAGGGTTTCGGTTTATCAATAGTAGTGCTGATTGTACTGAAAAAACGGCACAGATAAACGTTACCGTACGTGTTGTGTTTTTTTTCTTCATGTATTGACGGTAGCACTTGTCAAAGGCTCGCGTTTTGCGTAATATTCGCGCCCTATTGTGAATATTTATAGCGCACTCTGATTCATACGAGGATGTGCGCGGAAGCGGAGTTTATATGTACGCGGTTTTCCAAAGTGGTGGTAAACAACACCGAGTAAGCGAAGGTCAGACCGTTCGCCTGGAAAAGCTGGACATCGCAACTGGCGAATCTGTTGAGTTCGCAGAAGTTCTGATGATCGCAAACGGTGAAGAAGTCAAAATCGGCGTTCCTTTCGTTGATGGCGGCGTTATCAAAGCTGAAGTTGTTGCACACGGTCGTGGCGAGAAAGTTAAAATCGTTAAGTTTCGTCGTCGTAAGCACTACCGTAAGCAGCAGGGCCACCGTCAGTGGTTCACTGATGTGAAAATTACTGGCATCAGCGCCTAAGACCTGAGGAGAGATTTAAATGGCACATAAAAAGGCTGGCGGCTCCACACGTAACGGTCGCGATTCAGAAGCTAAACGCCTTGGCGTTAAGCGTTTCGGTGGCGAATCCGTTCTGGCGGGCAGCATCATCGTTCGTCAACGTGGTACCAAATTCCACGCTGGCAACAACGTAGGTTGCGGTCGTGACCACACTCTGTTTGCTAAAGCAGACGGTAAAGTGAAATTTGAAGTTAAAGGCCCGAACAACCGTAAATACATCAGCATCGTTGCTGAGTAAGGTTTTCTCGGTCCGGTAACGGATTAAAGCCCCGCAACCTGTTGCGGGGCTTTTTACATTGGAAACCCGGTAATTTTTTCTGTAGGGAAAACGGGCATGAAGCAGCAGGCCGGCATTGGTATTCTTTTGGCGCTCACTACCGCAATGTGCTGGGGTGCGCTGCCAATTGCAATGAAGCAGGTTCTGGAAGTGATGGAGCCGCCTACGGTGGTCTTTTATCGCTTTCTGATGGCAAGCATCGGCCTCGGGGCCATTCTGGCTATCAAAGGTAAGCTTCCACCCTTGCGGCTTTTCCGCAAACCGCGCTGGCTGGTATTGCTGGCTATCGCGACGGGCGGTCTGTTCGGTAACTTCATCCTGTTCAGCTCTTCCCTGCAATATCTCAGCCCCACGGCGTCGCAGGTGATAGGTCAGCTTTCACCGGTGGGCATGATGGTCGCCAGCGTCTTTATCCTCAAGGAAAAGATGCGTGGTACGCAGATTATCGGGGCGAGCATGCTGCTGTGCGGTCTGGTGATGTTCTTCAACACCAGTCTGATAGAGATTTTCACCCGCCTGACGGATTACACATGGGGTGTAATTTTTGGTGTGGGGGCAGCAACGGTCTGGGTGAGCTATGGCGTCGCACAAAAGGTGTTATTGCGTCGTCTTGCCTCACAGCAGATCCTCTTTTTACTGTACACTTTGTGTACAATAGCATTGCTGCCATTAGCAAAGCCGGGTGTGATTTCCCAGCTTAGCGACTGGCAACTGGCGTGCCTCATTTTTTGTGGACTGAACACGCTGGTCGGTTATGGCGCGCTGGCCGAAGCGATGGCGCGCTGGCAGGCAGCACAGGTGAGCGCGTTAATTACGCTTACTCCGCTGTTTACGCTGTTATTTTCAGATTTGTTATCAATGGCCTGGCCCGATGTCTTCGTCAGACCGATGCTCAACCTGTTGGGCTATCTCGGTGCGTTTGTCGTGGTTGCGGGCGCGATGTATTCCGCCATTGGTCATCGTCTTTGGGGACGTTGGCGCAAAAATGAAGCGGTTGTAGTAGTCCCCCGCTCAGGCGAATGAGTTACGGAGAGTAAAATGAAGTTTGTTGATGAAGCGACGATCCTGGTCGTGGCTGGTGATGGCGGCAATGGTTGCGTGAGCTTCCGCCGTGAAAAGTATATCCCACGTGGCGGTCCTGACGGCGGCGACGGCGGGGATGGTGGTGACGTGTGGCTGGAGGCGGATGAGAACCTCAACACGCTGATCGACTACCGTTTCGAAAAATCCTTCCGCGCCGAGCGCGGCCAGAACGGCCAGAGCCGTGACTGTACCGGGAAACGCGGTAAAGATGTCACCATTAAAGTTCCGGTCGGTACGCGTGTGATTGACCAGGGAACCGGTGAAACCATGGGTGACATGACCAAACACGGTCAGCGCCTGATGGTGGCGAAAGGCGGCTGGCACGGTCTGGGTAACAGCCGTTTCAAATCCTCCGTTAACCGTACTCCGCGTCAGAAAACGATGGGTACGCCGGGTGATAAGCGCGATCTGCAGCTGGAGCTGATGCTTCTGGCAGACGTGGGCATGCTGGGTATGCCAAACGCCGGTAAATCGACGTTCATTCGCGCCGTTTCTGCGGCGAAACCAAAAGTGGCGGACTATCCGTTTACCACGCTGGTACCAAGCCTGGGCGTTGTCCGTATGGATAACGAGAAGAGCTTTGTGGTTGCCGATATTCCGGGCCTGATTGAAGGCGCTGCGGAAGGCGCGGGTCTGGGTATTCGCTTCCTGAAACACCTTGAGCGTTGCCGCGTGCTGCTGCACCTTATCGATATCGATCCTATCGACGGTTCCGATCCGGTTGAAAACGCCCGCATCATCGTTGGCGAGCTGGAAAAATACAGCGAAAAACTGGCGAATAAACCACGCTGGCTGGTCTTCAACAAGATTGACCTGATGGACAAAGCCGAAGCGGAAGCGAAAGCTAAAGCGATTGCTGAAGCAATGGGTTGGGAAGATAAATACTACCTGATCTCTGCGGCAAGCCAGGTTGGCGTGAAAGATCTGTGCTGGGATGTGATGACCTTCATCATTGAGAACCCAATTGTTCAGGCGGAAGAAGCGAAACAGCCTGAAAAAGTCGAATTCATGTGGGATGACTACCACCGTCAGCAGCTCGAAGAGCTGGAAGCTGAAGAAGATGATGAAGACTGGGACGATGACTGGGATGAAGACGACGAAGAAGGCGTCGAGTTCATCTACAAGCACTAATGTCTGTCCAAAGCCCCCATTATGGGGGCTTTTTTTTATTCCAGCGTTGCGGGCAGCCAGCAGCTGGCGATCAAACCACCTTCAGAGCCATTCTCAAGCGTCAACCTGCCGTGGTGGAGCTGCACGATGCGCTGCACGATACTCAGGCCCAGACCGCTGCCACCGTAGCGCTGGTCAAGACGGCGGAATGGCTCGGTAATTGACTGTCGGTGCGCTTCATCAATACCTGGCCCCTGATCGATCACGCTAATCTGCGTTCCCCCGTCGACCCCGGTTAATGTCACTGTAATCGTTGTCCCTGCCGGGCTGTAGCGCCCGGCATTCTCCAGCAGGTTGCGCAGCATCAGACGCAGGAGCACGGCATCTCCCTGAACCGTGAGCGCGCTTTTAGCGGGCCAAATCACCGTATGCTCTTTGGCTTCATGGCCCAGGCCGAGAGGTTCAATGATATTTTCCGTCCAGCTCACGGTTTCGTAGTGTCCGCTGGCCATTGCCTGTCCGGCACGGGCCAGCATCAGCAGCTGTTCGACGGTATGCATGAGCTGATCGATACGGCTAATTAACGTCGCGGCCTGTGGTGCGCCTGACTGCGCCATAAGCTCCAGATGAAGCCGGATACCGGCCAGCGGCGTTCGAAGCTCGTGTGCGGCGTCAGCGGTGAAGAGACGCTCCTGCTGAATAGTATTGTCCAGCCGGGCGAGCAGCTGGTTCAGGGAGGTTGTCACCGCGCCTATTTCTTCCATGTCGGAATACATAGGAAGCGGAGTTAAGTTATCCGCCGAACGGTTAGCCAGGCTGTCACGCAGTTTATTCAGCGGTCGGGTTATCCAGGTGACCGCCCAGAATGAAAACAGCAGCGTGAAACCGACCATCACCAGAGAAGGGACGAGAAGGGAAGCGATCGCCTCGCGGATCTCTTTTTCGACATGGTTATTGCGGGTTTTTGCCGACAGCGTTTCATTCACCAGAAAACCAATCTGCTCACGGCTTTCATGCCACAGCCAGATGACGCTTATCAGCTGGAAAAATAAGAGAATAACCGCCAGCAGCACCATCAAACGCCGACGCATGCTGTTCATTTCTGGCTCTCAAGGCGATAGCCAACGCCACGGACGGTTTTTATTCTGTCCTTGCCGAGCTTGCGACGCAGGTTATGAATGTGAACTTCAAGGGTATTTGACCCCGGGTCGTCCTGCCAGGAGTAGATATCCTGCTGGAGCGTTTCTCTGTGCACCGTTTGCCCGCTGCGCATGATCAGACGCGTAAGCAGGGCGAACTCTTTCGGCGTCACCTCTACCGCCTGATCCCGGCGCAGTACCTGCTGGGTTTGCAGATTCAGCGTAATATCGCCGTCGGTCAGTAAGTTATCACTATGGCCCAGATAACGGCGAATCAACGCTCGTACCCGAGCCTGCAGCTCCGCAAGCGCAAAAGGCTTCACCAGGTAATCATCTGCGCCTGCGTCAAGGCCGGTGATACGATCCTCAATGGCATCGCGTGCCGTCAGGATCAACACCGGGTTGGCGATACCGCGGCGTCGCCACTGGCTGAGCAGCGTGGCGCCGTCTTTATCAGGCAAGCCCAAATCGAGGATCACCAGACTGTATTCGCCGCTCTGGATCAGGGCGTCCGCCTCCGCTGCGGTGCCAGCGCAGTCGAGAGCATAGCCTTCATTGGCCAGCCCCAGCGCCAGCCCTTCCTGCAATAACAGATCGTCTTCAACTATGAGTAGTTTCATCGCTAGTTATTCTGGTAGATGTCCTTATAAAGCCTGCTTTCGAAGCGAACCAGAGGAATACGACGATTGCGCTGGTCGGCCGGTTCGACGGCATAGCCGGAAAGATACTGCACAAATGCCATGCGTTGTCCGCTGGCGGTAGTGATGAAGCCTGCAAGGTTGTAAACCCCCTGCAGCGAGCCTGTCTTAGCGGATACTTTGCCATCCACGCCGGCAGCGTGAAGCCCGGCGCGATACTGCAGCGAACCGTCATGCCCGGCCAGCGGCAGCATCGAAATAAAGTTTAGCTCAGTGTCATGCTGTGCAATGTACTGAAGCACCTGCATCATCGTGGCCGGCGAGATCAAATTATGACGCGATAATCCGGAGCCATCGACGGCGATGGTATTGCCCAGCTCGATCCCGGCCTGCTGGCGTAGGATCTGACGAACGGCGTCTGAACCCGCGCGCCAGGTGCCCGGCACGCCGAAACGCGCGTGGCCAATCATGCGGAACACGGTGTCGGCAATCATGTTGTCAGACTTTTTCAGCATGATTCGCAGTAAATCGTGCAGCGGCGGAGATTGTTTGCTGGCGATGACCGTGCCGGGCTGGTTGACCTGCGTCTGGCGAAGCAGCGTGCCGCTGTATGTAATGCCCGCTTGTTTTAGCTCATCTTTCAGAATTGCACCCGCATAGCTTGCACCATCCTGTATCGCAAAGGCCAGCGGCAGCGGATCGGCGCGCTGCGTCAGGCAGCCGGTAAGCGTGAAGCGGTTAAGATCGCCCGGCACGACGTCCAGCTCACAATATTGCGCATCCGGTGAGCCTTTCGCCAGCGTTCGGACCTGGCTAAACATTGTGACCGGGTAGTAGGACGCTATGCGGATAAACGCTAAATCGTCCGGCTTTGGCGCGCTGTAAAGCGAAACCGAGAAGCAGTTACGGTCAACAATCGCGGCGGCGGGCGGGGCGCTAAAACATTGTGTCATGTCGTTCCACGGCCAGCCTGGGGCTTTATCGTGGCTGGCAAAGATGGATGTGTCGATCAGCACATTGCCATCAATTTTCTGTACGCCAGATTTTTTCAGTACCGCAACCATATTGCGGATATCCTGGCGTTTAAAGGTCGGATCGCCGCCAAAACGGGCGATAAGATCGCCTTTCAGTGCGCCACCCTCAACGTTACCTTTGGTCTCGAGTGTGGTCGTAAAACGGAAGTCAGGCCCGAGCTGGAGCAGGGCGGCGAGGGCAGTGATCACCTTTTGGGTACTGGCAGGCAGCGCCATCTGTTGACTGTGATAGTCAATCTCGGGAGCCTGTGCGCCAACCTTCTGCACCATCAGGGCGAGGTTCGCGCCTGCTGGGAGCTGATTAATGTACTCATCAACATTCGCGGCCTGGGCAGTGAACGTTATACTGGTAGTCAATCCGATGATAAATCTGGAAAATCGCATAATCTCGCGCTAACAACCCGAAAACAAACCGTCATACTACGGTGCATGGCACTGCAAAGTAAACGATGACCCATAGTGAACTTCGCGGTAAAATGCATATCAAATTGAAAAATTGCTGCTGACCTGGGGCATTGCTCCCGGGTCGGTTTTCTTTTTGCTTCTTGCCCGCTTAGGGGGGCAGGAGCAGGGAACACTGCTCCCAACAGGAATGTTTAAGAGGTATAACAAATGCAAGCTATTCCGATGACCTTACGTGGTGCCGAAAAACTGCGCGAAGAGCTGGATTTCCTGAAATCCGTGCGTCGTCCTGAAATCATCGCCGCTATCGCGGATGCGCGCGAGCATGGCGACCTGAAAGAGAATGCTGAATACCACGCCGCGCGTGAGCAGCAGGGCTTCTGTGAAGGGCGTATTAAAGATATCGAAGCAAAACTTTCCAATGCACAGGTTATCGATATCACCAAAATGCCTAACAACGGGCGTGTGATCTTTGGTTCTACCGTTACCGTGCTGAACCTGGACAACGACGAAGAGCAGACCTATCGCATCGTGGGTGATGATGAAGCAGACTTCAAACAGAACCTGATTTCAGTGAACTCCCCGATTGCTCGCGGCCTGATTGGCAAAGAGCAGGACGATGTTGTCACCATCCGCACCCCTGGTGGTGAAGTGGAATACGAAATTATTAAGGTTGAATACCTGTAATTCGCTTCTCTACTAAGATGTTGATACATTGTAAAGAAAAGAAAAAGGCCGCATAGCGGCCTTTTATCAACTCAAGGAGCATGGCATTTTGCTCGCCTGCTGACAGAAATCCCTCGTTTCACACAGAAAATGTGTTTGATTCAGGATATCCTTAGCGTGGCAGCGAGATTTTACGCTCTTTAGATGGGCGGTAGAGCACCAGCGTTTTACCGATGACCTGTACATTACAGGCGCCGGTTTCGCGCACGATGGCTTCCACGATCAGGTTTTTAGTGTCTCTGTCTTCAGAGGCGATTTTCACCTTGATCAGCTCGTGGTGTTCCAGCGCTTGTTCAATCTCGGCAAGCACCCCTTCGGTCAAACCATTGTTGCCAAGCATCACTACAGGCTTGAGCGGATGTGCCAGACCTTTAAGGTGCTGTTTTTGTTTAGTACTCAGATTCATCGTATATTTTTGCTTACGTTGGGATTGAAAACGGTTCATTCTACCGCCATCTCCCTTATATCGCCAAATAGCTGCGTAGAAATTTACGTCACAGGCAGGTAACGATGAACCAGGACGGAAATGTTAAATGACAGGTAAAAAGCGTTCTGCCAGCTCCAGCCGCTGGCTTCAGGAACACTTTAGCGATAAATATGTTCAACAGGCACAGAAAAAGGGGTTACGTTCCCGTGCCTGGTTTAAACTTGATGAAATACAGCAAAGTGACAAACTTTTTAAGCCGGGGATGACGGTTGTTGACCTCGGTGCGGCACCTGGCGGATGGTCCCAGTATGCGGTAACGCAGATCGGCGGAACGGGCCGAATCATCGCGTGCGATCTTTTACCAATGGATCCCATCGTCGGTGTCGACTTCCTTCAGGGCGACTTTCGTGATGAATTAGTGCTGAAAGCGTTACTTGATCGTGTAGGTGATAGTAAGGTCCAGGTTGTCATGTCAGATATGGCACCAAATATGTGCGGAACACCGGCGGTGGATATCCCCCGCGCCATGTATCTGGTGGAGCTAGCGTTAGAAATGTGTCGTGATGTACTAGCGCCTGGTGGTAGTTTTGTTGTGAAGGTGTTTCAGGGCGAAGGTTTCGAGGAGTATCTTAAGGAAATTCGCTCCCTGTTTGCGAAGGTTAAAGTTCGTAAGCCGGACTCTTCCCGGGCCCGTTCCCGAGAAGTGTATATTGTAGCGACCGGGCGAAAATGATAACCGGTAGATTTCAGGCGAAAGTTTGAATGAAACTGGATATAGAGTATCCTGACGCTGTTTTTAACACAGTTGTAATATGAGGTTAATCCCTTGAGTGACATGGCGAAAAACCTAATACTCTGGCTGGTCATTGCCGTTGTGCTGATGTCAGTATTCCAGAGCTTTGGGCCCAGCGAGTCGAATGGCCGCAAGGTGGATTATTCTACCTTCCTGCAGGAGGTCAATCAGGACCAGGTTCGCGAAGCGCGTATCAACGGACGTGAGATCAACGTTACCAAGAAAGATAGTAACCGTTACACGACTTACATCCCGGTGAACGATCCTAAGCTGCTTGATAACCTTCTGACCAAAAACGTCAAGGTGGTAGGTGAGCCGCCAGAAGAACCAAGCCTGCTGGCTTCTATCTTCATTTCCTGGTTCCCGATGCTGCTTCTTATTGGCGTCTGGATCTTCTTTATGCGTCAGATGCAGGGCGGCGGTGGCAAAGGTGCCATGTCGTTCGGTAAGAGCAAGGCGCGTATGCTGACGGAAGACCAGATCAAGACTACTTTCGCTGACGTCGCCGGTTGTGACGAAGCGAAAGAAGAGGTGGGTGAACTGGTTGAATACCTGCGTGAACCGAGCCGTTTCCAGAAGCTGGGCGGTAAGATCCCGAAAGGCGTGCTGATGGTTGGCCCTCCGGGTACCGGTAAAACCCTGCTGGCGAAAGCCATCGCAGGTGAAGCGAAGGTGCCGTTCTTTACTATTTCAGGTTCTGACTTCGTCGAAATGTTCGTGGGTGTCGGTGCATCTCGTGTGCGTGACATGTTCGAGCAGGCCAAGAAGGCAGCACCGTGCATTATCTTCATCGATGAAATCGACGCCGTAGGCCGCCAGCGTGGCGCAGGCCTGGGCGGTGGTCACGATGAACGTGAACAGACACTGAACCAGATGCTGGTTGAGATGGACGGCTTCGAAGGTAACGAAGGTATCATCGTTATCGCGGCGACTAACCGTCCTGACGTACTTGACCCTGCGCTGCTGCGTCCAGGCCGTTTCGACCGTCAGGTTGTTGTGGGTCTGCCGGACGTTCGCGGCCGTGAACAGATTCTGAAAGTTCACATGCGTCGCGTACCGCTGGCGCCAGATATCGACGCGGCAATCATTGCGCGCGGTACCCCGGGCTTCTCCGGTGCTGACCTGGCGAACCTGGTCAACGAAGCAGCTCTGTTTGCCGCTCGCGGTAACAAGCGCGTCGTATCGATGGTGGAGTTCGAGAAAGCGAAAGACAAAATCATGATGGGTGCGGAACGTCGCTCCATGGTTATGACAGAAGCGCAGAAAGAGTCCACGGCATACCACGAAGCGGGTCACGCGATTATCGGTCGCCTCGTGCCGGAACACGATCCGGTGCATAAAGTGACGATTATTCCGCGCGGTCGTGCGCTGGGTGTGACTTTCTTCCTGCCTGAAGGCGACGCGATCAGCGCCAGCCGCCAGAAGCTGGAAAGCCAGATTTCGACCCTGTACGGCGGTCGTCTGGCAGAAGAGATTATCTACGGTGTGGAACATGTTTCTACCGGTGCGTCCAACGACATTAAAGTTGCGACAAACCTGGCGCGTAACATGGTGACGCAGTGGGGCTTCTCCGACAAACTCGGCCCGCTGCTGTATGCAGAGGAAGAGGGTGAAGTATTCCTGGGCCGTTCTGTGGCTAAAGCGAAACATATGTCCGATGAGACGGCTCGTATCATCGATCAGGAAGTAAAATCTCTGGTAGAACGTAACTACGCACGTGCACGCCAGATCCTGACCGACAATATGGACATCCTGCATTCGATGAAAGATGCGCTCATGAAATATGAGACTATCGATGCACCGCAGATTGACGACCTGATGGCGCGCCGTGAAGTGCGTCCGCCAGCGGGCTGGGAAGACCCAGGCGCTTCCAATAATTCTGACAACAATGGCACCCCGCGTGCGCCGCGTCCGGTTGATGAACCGCGTACGCCAAACCCGGGCAACACCATGTCAGAACAGTTGGGCGATAAGTAAGTTACTGCTGTTGAAGCATTTTTCTGTAATTCAAACCCTGGAGCTTGCTCCGGGGTTTTTCATTTCTGTTTAACGATATAGATACCAGGGATTTCGCCATGAAATTATTCGCTCAGGACTCGCATCTCGATCTTTCACATCCCCATGTGATGGGGATCCTGAATGTTACCCCTGACTCTTTCTCTGACGGCGGCACGCATAACACGCTTATCGAGGCGGTTAAGCACGCGAATTTAATGATTAATGCGGGTGCCACCATCATTGACGTTGGCGGTGAATCGACGCGTCCTGGTGCGGCGGACGTGTCTGTGGAAGAAGAGCTGGCGCGCGTGGTGCCGGTGGTTGAAGCTATCGCGCAGCGGTTTGAAGTGTGGATCTCCGTTGATACCTCTAAACCCGAGGTGATTCGTGAAGTGGCGAGAGTGGGCGCTCACATTATCAATGATATTCGCTCGCTCACTGAGCCTGGCGCACTGGAAGCCGCGGCAGAGACCGGGTTACCGGTATGCCTGATGCACATGCAGGGCCAACCGAAAACCATGCAGGAAGCACCGAAGTATGATGATGTCTTTGCCGACGTGAATAGCTTCTTTATTGAGCATATTGCGCGCTGCGAACGTGCAGGTATCCCAAAAGAGAAATTGTTGCTCGACCCGGGGTTCGGTTTCGGTAAAAATCTCTCCCACAATTATGCGTTGCTTGCGCGCTTATCGGAATTCCATCACTTTGACCTGCCGCTGCTGGTGGGGATGTCGAGAAAGTCGATGATTGGGCAGTTGCTGAACGTGGGGCCGAGCGAACGCCTGAGCGGCAGCCTGGCCTGCGCGGTGATTGCGGCGATGCAGGGCGCGCACATTATTCGTGTCCATGACGTCAAAGAAACAGTAGAAGCCATGCGTGTGGTGGAAGCCACACTGGCAGCGAAGGAAAACAAACGCTATGAGTAATCGTAAGTATTTTGGTACCGATGGTATCCGTGGGCGCGTAGGCGATGCTCCCATCACCCCTGATTTTGTCCTGAAGCTCGGCTGGGCTGCTGGCAAAGTGCTGGCGCGTCATGGTTCCCGTAAGATCATTATCGGTAAAGACACCCGTATTTCCGGCTATATGCTGGAATCAGCGCTGGAAGCGGGTCTGGCGGCGGCTGGACTGTCCGCGTCCTTTACGGGCCCAATGCCAACGCCTGCAGTCGCGTATCTGACGCGTACCTTCCGCGCGGAAGCGGGGATTGTTATCTCAGCTTCTCATAACCCGTTCTACGACAACGGCATTAAATTCTTCTCCATTGACGGCACCAAGCTCCCGGATGACGTGGAAGAAGCCATTGAAGCCGAAATGGAAAAAGAGATCACCTGCGTTGATTCCGCAGAGCTGGGTAAAGCTAACCGTATCGTTGATGCGGCGGGCCGTTATATCGAATTCTGTAAAGGCACCTTCCCGAATGAGCTGAGCCTGGCTCACCTCAAAATTGTGGTGGACTGTGCAAATGGCGCGACCTATCACATCGCCCCGAATGTTTTCCGCGAACTGGGGGCGAAAGTCATCACCATTGGCTGTGAGCCGGATGGTCTGAACATTAACGAGCAGGTGGGGGCAACTGACGTTCGTGCTCTGCAGGCGCGCGTTCTGGCAGAGAAAGCCGACCTGGGCATTGCGCTGGACGGCGACGGTGACCGCGTGATTATGGTCGACCACGAAGGTAATAAGGTCGACGGCGATCAGATCCTCTACATCATTGCCCGTGAGGGCCTGCGTCAGGGCCAGTTGCGCGGCGGTGCGGTGGGCACGCTAATGAGTAACATGGGCCTGGAACTGGCGCTGAAACAGCTCGGTATTCCGTTTGTCCGCGCGAAAGTGGGTGACCGCTATGTGCTGGAAAAACTGCAGGAGAAGGGCTGGCGCATCGGCGCAGAAAATTCGGGTCACGTGATCCTGCTCGATAAAACCACCACCGGTGACGGTATCGTGGCCGCGCTGCAGGTGGTTGCCGCGATGGCGCGCAACCATATGAGCCTGCACGATTTGTGCAGCGGGATGAAGATGTTCCCACAGATCCTGGTAAACGTACGCTTCACTGCCGGTAAAGGCGATCCGCTGGAAAATGAGAACGTTAAAGCAGTGATGGCTGACGTTGAAGCGGCCCTGGGCAATCGTGGACGCGTGCTGCTGCGTAAGTCCGGTACTGAACCGCTGATCCGCGTGATGGTGGAAGGTGAAGACGAAGCGCAGGTAACCGAATTTGCACACCGTATTGCGGATGCTGTGAAAGCTGCATAATTGTGCACGCTAAATGTATAAAAAGGCGGCTTTTGTCGCCTTTGTTTTAAGCAATTAATGGCTTTTTGCTGTTTTTTTCCGCAGTTGATACAATGCGTCAAAAATGCCCTTGCGAAGGTCATTCGCTTTGGTTAGTATTCACACCCGCTTCAGTGGGAAACAAAAATCCTGCTAATTGGTCGAAGCATTGATATGCGGCAAATCCGCAAGGAACAGGTTGATTATGTACGAAGCTCTTTTAGTTATTTTCCTTATTGTAGCCATCGCTCTCGTAGCGCTGATCATGCTGCAGCAAGGTAAAGGCGCTGATATGGGAGCCTCCTTCGGAGCAGGCGCTTCCGGTACGCTGTTCGGTTCAAGTGGTTCTGCGAACTTCATGACCCGCACAACGGCGATTCTGGCTACGCTGTTCTTCATCATCAGTCTGGTGCTTGGCAATATCAACAGCAACAAGACCAGCAAAGGAAGCGAGTGGGAAAACCTGAGCGCGCCAGCGAAAACTGAGCAGACTCAGCCAGCTGCACCGGCTAAGCCAACCAGCGATATCCCGCACTAAGTATTCTGTACCGAGGTGGTGGAATTGGTAGACACGCTACCTTGAGGTGGTAGTGCCCTAACGGGCTTGTGGGTTCGAGTCCCATCCTCGGTACCAATATTCCAGAAGAAAGACGTCGAAAGACGTCTTTTTTTTCGTCTGCATATTCTGAGGTGTGGTTTTGTCGGCCCGGAAAGCGTAGCGCCACCGGGCAAAATGGCGGGTGACGCTGCGCTTACCCGCCCTACGAAAGTCCACAAAAAAGCGCCCTGTGGGAGCCTTTTGCACGTTATATCAGCGATTACTTCTTATCGCTGTGCTCCAGGTTTTCAACCTGCGGCAGACCGTTACCGGAATTCGCGGAGAGCAGGCCATTCTCAACATAGTTGAACAGCTTCTCGCGGGTATCGGTGATGTCCAGGTTACGCATAGTCAGCTGACCGATACGATCGTCCGGCGAGAACACGGATTCACCTTTCTCCATGGTCAGACGCTCTGCTTTATAGGTCAGGTTATCAGACACGGTATTCAGGATGGAGTAGTCGTTACCGCGACGCAGTTCCAGCGTTACTTCACCGGTGATCGCGCTTGCCACCCAACGCTGCAGCGCATCACGCAGCATCAGCGCCTGTGGATCGAACCAGCGGCCCTGATAAAGCAGTTTACCCAGCTGACGGCCATGAGAGTGATACTGCTCAATGGTGTCTTCGTTGTGAATGCCGGTTAGCAGACGCTCGTAAGCGATGTGCAGCAGCGCCATTCCCGGGGCTTCATAGATGCCACGGCTTTTCGCTTCGATGATACGGTTTTCAATCTGATCGCTCATGCCCAGACCGTGACGACCGCCAATACGGTTAGCTTCCAGCATCATCTCAACATCGTCAGAGAAGGTTTTACCGTTCAGCGCAACCGGATGGCCGCGTTCGAAACGCACGGTCACTTCTTCAGCCTGGATTTTGACGTTTTCGTCCCAGAACTTCACGCCCATGATCGGGTTAACGATCTTCACGCTTGAGTTCAGGAATTCCAGGTCTTTCGCTTCGTGCGTCGCACCCAGCATGTTGGAGTCAGTGGAGTAAGCTTTCTCGACGGACATCTTATAGTCGAAACCGCAGGCGATCATAAACTCGGACATCTCATGACGGCCACCCAGCTCGTCGATGAAGTCGGTATCCAGCCACGGCTTGTAGATCTGCAGTTCGGCGTTGGTCAGCAGGCCATAACGATAGAAACGTTCAATATCGTTACCTTTATAGGTGCTACCGTCACCCCAGATGTTGACGCCGTCTTCTTTCATTGCTGCAACCAGCATGGTGCCAGTGACCGCACGACCCAGCGGGGTGGTGTTGAAATAGGTCAGGCCGCCGGTGGTGTTATGGAACGCACCGCACTGAATAGCCGCGATACCTTCAGCGACCAGTTGCTTACGGCAGTCAATCAGGCGCGCGTTCTCTGCACCATACTCTTTAGCGCGACGAGGAATGGCATCATAGTCGTCCTCATCCGGCTGACCCAGGTTCGCGGTATAGGCGTACGGAACCGCTCCCTTCTGGCGCATCCACAGTAGTGCAGCGCTGGTATCCAGGCCACCTGAGAAAGCGATGCCAATACGTTGTCCAACCGGAAGATGCTTGAGAATAGTCGTCATAGAATAAAACCCTGCTTGATTGACTGATTAGAGACCGCTTTCGCTCTCTTGTGCATTTTTATGCAAAATAAGTGAGTATTCATTTAATCATCTTTTGGCGAAGACCGGAAGAGAGTCGTGCGTTTTTTGTAAAAATTTTGGTCTAATTGATCTGGCGGAAGTTGGGTTGACAGGTGGGGTCAACTATCAATATACTAAACGCCGATTTTACGTCCCGTCTTCGGTACCAAATCCCAGCATTATTTGCAAATTCTGTCCAAAACGCGTAGAATTTGCCACGTTTCAGGCGCGGGGTGGAGCAGCCTGGTAGCTCGTCGGGCTCATAACCCGAAGGTCGTCGGTTCAAATCCGGCCCCCGCAACCACTTTCCCATAAAGTTCTTTTTCAAATATACTGTGAAGACTTAGAGCCTTCGTAGCTGGATTTGAAAAAATTCTTTCGGAAAGTGCTCCAGGCCACAGTTGTGGCTATAGGGTTCAGTTATCTAAAGCCCCGATTTATCGGGGTTTTTTGTTATCTGACTACAGAATAACTGGGCTTTACGCCCTTTTTTTATGTCTTGGGGGTGGGCTTGTCCACATTAGAGCAAAAATTAACAGAGATGATTACTGCACCGGTCGAAGCACTGGGCTACGAACTGGTCGGCATCGAATTCGTTCGCGGCCGTACATCGACGCTGCGCATCTATATTGATAGTGAAGATGGCATCAATGTTGATGATTGTGCTGATGTCAGCCACCAGGTGAGTGCGGTTCTTGATGTTGAAGACCCAATTACCGTTGCGTACAACCTGGAAGTTTCCTCACCTGGCCTCGATCGCCCGATGTTCACGGCCGAGCACTATGTGCGCTTTACCGGTGAAGAAGTGGCTCTCGTTCTGCGTATGGCCGTACAGAACCGCCGTAAATGGCAGGGAATTATCAAAGCCGTTGATGGTGAAATGATCACGGTGACAGTCGAAGGCAAAGATGAAGTGTTCGCGCTGAGTAATATCCAGAAGGCGAACCTGGTTCCCCACTTTTAACAGTCTGGATTGAGGTGAAAAGCCCGCGATGAACAAAGAAATTTTGGCTGTTGTTGAAGCCGTCTCCAACGAGAAATCACTGCCGCGTGAGAAGATTTTCGAAGCGCTGGAAAGTGCACTGGCTACAGCAACCAAGAAAAAATACGAACAAGAGATCGATGTTCGCGTAGAAATCGATCGTAAAAGCGGTGACTTCGATACATTCCGTCGTTGGGTAATCGTTGAAGAAGTGACCCAGCCGACCAAAGAGATCACGCTGGAAGCCGCCCGTTTTGAAGACGAAAGTCTGAACGTGGGTGACTACGTTGAAGATCAGATTGAATCTGTGACCTTCGACCGTATCACCACCCAGACCGCTAAACAGGTTATCGTGCAGAAAGTGCGCGAAGCCGAGCGCGCGCTGGTTGTCGATCAGTTCCGCGATCAGGAAGGCGAGATCATCACCGGTGTGGTGAAGAAAGTGAACCGCGACAACATCTCCCTCGAGATCAAATCCGAAGGGTTGCCGGGTAACGCTGAAGCCGTGATCCTGCGTGAAGATATGCTGCCGCGTGAAAACTTCCGCCCAGGCGACCGCATTCGCGGTGTTCTGTACGCCGTTCGTCCTGAAGCGCGTGGTGCACAGCTGTTCGTGACCCGTTCTAAACCAGAAATGCTGGTAGAACTGTTCCGTATCGAAGTGCCGGAAATCGGTGAAGAAGTTATCGAGATTAAAGCGGCGGCTCGCGATCCGGGCTCCCGTGCGAAAATTGCGGTGAAAACCAACGACAAGCGTATCGACCCGGTCGGTGCTTGCGTCGGTATGCGCGGTGCGCGTGTCCAGGCAGTTTCTACTGAGCTGGGCGGCGAACGTATTGATATCGTTCTGTGGGATGACAACCCGGCGCAGTTCGTGATCAACGCAATGGCTCCAGCTGATGTGGCGTCTATCGTTGTTGACGAAGACAAACACACCATGGATATCGCTGTTGAAGCGGGCAACCTGGCGCAGGCAATCGGCCGTAACGGTCAGAACGTACGCCTGGCGTCACAGCTGAGCGGCTGGGAACTCAACGTAATGACCGTTGATGACCTGCAGGCTAAGCATCAGGCTGAAGCCCATGCGGCGATCGATACCTTCACTAAATACCTGGATATTGACGAAGACTTCGCCACTGTTCTGGTTGAAGAAGGTTTCTCTACGCTGGAAGAACTGGCCTATGTGCCAATGAAAGAGCTGCTGGAAATTGACGGTCTGGATGAACCAACCGTTGAAGCCCTGCGTGAACGCGCTAAAAACGCACTGACCACCCTGGCACTGGCTCAGGAAGAAAGCCTTGGCGATAAGAAGCCGGCTGATGACCTGCTGAATCTGGAAGGTCTTGATCGTGCGATTGCGTTCAAGCTGGCTGCCCGTGGTGTTTGTACGCTGGAAGATCTCGCTGAGCAAGGCGTTGATGACCTGGCTGATATCGAAGGTTTAACCGACGAGAAAGCCGGCGAGCTCATCATGGCCGCACGTAATATTTGCTGGTTCGGCGACGAAGCGTAATAAACTGTAGCAGGAAGGAACAGCATGACTGATGTAACTGTAAAATCGCTGGCTGCTGAGATTCAGACCTCCGTGGACCGCCTGGTACAGCAATTTGCTGATGCAGGGATCCCGAAGTCCGCTGATGACTCGGTGACCGCGCAAGAAAAACAAACCTTGTTAACGCACCTGAACCGTGAACACGGTTCTACGCCTGACAAGTTAACGCTGCAGCGCAAAACGCGCAGCACGTTAAACATCCCTGGTACCGGTGGCAAAAGCAAATCGGTACAAATTGAAGTCCGCAAGACGCGCACCTTTGTAAAACGTGATCCGCAAGAGGCAGAACGCCTTGCCGCGGAAGAGCAGGCACAGCGTGAAGCGGAAGAACAAGCTCAGCGTGAGGCGGAAGCAGCCGCCAAACGTGAAGCAGAATTAAAAGCTGAACGTGAGGCCGCAGAAAAAGCGAAACGCGACGCAAGTGATAAAGTGAAGCGTGACGCTGCGGAAAAAGACAAAGTGAGCAATCAACAGACAGACGAAATGACCAAAACCGCCCAGGCTGAAAAAGCCCGCCGTGAAAATGAAGCTGCCGAGCTGAAGCGTAAAGCGGAAGAAGAAGCCCGCCGTAAGCTGGAAGAAGAAGCTCGCCGCGTCGCCGAAGAAGCGCGCCGCATGGCAGAAGAAAACGAGAAGAATGGTGTGAATACCGTTGAGCCGACTGAAGACACCAGCGACTATCACGTGACCACTTCTCAGCATGCGCGTCAGGCTGAAGATGATAACGACCGTGAAGTAGAAGGCGGCCGTGGCCGTGGTCGTAATGCAAAAGCAGCGCGTCCGGCGAAAAAAGGCAACAAGCACGCTGAATCCAAAGCTGACCGTGAAGAAGCACGCGCGGCTGTTCGCGGTGGTAAAGGCGGCAAGCGTAAAGGTTCCGCGCTGCAGCAGGGCTTCCAGAAGCCAGCTCAGGCTGTTAACCGTGACGTTGTGATCGGCGAAACCATTACCGTTGGCGAACTGGCGAACAAGATGGCGGTTAAAGGCTCTCAGGTCATCAAAGCAATGATGAAGCTGGGTGCCATGGCGACCATCAACCAGGTCATCGATCAGGAAACCGCACAGCTGGTTGCTGAAGAGATGGGTCATAAAGTTATCCTGCGTCGTGAAAACGAGCTGGAAGAAGCAGTAATGAGCGACCGTGATACTGGTGCTGCGGCTGAACCGCGTGCACCGGTTGTGACCATCATGGGTCACGTTGACCACGGTAAAACCTCTCTGCTTGACTACATTCGTTCTACTAAGGTTGCCTCTGGTGAAGCGGGTGGTATTACCCAGCACATCGGTGCTTACCACGTAGAAACTGACAACGGTATGATCACCTTCCTGGATACTCCGGGCCACGCCGCGTTTACCTCAATGCGTGCTCGTGGTGCTCAGGCGACGGATATCGTTGTTCTGGTTGTTGCTGCAGACGACGGCGTCATGCCGCAGACCATCGAAGCTATCCAGCACGCGAAAGCAGCAGGTGTGCCGGTTGTCGTTGCAGTGAACAAGATCGATAAGCCAGAAGCGGATCCCGATCGTGTTAAAAACGAACTTTCCCAGTACGGTATTCTGCCGGAAGAGTGGGGCGGCGAAAGCCAGTTCGTACACGTGTCTGCGAAAGCGGGTACCGGTATCGACGAACTGCTGGACGCGATCCTGCTGCAGGCCGAAGTTCTGGAGCTGAAAGCCATCCGTAACGGTATGGCGAGCGGTGCGGTTATCGAATCCTTCCTGGATAAAGGACGTGGCCCGGTTGCTACCGTTCTGGTTCGCGAAGGTACGCTGCATAAAGGCGATATCGTTCTGTGCGGTTTCGAATACGGTCGCGTTCGTGCGATGCGTAACGAACTGGGTCAGGAAGTGCTGGAAGCAGGTCCGTCCATTCCAGTGGAAATCCTGGGTCTGTCCGGTGTTCCGGCTGCCGGTGACGAAGTGACCGTGGTGCGTGACGAGAAGAAAGCGCGTGAAGTGGCACTGTATCGTCAGGGTAAATTCCGTGAAGTTAAACTGGCTCGTCAGCAGAAATCTAAACTCGAGAACATGTTTGCCAACATGACCGATGGCGAAGTTCACGAAGTGAACATCGTTCTGAAAGCCGACGTTCAGGGTTCTGTGGAAGCGATCTCCGACTCCTTGCT
This sequence comes from Enterobacter cloacae complex sp. P16RS2, assembly GCF_014982155.1. NCBI lineage: Bacteria > Pseudomonadati > Pseudomonadota > Gammaproteobacteria > Enterobacterales > Enterobacteriaceae > Enterobacter > Enterobacter cloacae complex sp. P16RS2. The sequence goes on along the minus strand of NZ_JADCKW010000010.1, from coordinate 169,172 downwards.
GAAACTGTCTACCGACGAAGTGAAAGTGAAGATCATCGGTTCTGGCGTAGGTGGTATCACCGAAACCGACGCGACCCTGGCTGCTGCCTCCAACGCTATCCTGGTTGGCTTCAACGTTCGTGCGGATGCATCCGCGCGTAAAGTGATTGAAGCTGAAAGCCTGGATCTGCGCTACTACTCCGTCATCTATAACCTGATCGACGAAGTGAAAGCAGCGATGAGCGGCATGCTGTCTCCTGAGCTGAAACAGCAGATCATCGGTCTGGCTGAAGTACGTGACGTGTTCAAATCACCGAAATTCGGTGCGATCGCGGGCTGTATGGTTACCGAAGGTAACATCAAGCGTCACAACCCAATCCGCGTACTGCGTGACAACGTGGTTATCTACGAAGGCGAGCTGGAATCCCTGCGCCGCTTCAAAGATGACGTTAACGAAGTCCGTAACGGCATGGAATGTGGTATCGGTGTGAAGAACTACAACGACGTTCGCGTTGGCGATATGATCGAAGTGTTCGAGATCATCGAAATTCAGCGTACCATCGCTTAATCTTCGTCGGCTTTTGGGCCGCCACTGCGTTGGCTGCGCTCGTTCACCCCGGTCACATAGTTATCTATGCTCCCGGGGATTCACGAGCTTGCCGCCTTGTTGCAACCCAAAATCCTTAGAAGATTAACTAGCGTAGGCCGGGTAAGCGAAGCGCCACCCGGCAATAATTTTAAAAGGGGCTTTTAGCCCCTTTTTTGTCTGGAGAATTTATTATGGCGAAAGAATTTGGTCGCCCTCAGCGCGTAGCGCAGGAAATGCAGAAAGAGATCGCACTCATTCTGCAACGTGAAATTAAAGACCCGCGCGTCGGCATGATGACCACCGTTTCCGGTGTCGAAATGTCCCGAGATCTGGCATATGCAAAAGTGTTCGTCACCTTCCTGAACGATCAGGACGAAGCGGCAGTGAAAAACGGCATTAAAGCGCTGCAGGAAGCCTCTGGTTTCATCCGCTCTCTGCTCGGCAAAGCGATGCGCCTGCGTATCGTGCCTGAGCTGACCTTCTTCTACGACAACTCGCTGGTCGAAGGTATGCGTATGTCCAACCTGGTGACCAGCGTGGTTAAACATGACGACGAGCGTCGTGTTAACCCGGCGGACGACAGCAAGGAGGACTAATGAGTCGTCCTCGTCGTCGTGGTCGCGACGTGCATGGTGTGCTGCTGCTGGATAAACCCCAGGGCGCTTCCAGCAACGACGTGCTGCAGAAAGTTAAGCGTATTTATAACGCCAACCGTGCGGGCCACACCGGCGCGCTCGATCCGCTGGCAACCGGCATGCTGCCGGTCTGCCTGGGAGAGGCGACAAAGTTTTCCCAGTACCTGCTCGACTCCGATAAGCGTTACCGCGTTATCGCTAAACTGGGCCAGCGCACGGATACCTCCGACGCGGATGGCCAGGTGGTGGAAGAGCGTCCGGTGACCTTCAGCGCGGAGCAGCTCGATGCTGCGCTGGAGAGCTTCCGTGGGGACACGATGCAGGTGCCGTCGATGTATTCGGCGCTGAAATATCAGGGCAAGAAGCTCTACGAATATGCACGCCAGGGCATTGACGTCCCGCGTGAAGCCCGTCCGATAACCGTGTATGAGCTGCTGTTTATTCGCCATGAAGGCGATGAGCTGGAGCTGGAAGTACACTGTTCGAAAGGGACCTATATTCGCACCATCATCGACGACCTCGGTGAAAAGCTGGGCTGCGGTGCGCATGTGATTTACCTGCGCCGTCTGGCGGTAAGCAAGTACCCGGTGGAGCGGATGGTGACCCTGGAACATCTGCGCGAGCTGGTAGAACAGGCGGAAGCGCAGGGGATTGCGCCGGCAGATTTGCTGGATCCCTTGCTGATGCCGATGGACAGTCCGGCAGCGGACTTCCCGGTTGTTAATCTTCCTTTAACATCGTCCGTTTACTTTAAGAACGGCAACCCGGTTCGTACGGCGGAAGCGCCGCTGGAAGGACTGGTACGCGTGACCGAAGGTGACGAAGGGAAATTCATCGGTATGGGCGAAATGGATGGCGAAGGGCGCGTTGCGCCGCGTCGCCTGGTCGTCGAATATCCGGTCGACGCGTGACGGTGATGACGGCTCACCTTGCGATAAGCAGGGGAGACGAGTAGAATATCGCCGCTTAACGCCTGGTAAATTGTTTAACAATCTGCGGGGCGTACATGGGATTGCTGAATTAGAGATCGGCATCCTTACATTCTTTATACTTTGGAGTTTGAAAATGTCTCTAAGCGTTGAAGCTAAAGCTAAAATCGTTTCTGAGTTTGGTCGTGGTACTAACGACAGCGGTTCTACCGAAGTCCAGGTTGCACTGCTGACTGCACAGATTAACCACCTGCAGGGTCACTTTGCAGAGCACAAAAAAGATCACCACAGCCGTCGTGGTCTGCTGCGTATGGTTTCTCAGCGTCGTAAACTGCTCGACTACCTGAAACGTAAAGATGTTGCACGCTACACCGCGCTGATCGAGCGTCTGGGTCTGCGTCGCTAATTCTTGCGAGTTTCAGAAAAGGGGGCCTGATGGCCCCTTTTTTCAACCAGACGGCAGCAATTCACTGGAAACTATTGTATTGTTGCTATAAATGATCTTCATTGCAGAGGTTCGCGCGGCTAATGAGAGGCTTCACCCATGGGGGTGTTGGTTGTCATTAGTCGCGAGGATGCGAAGAAGGTCGGGTTAAATCGACAGCACACCGGTGGTGTGCTGTCAAACATTTAAGAAAGGACAGAACTTTGCTGAATCCGATCGTTCGTAAATTCCAGTATGGTCAACATACCGTCACGCTGGAAACCGGCATGATGGCACGTCAGGCTACTGCTGCCGTTATGGTAAGCATGGATGACACTGCGGTATTCGTTACCGTTGTTGGCCAGAAAAAAGCTAAACCAGGTCAGGACTTCTTCCCGCTGACCGTTAACTACCAGGAGCGTACCTACGCTGCCGGTAAAATCCCGGGTGGTTTCTTCCGTCGTGAAGGCCGTCCAAGCGAAGGCGAAACCCTGATTGCGCGTCTGATTGACCGCCCGGTTCGTCCGCTGTTCCCGGAAGGCTTCGTTAACGAAGTACAGGTTATCGCGACCGTTGTTTCCGTTAACCCACAGGTTAACCCGGACATCGTTGCCATGATCGGCGCATCCGCTGCCCTGTCACTGTCTGGTATTCCATTCAATGGCCCAATCGGTGCCGCGCGCGTTGGCTACATCAATGACCAGTACGTGCTGAACCCAACCCAGGAAGAGCTGAAAGAAAGTAAGCTGGACCTCGTTGTTGCGGGTACCGAAGCCGCTGTGCTGATGGTTGAATCCGAAGCTGAACTGCTGAGCGAAGACCAGATGCTGGGCGCTGTGGTCTTCGGCCATGACCAGCAGCAGGTTGTTATCCAGAACATCAACGACCTGGTGAAAGAAGCCGGTAAACCACGTTGGGACTGGCAGCCAGAAGCGGCCAACGACGCGCTGAACGCACGTGTTGCTGCACTGGCAGAATCTCGTCTGAGCGATGCATACCGCATCACCGACAAACAGGAGCGTTACGCTCAGGTTGACGTGATCAAATCTGAAGTAACCGCGACCCTGGTTGCCGAAGACGAAACGCTGGACGCTAACGAAATTGGCGAAATCCTGCACGCTATTGAGAAAAACGTTGTTCGTAGCCGCGTGCTGGCTGGCGAGCCGCGTATCGATGGCCGTGAAAAAGACATGATCCGTGGTCTGGACGTGCGTACTGGCGTGCTGCCACGTACTCACGGTTCTGCGCTGTTCACCCGTGGTGAAACGCAGGCGCTGGTTACCGCGACCCTGGGTACAGCCCGTGACGCGCAGATCATCGACGAACTGATGGGCGAGCGCACTGACAGCTTCCTGTTCCACTACAACTTCCCTCCGTACTCCGTAGGTGAAACCGGCATGGTTGGCTCACCGAAGCGTCGTGAAATTGGTCACGGTCGTCTGGCGAAGCGCGGCGTGCTGGCAGTGATGCCAGAAGCAGACAAATTCCCATACACCGTACGTGTGGTGTCTGAAATCACAGAATCTAACGGTTCTTCTTCCATGGCTTCCGTGTGTGGTGCCTCTCTGGCGCTGATGGATGCAGGCGTGCCAATCAAAGCCGCCGTTGCGGGTATCGCAATGGGCCTGGTGAAAGAAGGCGACAACTATGTTGTTCTGTCTGACATTCTGGGCGACGAAGACCACCTGGGTGATATGGACTTCAAAGTAGCGGGTTCCCGCGAAGGTATCTCTGCGCTGCAGATGGATATCAAAATTGAAGGTATCACCAAAGAGATCATGCAGGTTGCGCTGAACCAGGCTAAAGGTGCTCGTCTGCACATCCTGGGCGTGATGGAACAGGCGATTAACGCGCCGCGTGGCGACATTTCTCAGTTCGCTCCACGTATCCACACCATCAAGATCAACCCAGACAAGATCAAAGATGTTATCGGTAAGGGCGGTTCCGTAATCCGTGCTCTGACCGAAGAGACTGGCACCACGATCGAAATCGAAGATGACGGTACTGTGAAGATCGCAGCAACCGACGGCGAGAAAGCGAAATTCGCGATCCGTCGCATCGAAGAAATCACGGCAGAGATCGAAGTGGGCCGCGTCTACGCAGGTAAAGTGACCCGTATCGTTGACTTTGGCGCGTTCGTTGCCATCGGTGGCGGTAAAGAAGGTCTGGTTCACATCTCTCAGATCGCTGACAAGCGCGTTGAGAAAGTGACCGATTACCTGCAGATGGGTCAGGAAGTACCGGTGAAAGTTCTGGAAGTTGATCGCCAGGGCCGTATCCGTCTGAGCATTAAAGAAGCAACCGAGCAGTCTCAGCCAGCTGCTGCGCCAGAAGCACAGGCAGCAGAACAGCAAGGCGAGTAAGTTGCCATTTGCCCTCCGCTTTGCGGAGGGCCTATTATCAGGCAGGACGCCTTGTTAAGCCGCCGGGGGACAGGACGTTCATCCAATAGTTGTCTTCGGGAGTGGGAAATGAAGCCTTTTTTGCGCTGGTGTTTCGTTGCGACAGCTTTAACGCTGGCAGGATGCAGCAACTCTGCCTGGCGTAAGAGCGAAGTCCTCGCAGTGCCATTGCAACCGACTTTGCAGCAGGAAGTGATTCTGGCACGCATGGAACAAATACTTGCCAGTCGGGCTTTAACCGATGAAGAACGCGCACAGCTTTTATATGAGCGCGGAGTGTTGTATGATAGTCTCGGTCTGAGGGCATTGGCGCGAAATGATTTTTCACAAGCGCTGGCTATCCGACCTGATATGCCTGAAGTATTCAATTACTTAGGCATTTATTTAACGCAGGCAGGCAATTTTGATGCTGCCTATGAAGCGTTTGATTCTGTACTTGAGCTTGATCCAACTTACAACTACGCGCACTTGAATCGCGGTATCGCATTGTATTACGGCGGTCGTGATAAGTTAGCGCAAGATGATCTGCTGGCGTTTTATCAAGACGATCCTAATGATCCTTTCCGTAGCCTGTGGCTTTACATCGTTGAGCGGAAGCTCGATGAGAAGCAGGCAAAAGAGGCACTGAAACAGCGCTTCGATAAATCGGACAAGGAACAGTGGGGATGGAACATTGTCGAGTTCTACCTGGGCAACATTAGCGAAGCAACGCTGATGGAACGCCTCAAGGCGGACGCAACGGATAACACCTCGCTCGCTGAGCATCTCAGTGAAACCAACTTCTATTTAGGTAAGTACTACCTAAGTCTGGGGGATATGGACAGCGCTACGGCACTGTTCAAATTAGCGGTTGCTAACAACGTACACAACTTCGTTGAGCACCGTTATGCATTGTTGGAATTATCGCTCTTGGGCCAGGAGCATGACGACCTGGCAGAATCGGACCAGCAATAGCTGACGACATAAACATCAGCCCGTAATCTTTTGATTGCCATCACCTTAACTGGTGAGGGCGTTGTTGTTCGTCAATACACCTACTTTGAGCCGGTTCACACTTTTCAATGAAAATTGCTAATCATTTTCACGATGAGCTAAGTAGACTGGCCGCCATTAATATCGAGGCACTTGTACTACATGGCTGAATTCGAAACCACTTTTGCAGATCTGGGCCTGAAGGCTCCTATCCTTGAAGCCCTTAACGATCTGGGTTACGAAAAACCATCTCCGATCCAGGCTGAGTGTATCCCACACCTGCTTTCTGGTCGTGACGTGCTGGGCATGGCCCAGACTGGTAGCGGTAAAACTGCAGCATTCTCGCTGCCGCTGCTGAACAACATTGATCCGGACCTGCGTGCACCGCAGATCCTCGTCCTGGCTCCAACCCGTGAACTGGCTGTTCAGGTTGCAGAGGCCATGACGGAATTCTCTAAACATATGCGCGGCGTAAACGTGGTAGCCCTGTACGGCGGCCAGCGTTATGACGTGCAGTTACGCGCCCTGCGCCAGGGCCCACAGATTGTTGTCGGTACGCCGGGCCGTCTGCTGGATCACCTGAAGCGCGGTACTCTGGACCTCTCTAAACTGAGCGGCCTGGTACTGGATGAAGCAGATGAAATGCTGCGTATGGGCTTCATCGAAGACGTTGAAACCATCATGGCGCAGATCCCGGACGGTCATCAGACCGCGCTGTTCTCTGCCACCATGCCAGAAGCGATTCGTCGTATCACCAAGCGCTTCATGAAAGATCCTCAGGAAGTGCGTATTCAGTCCAGCGTAACCACTCGCCCGGACATCAGCCAGAGCTACTGGTCTGTGTACGGCATGCGCAAAAACGAAGCGCTGGTACGTTTCCTGGAAGCGGAAGATTTTGATGCGGCGATTATCTTCGTTCGTACCAAAAACGCGACCCTGGAAGTGGCTGAAGCCCTGGAGCGTAGCGGCTACAACAGCGCAGCGCTGAACGGCGACATGAACCAGGCCCTGCGTGAGCAGACTCTGGAGCGTCTGAAAGACGGTCGTCTGGATATCCTGATTGCAACCGACGTGGCAGCACGTGGTCTGGACGTTGAGCGTATCAGCCTGGTTGTTAACTACGACATCCCGATGGATTCCGAGTCTTACGTTCACCGTATCGGCCGTACCGGTCGTGCGGGTCGTGCTGGCCGCGCGCTGCTGTTCGTTGAGAACCGCGAGCGTCGTCTGCTGCGTAACATCGAACGCACCATGAAGCTGACCATTCCAGAAGCGGACCTGCCAAACGCAGAGCTGCTGGGCAAACGCCGTCTGGAAAAATTCGCCGCGAAAGTACAGCAGCAGCTGGAAAGCAGCGATCTGGATCAGTACCGCGCGCTGCTGTCGCAGATTCAGCCTGTTGCTGAAGGCGAAGAACTGGACATGGAAACCCTGGCCGCAGCACTGCTGAAAATGGCTCAGGGCGAACGTAGCCTGATCGTGCCACCAGATGCGCCGATGCGTCCTAAGCGTGAATTCCGTGACCGTGACGATCGCTTCGAACGTCGTGGCGACCGCAATGACCGTGGCCCACGCGGTGACCGTCCAGAGCGTGGTGGTGAAGACCGTCCACGTCGTGAACGTCGCGACGCAGGTGACATGGAACTGTACCGCATTGAAGTGGGCCGTGATGATGGCGTTGAAGTTCGTCACATCGTTGGTGCGATCGCTAACGAAGGCGACATCAGCAGCCGTTATATCGGTAACATCAAGCTGTTCGCATCTCACTCCACCATCGAGCTGCCAAAAGGCATGCCGGGCGAAGTGCTGCAGCACTTTACGCGTACCCGCATCCTGAACAAGCCGATGAACATGCAGCTGATGGGTGATGCACAGCCACGTCCTGACCGCGGTGGTGAACGTCGTGGCGGTGGTCGCAGCTTCGGTGGCGAGCGTCGTGAAGGCGGCCGCAGCGAAGGTCGCGGTGGTGAAGGTCGTCGTTTCTCCGGCGAGCGTCGCGAAAACCGTGGCCCACGTCGTGAAGAAGGCACCAGCCGCCGTCGTTTCGGTGACGCGTAAGCCTTACGCTTCTGACGTAAAGTAAAATATACAGCCCCGATATACCCTATCGGGGCTTTTTTTATTCCCTTTGTACTCTTGTACTGGTACAGTGCGTCACATTAAAATGCAGAACCGCATGATTGACTGGAGAAAAGGCTGTATGGCGACACTAACCACCACCCAAACGTCACCCTCGCTGCTTGGCGGCGTGGTGATCATTGGCGGTACCATCATTGGTGCCGGGATGTTCTCCCTGCCAGTGGTCATGTCCGGTGCGTGGTTCTTCTGGTCGCTGGCGGCGCTGGTGTTCACCTGGTTCTGCATGCTCCACTCCGGGCTGATGATCCTTGAGGCGAACCTGAACTACCGCATTGGCTCCAGCTTCGACACCATCACCAAAGATCTGCTGGGCAAAGGCTGGAACCTGGTGAACGGGCTGTCCATCGCGTTTGTGCTCTATATTCTGACCTACGCGTATATTTCGGCGAGCGGCTCGATTCTGCATCACACCTTCTCGGAGATGTCGCTGAACGTTCCGGCGCGTCTGGCGGGGCTGTGTTTTGCGCTGGCTGTGGCGTTTATCGTCTGGATGAGTACCAAAGCGGTGAGCCGCATGACGGCGATTGTATTAGGCGCTAAGGTCATCACCTTCTTCCTGACCTTCGGCAGCCTGCTGGGACACGTGACGCCCGCCACGCTGTTTAACGTCTCCGAAGTGAATACCTCCTACACACCGTACCTGCTGATGACGCTGCCGTTCTGTCTGGCGTCGTTCGGTTACCACGGTAACGTGCCGAGCCTGATGAAGTACTACGGCAAAGATCCCCGCACCATTGTGAAGTGTCTGGTCTACGGCACGCTGCTGGCGCTGGGTCTGTATGTGATTTGGCTGCTGGGGACGATGGGCAACATCCCGCGTCCGGAATTTATCGGCATTGCCCAGAAGGGCGGTAACATCGACGTGCTGGTGCAGGCGCTGAGCGGCGTACTGAACAGCCGCAGCCTGGATCTGCTGCTGGTTATCTTCTCTAACTTTGCGGTGGCGAGTTCTTTCCTGGGCGTGACGCTGGGCCTGTTTGACTATCTGGCGGATCTGTTCGGCTTTGATGATTCTGCGATGGGGCGTTTAAAAACCGCGCTGCTGACCTTCCTGCCGCCGATTGTGGGCGGCCTGCTGTGGCCGAACGGCTTCCTGTATGCCATCGGCTATGCAGGGCTGGCGGCAACTATCTGGGCGGCGATTGTGCCAGCGCTGCTGGCGCGCAAATCACGTAAACGCTTCGGCAGCCCAAAATTCCGCGTCTGGGGCGGCAAGCCGATGATTACGCTGATTCTGGTATTCGGCGTTGGTAACGCACTGGTACACGTGCTGTCGAGTTTTAACCTGTTGCCCGTTTATCAGTAAAACGAGGGGTTGACCCCCTCACCCCGGCCCTCTCCCATAGGGAGAGGGAGAAAAGCAAAAAACTACCCCACCAACTCCTCTTTCACCTGCATCGCCAGTTCAAACGAATGCAAACGCGCCTGGTGATCGAAAATCTGGCCGTTAACCATAATCTCATCCGCCTGCGTTTCGCGCAGCACCGCGTCCAGCCCGTGACGCACTTTCGCCTTATCGCCAACCAGCGACATGCTCAGCGCCTGCTGCACGCCATACTGCTCGGAGGCGGACCACAGCTGATGCATATTCTCCACCGGCGGTGGAAGCTGGCCCGTCTCACCGCGGCGCAGCTTCACAAACGCCTGCTGCATTGAGGTAAACAGGAATTCCGCGTCGCGATTGCTGTCGGCCGCAACGATGTTGATACACACCATCGCGTACGGCTTCTCAAGACGCTCGGACGGTTTGAAGTTCGTTCGGTAAAGATGCAGCGCCTGATGCAGCATATCCGGTGCAAAGTGGGAGGCAAACGCAAACGGCAGTCCCAGCTGCGCGGCGAGCTGTGCGCTGTAGAGGCTTGAGCCTAACAGCCACACCGGGATCTTCTCACCGTAGCCCGGCACCGGGCGCACGTGCGGGTTCGGATCGCGCGCGTCGAACCAGTCCACCAGTTCGGCCACGTCGCGCGGGAAGTTGTCGATATCGCCGCTCATATGGCGGCGCAGGGCGCGCATGGTCGGCTGATCGCTGCCAGGCGCACGACCAAGCCCTAAATCTATACGGCCCGGGTAGAGCGTATTCAGGGTGCCAAACTGCTCGGCAATCACCAGCGGGGCGTGGTTCGGCAGCATTACGCCGCCGGAGCCCAGGTGCAGGGTGGTGGTATTTGCCGCCAGATAGCCGATCAAAACCGAGGTCGCGGCGCTGGCGATGCCAACCATATTGTGGTGCTCGGCCAGCCAGTAGCGGTGATAGCCACGCTTTTCGGCCAGCTGAGCCAGATCCAGGGAGTGCGAAAAGGCTTCTCTTGCCGAGGAGCCCTGAGGGATCGGCGCCAGATCCAGCACCGAAAACGGAATGGTTTTGTCAGTCATAACAGCTCACTTTGTCGACGGTCAATCTTTAATACTGCATTAAAAAATGATAACCGTTGTTAACAAAGTGAGCCTTTTTTACGCCTGCAGCTCCAGCCCGGCAAGCCGTCTCCAGTAGCCGTTGCAGTCGCTGTTTGCCGTCAGCGGCAGCGGTGAGTCACCGTTTTCGTTGGCGCGGAAGGCGTCAAGCATAGCGAACACCCCGGTATCCAGCGGCGATAAACGCACCATATCCACCAGCCCGTCCATCGACGCCAGCTCGTTGCCGAGGTTATAGACATAGCCGCTCATGGTCTGAATACCGTTGAGGACAAACACCTGCTGATTCTCCTGCGACAGCATGCTGCGTCCGTTCGGGTACTTGATGCAGCAGGTTTCGCATTCGTCTTTCGGGCGGTCTTCCGAGCGTGCGGTGAAGCAGCGGGCGGAGTAGGCCAGCGGCAGATGGCCGTAGCTCAGCACTTCCACTTCAAACTGATTGCGAATGCCCAGCTCGTCGCACTGTTTAAGCAGGTTTGCCAGCCAGTCGCGGGAGAGCTCTACCGGCATGCACCAGCGCGTCATTCCCTGTTTGAGCAGCAGGCGCAGGGTTACGGCGTTGTAGCAGTTCAGGGCATGGCCCGCGACAAACGGCAGCTTGCGTTCAGCGCACATGTTCACCACGCCCAGATCGCTCGCTTCCAGCAGGAACTCACCGTTTTCGACGTAGCGCTTCAGCTCACCCAGTTCGGACGACGCCTGCACCAGCGCGAGCGTGGAGAGCACCACCTGCTTGCCGCTTCCGGCCAGGCCTTTCGCCATATCCAGCCAGTCGCCCACTTTGGTGGCGCGGCGCTTGCTGCACACCGCTTCGCCGAGGTAAATCACGTCGGCGCTGCAGGTCGCGGCCTGTTGGTAAAAATCTTCCAGCGTCTCTTTTGGCCAGTAGTAGAGCACCGGTCCTAATGAATATTTCATGATGATCTCACTGCCATTTACGGTGATACGCGCCAAGCGTGGTTTGCGTGCCTTCGGACATCGATCCGAGCGTTTCCATCCAGGCATGCTGTGGAGCGTAGTTCTGCGGATCCGCCATGCAGCGGTCGATGGCCTGACGCCACACTTTCGCTACCTGGCTCACATAGGCCGGGCTGCGCTGACGTCCTTCGATTTTCACCGAGGCAATATTGGCCGCCAGCAGTTCCGGCAGTAGCTCCAGCGTATTGAGGCTGGTGGGCTCCTCCAGCGCGTGATAGCGCTCGCCGTCGACCAGATAGCGGCCTTTACACAGGGTAGGATAACCGGCGTTTTCCCCGTCCTGGTAGCGGTCAATCAGCACCTCATTCAGGCGAGACTCCAGCCCCTGAGGGGTCTGCTGCCAGCGAACAAAGCGGGCAGGAGAGCAGGCCCCGACGGTATTTGGAGATTCACCGGTTAAATAAGAGGAAAGATAGCAGCGGCCTTCGGCCATGATGCACAGGCTGCCAAAGGCAAAAACCTCCAGCGGCACTGGCGTGACGCGCGCGAGTTGCTTAACCTGATGAATAGAGAGCACGCGCGGCAGCACCACGCGGGCCACGTCAAAGTGTTGATGATAAAAACGCACCGCCTCTTCGTTGGTGGCAGATGCCTGAACAGAGACGTGGCGCTCAATATGGGGATAGCGTTCTGCCGCATACTCAAGCATGGCGAGGTCGGCCAGGATCAGCGCATCGGCACCCAGCTGTGCCGCCATATCCACCGCGCGCTGCCAGCGGGCGTAGCCGTCAGGATGAGCAAAGGTATTGATGGCGATATGCAGCTTGCGGCGGTGCTGGTGAACGAAGTTAACGGCTTCCTGAAGCTTTTTCTCCGTAAAGTTGAGGCCAGCAAAATGGCGGGCGTTGGTGTCATCTTTTAGCCCGATATAGACAGCATCGGCCCCATTTTCGATGGCCGCCTTAAGCGCCGGAAGGTTTCCGGCAGGGCAGAGCAGCTCCATAATTTATCCTGATGTAGTCGATCGCAAAATTGTTAACGAGCTGGGATTTTAATTAACCCATACGCGACAATTTTTGATTTAAGGCAGCTAATGGCGTATTGATGACACCAATAATGAGGTACGGCTGACGACGGTTTGTTGATTTACGCCGCTATGTTGTGCTTCGGATATGGCAAAATAGCAGGACTATAGATATCAGGGAGTAAAGCTCGTGCTGGATAAACTGCGTTCACGTCTCGTACAATTTGGACCATCAATGCTGAGCGTGCCGGTCAAGCTGGCGCCGTTCGCGCTAAAACGCCAGGTGCTGGAGCAGGTCCTGAGCTGGCAGTTCCGCCAGGCGCTGCAGGACGGCGAGCTTGAATTCCTGGAAGGCCGCTGGTTAAGCATTGAGGTGCGTGACATCGGGCTGCGCTGGTTTACCTCCGTTGAGAATGACCAGCTGATCGTACGCGAATCCGCCGACGCGGATGTGAGCTTTAGCGCCAACGCCAGCGATCTGCTGATGATCGCCGCGCGCAAGCAGGATCCGGATACGCTCTTCTTCCAGCGCCGTCTGGTGATTGAAGGCGACACGGAACTGGGCCTGTACGTGAAGAATTTAATGGATGCCATTGAGCTGGAGCAGATGCCAAAAGCGCTGCGCGTGATGTTAATGCAAATGGCAGATTTCGTTGAGGCCGGGCTGAAAACCCCGCCGGACGGTAAACACACTTCAGTAGGTGAGCCATGCTGATTCGAGTCGAAATTGGGATTGATGCGCCGGGGATCGATGCGTTGTTACGCCGCGCCTTTGCGAGCGATGCCGAAGCCCAACTGGTCCACGACCTTCGCGAAGACGGCCTGATTACGCTGGGGCTGGTTGCCACCGATGACGAAGGTCAGGTGGTGGGCTATGTTGCCTTCAGTCCGGTCATCGTTAAGGGCGAAGAGCTGCAGTGGGTCGGCATGGCGCCGCTGGCGGTAGATGAAAGCTATCGCGGGCAAGGTCTGGCGCGCCAGCTGGTCTATGAAGGGCTGGATTCGCTCAATGAGTTTGGCTATGCCGCCGTTGTCACGCTGGGCGATCCGGCGTTCTATGGACGTTTAGGCTTTGAGCAGGCCGCGCATTACGATCTGCGCTGTCGCTGGCCGGGTACGGAATCCGCTTTCCAGGTCCACCGTCTGGCGGACGACGCGCTCAACGGCGTCAACGGCCTGGTCGAGTATCACGACCATTTCAATCGCTTTTAATCAGGCTCTCGCGTAGCGCCTCAAAGGAGCCGTCTCCGGTCACGAGGCGCTCTTTCTGGCGCTTCGTCAGCTGCTTGATACGGTATTCCAGCCTGAGCGCCAGCGAACGGTCGCCGACGGCCGCTGAGAAGGCGAGCTGTAATTCCCCTTTCCCCCGCAGCGCTTTTGCCCCTTTTCCCGTTTGATGTTGTAAAAAACGCCGCGCCACATCGGTGGTGATCCCGGTGTAGAGTGCGTTATCAGCGGTTCGGACAAGATAGAGAAACCAGCACACGGTAAACGGATTCAGTATGTTAAGGTGAACGCACCATAGCATGAGAGAGAACGAAAATGGAAACACTGGCCGCCATTAACCGCTGGCTGGCAAAGCAGCATGTTGTCACCTGGTGCGTCTATGACGAGGGGGAGATGTGGTGCGCAAATGCATTTTACTACTACGATCCTGAGCGCGTGGCTTTTTATGTCATGAGCGAAGACAAAACGCGGCATGCGCAGATGACCGGCCAGCAGGCAAAGGTCGCGGGCACGGTAAACGGCCAGCCAAAAACTGTCGCGCTGATCCGCGGCGTGCAGTTCAAAGGAGAGATCCGTCGTCTGGACGGCGAAGAGAGCGACGCGCGCCGTAAGCTCTACACGCGCCGCTTTCCCGTTGCCGCTGCGCTAAAAGCCCCGGTGTGGGAAATCCGCCTCGATGAGCTGAAATTTACCGACAACACCCTGGGCTTTGGCAAGAAGCTGCACTGGTTACGCGCCGAGCAGGCGTAGCGCTTCGCGGTTAAACGCCGGGAGATCGTCCGGGGTTCGACTGGTGATCAGCTGGTCTTTGTCGTTGACCACCTCCTGATCGTAAAACTCGGCCCCCGCATTTTTCAGATCGATAACGATCGGTTTCACGGCGGTAAGCTTACGCCCGCGGACCACTTCTGCGCTGATGAGCAGCTGCGGGCCGTGGCAGATGGCAAAGACCGGTTTGCCGGTGGAAACAAAGTCCCGGGTGAAGGTCACGAAGCGCTCGTCCCCGCGCAGGGAATCCGGGGAATGGCCGCCGGGTAACAGCAGAGCGTCGAAATCTGAGGGACTCACGTTATCGATGGTCTCATCGATGGTTACGGTCGCCTCGCCCTTATGGCCTGTCACCGTTTTACCCGCCTCTTTCTCAATGGTGATGACCTCATGTCCCGCCTTGCGGAACGCCTCTGCTGGAGAGGTGAATTCTGAATCTTCAAACTCGTCGGTAATCAAGACTGCGATTTTCTTGCCCATGCTTCCTCCGTTGTTTTGGCTTCAGACTGATTTTTCTCCGCTTGTGGTAAATACTTACCTGTAACAGATTTCTAAGTGTGGTCGACGACGCTGAGTTCGCAAACGGACAATTCTGTAAAGGGGAAAAGATGAGTCAGGTATTGATTACGGGTGCTACCGGGTTAGTAGGCGATCATCTGCTGCGGCTGCTGATTCAGGATCGCCGCGTGAACTATATCGCCGCCCCGACGCGTCGACCGCTGGCGGACTTATCCGGCGTCTTTAATCCGCACGATCCTCAGCTGACCGACGCGCTGGCGCAGGTGGAGGATCCCATTGATATCGCCTTTTGCTGTCTGGGCACCACTCGGCGGGAGGCGGGCAGCAAAGAGGCCTTTATCCACGCCGACTACACGCTGGTGGTGGATACCGCGCTCACGGCGAAAAAGCTGGGGGCCAAACATTTTCTGGTGGTCAGCGCGCTGGGCGCCAGTGCCGGGTCGCCTTTCTTCTACAACAAGGTGAAGGGCAAAATGGAGGATGCGCTGATAGCGCAGAAATGGGAGCAACTGACGATTGTGCGCCCCTCGATGCTGATCGGCCACCGGGACGAACGCCGGTTTAACGAGTCGATATTTGCCCCGCTGTTTCGCATTCTTCCCGGCAACTGGAAATCCATCGAGGCACGGGACGTCGCGCGCGCGATGTTAAAAGAGGGGCTGGCCCCGTCGAAAGCGGGCGTAAACATTATCCCTTCGGCAAAACTGCGTGAAATCGCGCAGGGCGAGGCGTAAACTCCCCCGGCTAATAACCTAATACTCTCCGGGGAATGCTATGACTGGTCAGTCTTCATCTCAGGCGGCAACACCTGTTCAGTGGTGGAAGCCCGCACTCTTTTTTCTCGTGGTCATTGTTGGCCTCTGGTACGTGAAATGGCAGCCGTACTACGGCAAAGCCTTCACCGCCGCCGAAACGCACAGCATCGGTAAATCTATTCTCGCTCAGGCTGAATCCAGCCCGCTTCAGGCGGCGTGGGACTACGCCATGGTCTACTTCCTTGCCGTCTGGAAGGCCGCCGTCTTAGGCGTGATCCTGGGGTCACTGATTCAGGTGCTTATCCCGCGCAACTGGCTGGTGAAAACCCTTGGGCAGCCGCGCTTTCAGGGCACGCTGCTGGGGACGATTTTCTCGCTGCCGGGCATGATGTGTTCCTGCTGCGCCGCGCCCGTGGCCGCAGGTATGCGCCGTCAGCGCGTGTCGATGGGCGGCGCGCTGGCGTTCTGGATGGGGAACCCGCTGCTCAACCCGGCAACGCTGGTGTTTATGGGCTTTGTGCTGGGCTGGCATTTTGCGTTCATCCGTCTGGTCGCCGGGCTACTGACCGTACTGGTGGTGGCGACGCTGGTGCAAAAACTGGTGAAGGATACTGCCGCAGAACCCGCAGCCGTTGAGCTGGACGTCAGCGAGCCGCAGGGGGAATTCTTTGCGCGCTGGGGCAGGGCGCTATGGCAGCTTTTCTGGAGCACCATCCCGGTCTATATCCTGGCGGTACTGGTTCTGGGGGCGGCGCGCGTCTGGCTCTTCCCGCATGCGGATGGCGCTATCGACAACACGCTGATGTGGGTTATCGCAATGGCCGTTGCGGGCTGCCTGTTTGTGATCCCAACGGCGGCGGAGATCCCGATTGTTCAGACCATGATGCTGGCCGGTATGGGCACCGCGCCGGCGCTGGCGCTTCTGATTACGCTGCCGGCGATCAGCCTGCCGTCGCTTATCATGCTGCGTAAGTCGTTCCCGGCGAAAGCGCTGTGGCTGACCGCAGGGCTGGTGGCGTTGAGCGGGGTGATGGTGGGGAGTATTGCGTTGATGTAAAAAAATCCCGGTGGCGGTGACGCTTACCGGGCCTACAAAAAAATCCCCTCAAGCGAGGGGATTTTTTTTATTTGATGTAAGTAAACGCGGTGGTGACGTGCTTCACGCCGCTCACCCGGCTAGCGATATCGGCCGCCGCTTTCCCTTCACGGTCGGTTACCAGACCCAGCAGGAACACTTCACCGTTTTCCGTCGTCACTTTCACGTTGGAAGATTTCACCTGGTCAGAACCCAGCAGTTGGGAACGCACTTTGGTGGTGATCCAGGTGTCAGACGATGCGGTGCCCAGGCTGACAGGCTGTCCCTGGCGCACTTCGTTGAAGACTTCTGTCGTACCTTCTACACCCATCGCAATCTGTTTGGCGCGGGAGGCGAGTTCCATGTTAGGGGCCTGGCCTGCAAGCAGCACTTTGCCCTGATAAGCCGTCACATTGATGCGCGCTTCTTTCTTAATCTGTTCGTCTTTCGACAGCGCACTGTTGACGCGCAGCTCAAGCGTACCGTCATCCACCTGCGTTCCGACAGAACGCGGATCGGTTGCCGCTTTGGTACCTACCGCAGCAGTACCCACGACAGCCGCAGCGATACATCCCTGAAGCAGTAATGCAGACATAAGGACTGCGAGGGTCGATAAAGCCTTCATAAGAACTCCTTAATCATCCTGGTGAGGGAAAAGCGTGTTATCGATCAAATCACATAAGCAGTTCACCGTGAGCATATGCATCTCCTGAATACGCGCGCTCCGGTGAGAAGGAATGCGGATTTCCACATCCTGCGGCCCCAGCAGACCCGCCAGCTCACCACCGTCATAGCCGGTTAAAGCTACGATAGTCATGTCGCGGGTGACGGCGGCTTCAACGGCTTTAACAATGTCCCGGCTGTTGCCGCGTGTGGATATTGCCAGCAGTACATCTCCGGCATGGCCGAGGGCTCGCACCTGCTTAGCGTAAATTTCGTCATGCAGACGATCGTTAGCAATCGCTGTTAAGACCACATTATCGGTATTAAGTGCAATGGCAGGTAAACTCGGACGTTCTGTTTCAAAGCGATTGATCATGCTGGCAGCAAAATGCTGTGCGTTGGCGGCTGACGTGCCGTTGCCACAACAGAGGATTTTGTTGCCATTAAGCAGGGATTGCACCAGCGTCATTGCGGCACGCGAGATAGCATCCGGAAGGGCTTCCGCCGCGGCAATCTGAGTCTGGATGCTTTCTGTGAAGCACACTTTAATTCTTTCGAGCACGTTATCCCTTTTAAATCTTAATTATGCGTCTTCGCCAAAAGCGTTTTTAAGCCATTCGATCTCATTTCCGGTGAAGGCTATCACATCGAACCGGCAATCCACAGTATCAAAGCTCCCATTATGGCGGGCAAGCCACAAGTGGGCAGTCTGTAATAATTTATGTTGTTTGGCGAGCGTCACGCTGGCGGCAGCACCGCCAAAACGGGAGGACTGTCGAAAGCGGACTTCTACAAACACGATGACCTGACCGTCTTTCATGATCAGGTCGATTTCGCCGCCGCGCCCGCGGACGTTAGCGGCGATAAAGCGCAGCCCTTTGCCTTCAAGCCAGCGACGCGCCTTTAACTCCCACGCATCGCCGGTCTCTTTACGGCTTAACTGGCCGGGACGATTTGCCCCTGCTGGTATTTGAGCCATGATAACTTCCTGTTGATCACGCAGTCCTGAGTCGCGGTCAGATCGCCGGTGTTGCCGTTAAGCTCAAAGCCCGGCACCTGACGCATCTGGGTAAAGTGGTTCGCCAGCGCCCATGCATCGACACCCATTGCATACAGACGCGCCAGCGAATAATCGTTACGTACGGTACTCAGCGCCTGCTGCATCAGCGCCGGGTTGCTGCCTGCCAGCATCGGGATTTCGCTGTACTGCAGACCGTCCATTTCCAGACGGAAATCCGGGCCTGCGGTGCCCTGCGCGCTGCGCGAGCTGGCGTAGAGCGTTGCGCCGCTCTGGCTGCCGTTACGCATCGCGATCATCGGTTTGATAAAGGCGATCTCCTGCGGCGTGGCAACGATATAGGCCGCATCCACTTTGCCGCCACCGCTAATCTGCGCATCGGTAGGTGGGGCAGGGATCGTCAGGCCGCCAATCGTCACGCTCTGCTGCTGCGGCAGGCTTGCGGTGACCGGGCTACCGTTAAGCGCGATACCCGCCCCGCCGTTTACGCCCGCGCGCAGTTCAGAGACGGAACCGAATTTCTGCTGCAGCACCACGCCGCCGCCAAGCTTCTGCCACTCATCGGCAAAGGCATTGGCCACGCGATCGCCCAGCGCGCTGCGTGGGATGAGCAGTAGCGGAGCCTGCTTACCCTGCTCGTGAATATGACGCGCCGCATCGCGGGCTTCATCTTCAGGGGAAAGCGCGAAGTAGCAAATATTGGCCCGGTTCTGAACCTGCTCAGGCTGGTTGAGCGCCAGCACGTTCAGCGTGGTATTGCTCTTCATCAGCTCTTCCACGTTGTTTTTCAGCAGCGGACCGACAACGATGCTCGCCCCGTCCTGTTGAACCTGCGCCAGAACCTGGTCAAGCGGCTGCGAGCTGGTGTCGTAAATTTTCAACTCAGCGCCCGGGTTGGCGCTGGTGGTTGCCACGGCCTGCGGCTGCGCAGCAGGTTGGGCCGCGGGTTGTGCAGGCTGCGGTTGAGGCTGTTCTGCTGTTGCGTCAGACGCTGGCGCCGATTGCGTCTCGGTCGGAGCCTGAGTAGCAGGTGCTGTAGTAGCCGGGGCTGCTGCAGCCGGTGCAGCTGAAGCCGGAGGCGTCGTCGGAGCCGTCACCGGGTTTTGCATCGTACCCTGCGCCGGCGCTTGCGCCGTGGTCAGATCGCTGGTCTCCGCTGCGGACGGGCTGATAACGTCATTCACGTTAGCCGCCTGGGCCGCCTGCGCGGGAACCGCGCTGCCGGTTACCGACGTCGTGCCGTTTTTCGCTGCTTCAAAGCCCTGCTGAATGGTACGGCCAAACACTGCCGCCTGGCCGTTGAGCGGCAGAAGCAGGGCGATTTTGCTGGTGGACGCTGGCTTAAAGTTCTGCACGTTCACCAGCTGGGTTGGCAGCATTTTCGCCCCCGGGTTTTGCGGGTAGCGCGTCTGCCAGTCCGTAATACCGGCCTTCAGCATCTTTGGATCGCTGCGGTTGTTAAACCACATTTGCTGCAGATCCAGCCAGCCCTGCAGGACGTTTTCATCGGCGTTGATGACCAGCGCCTGCGCCTGTTCCTGGGTCATAGAGGCAAGCGCTTGCCAGGTGGCATCAATATTTTTCTGCTTATCAGCACCGCCGAGCAGCGGCTCTTGCGCGACGAGGGCGCGGAGCAGCGTCAGGGAAGGACGCCCCTGCTCCGCGGTAATGCCCGCCTGCCAGGAGCGAGCCTGCTGATTTTTATCCAGCGCGCTCACGTCAATATCCCCGAGGATCTTCTTCGCGGCGGCGTAATCTTTCAGCGCGACCTTCAGCTCGGCAGAGAGCAGGCTCTGCTCACGACGCTGGGCGTCGTTAAGATCTTTTGGCAACTGGTTAAACAGTTCGGCTGCCTGCTGGGTTTTACCCTCTTTCAGCAGTGCACGAATGGCGAGTAATTGCCAGTTGGTCTTGGTATCATTTGAACTCTGCGACATTTGTTGCAGATAAAAGCCAGAATCAGCCTGAGCAGAACCCTGAAGATGGGCGGTGCTCTGGTCAGGTGCCTGGGTGCCACAGCCTGCAAAGATCAGGGCTGCCAGCAGAAGAGGCACGCTGCGCGTGGCTTTTTTTCGAAGAAACGTTAACGGTACCATACTGTATCCAGTGATTTTTTTTACGCAATGCTCAATATTAAATCGGCAATACGGACGAAACAATGAAACAACACGAAACGGCAGATAATTCTCAAGGCCAGCTTTATATTGTACCTACTCCTATCGGGAATTTGTCTGATATTACCCAACGTGCGCTCACCGTACTGCAAGCTGTTGATTTAATTGCTGCTGAAGATACCCGCCACACCGGCTTACTGCTGCAACATTTCGCGATTAATGCCCGTTTGTTTGCTCTGCACGATCACAATGAGCAACAAAAAGCCGAAACGCTGGTGGCGAAGCTGAAAGAGGGACAGAACATTGCCCTGGTCTCCGATGCCGGTACGCCGCTGATCAACGATCCCGGCTATCACCTGGTGCGTACCTGTCGTGAAGCCGGTATTCGCGTTGTGCCGCTGCCGGGGCCGTGCGCTGCCATTGCTGCGCTGAGCGCGGCGGGTCTGCCGTCTGACCGTTTCTGCTATGAAGGTTTCCTGCCAGCCAAATCCAAAGGCCGTCGCGACGTGTTAAAAGACCTGGAAGCGGAACCGCGCACCCTTATTTTTTACGAATCCACGCACCGCCTGCTGGAAAGCCTGGAAGACATGGTGACCGTCTGGGGAGAAGCCCGCTACGTGGTGCTGGCGCGCGAGCTGACCAAAACCTGGGAGACTATCCACGGCGCGCCGGTGGGTGAACTGCTGGCTTGGGTGAAAGAAGATGAAAACCGCCGCAAGGGCGAAATGGTGCTGATTGTCGAAGGGCATAAGGCGCAGGAAGACGCGCTCCCTGCCGACGCGCTGCGCACGCTGGCGCTGCTGCAGGCGGAACTGCCGCTGAAGAAGGCCGCTGCGCTGGCGGCGGAAATTCACGGCGTGAAGAAAAATGCGCTGTATAAACATGCGCTGGAGCAGCAGGGGGAGTAATCCCCTGCCGCCTGTTTTGCCGGGTGGCGGCTGCGCCTGACCCGGCCTGCAGATCGTTATGCGTCTTTTAGCTAACTGGCACCGCCTCAAACACCAGCGTTTCCAGCGGCTGCAGCGTAATCACCACCGCGTTTTTATACTCCTCCGGTACGGTTGAATTACTGCCGTACACCGCTTTCAGACGAAACTGCGCCGCGTTCCCTGTCGGGATTTCAAAATCTTTCGTCAAATCCAGGTAGTAGCTTTGCGGTTTATCCGACGGGTTACGCAAGCCGAGAATCGCTTTGTCCTTGCTCCAGGATGCCCAGCCGTAAACCTGCAGCGCGGTTGGATCGCCACCAATCCAGTGCGTATCCACCAGCACGCCGGCGTTTTCCCGCGACCACTTCGCGGCCCGCGCCAGGGTATCCCACTTCGCCTTGTTCAGCATTGAAGGGGTGATATACAGCTCCTGCAGCTGCGTGCCGGTCACGAAGTAGCTCCAGACCTGATCGGCAAAGTCGCTGTCCGTTTGCACCTTCTCCAGCCCGTAATAGGCGTTTTCCGCGCTGATGATCCCGTGATACATCAACGAGTTCAGCGGGAACAGCGGCCCTTTGCGAACAATGGAGCGGTACGTTTCCGCATCGCGGTAGGTCATCCACTGCTGAACCGGCGTGCCGGGGCCGTACAGGTTGATGTCATCGCCCTGCCGCCAGATGGAATCAGCGTAGAACAGCCAGGACGGGCTGGCGTTGGTACCGGTCGTCAGGTTAATAAACAGATTCGGGTTGGCGCTTCGCATGTTGTGTAGCAGAGCGATAGAGGCGTCAAAATCCGAGGCGAACGGGCTGCCCTTAATATGCGAATTGGCATTACCCATCCCGTCCAGCTTGAACGAGGTAATGTGTTCGTTTTTAATAAGCTTAACGATCTGCTCATTGAAGTTTTTAAAATAGTTTGGACCTGACAGCGCCAGCTTCCCGTCTACCGTTTCGAAACCGTACTCTTTTGCATGCGAGACGCGAGTGTCGCGCGGTTTGTTATATCCACCCCACGGCGAGAGCCACAGTCCAACCGAGCTGTGCATGCTGTCGGCTTTTTCCCGAACTTTGCCAAAACCGTTGCTGAATGCCGGGCCAAACAGCCAGCGTCCGGTCAGGTCATCCCAGCCATCGTCAAGCAGGAACGCATTCAGCGCCACGCCGCGCCCGGTGATAAATTCCTTATTCCATTCATCCATCCGCCCCAGCACGTCCTGCTCGGAGTAGGGCGTAAAGAAGCCGATATCCATCCAGCTGTTGTAGTGTAAATAGGGCTTATACGGACGCGGGCGGACGGCATCAATAAACTGGTTTACGCTGCGGCGCAGCTGGCTGGTCTCCGGGAAGGTGCCGAACCAGGTGGTAAAGCTGACCGGCGACTCTGGCTGAATCGGCGTTTTCAGCTCTACGTTGAGATTGGTGGTCGCTTCATAGGCGTAAGTGTTAACGATGGGCTTGTCCGGCAGAATAAAGAACGAGTCTGCGACGATCGGCGAGCTGTTAATCGCCCCGTCTACGTAAGGTGCCTGAGCCTGCTTTTTGGTCGGGAAGAAGGTAATTTTCGCCACGTCTCGCGGCTGACCAACGGCGGCAACGGTGTAGTCGATGCTGGCGTATTTCCCCTTCACCAGGTTCAGCTTTACCGTTACGTTAAAGTCCGGATGGGTGAAATCGATGACCAAGCCGCTGTCCTGCTTTTCGACATGCTTGATTTTAAAATCAGCGGTGTGGATTTTCGTCTCGTCCGGCAGCGTCAGGAAGAACAGCTCCTGCGGCGTGAGCGGATGGTTAGCCCTGGTGTCCTTAACCACTACCGTTGAGTTTGCATCATCAAATGACAGAGCAATATTGTCGTTACCGAGCGCGTAGTTCGCGGCCACCGCGCTATGGGAAACGCACATGGCCAGCAGTGAGAGAGCGAGGATTTTTTTCATCAGCGTAAGCTCCTTTTTAATCAGGCTTCTGCCGGAAGCAGCAATCGGTTTGCCGATCCGCAAACGGCGATCTTGCTTCTGACCACCTCTTTCATGGCGTCCATGCCGACGCGCATATAGAAGCGCGGATCGTTGCCCTGCGGGTTTTCGGCAAACCAGGCCTTAACCGCGTCAGAGAAAGCAATCTTCAGCTCGGTCGCCACGTTGACTTTGCACACGCCCAGCTCTATGGTGCGGCGAACAAACTCATCCGGCACATCGCTCGCGCCGTGCAGCACCAGCGGCACGGTGACCACTTCGCGGATTTCCGCCAGCCGCTGGAAGTCGATTTTCGGGCGTTTGGTATACAGGCCGTGCGCGGTGCCGATGGCGACGGCAAGGCTATCGACACCGGTTAGCTCAACAAAGCGCTTCGCCTCCTGAGGATCGGTCAAAAATGCACTTTCCGCATCCACGCTCATGTCATCTTCCACACCGCCCAGGCGGCCCAGTTCGGCCTCCACGCTGCAGTCGTTGAGGTGGCAGAAATCGACCACCGACTTCACCAGCTTCACGTTTTGTTCAAACGGGTAGTGGCTGCCGTCGATCATCGCGCTGCGCACGCCCGCGTTGACCTTGCGGCGAATATCGTCCAGCGATTCGTGGTGATCGAGGTGCAGCGCCAGCGGCATGTCGTAGGTGTGGGAGTAGGCGCTGCACAGGGCGTAGATCTCTTCCAGCGCAATATGCTTAAAGGTGCCCGGCGTGCCCGCGAGGATCACCGGCGATCGCATTTCGCTGCACGCTTCGAGGATCGCCTGGATCGTCTCCGCGTTGTGGATGTTGAACGCCGGAACGGCGTAGCCTTTTGCCTGCGCGTCCTGCAGAAGATATTTCGTCGAGATAATACTCATAATCAGATCCTCTTAAGCCTGCCACGGATGAATAACGACGCCCTGCACCACGCGGTTGACCGTCCCGCTGGCCGATGGCGTATCGGGCGTAATGCCTGCGCTAAGCGACTGGGTGAGCGCAAAAACCTGGGCATACATCAGGAAGCAGAACGCCTGTTCCATATCGATAAACGGACGTGAAGGCGGCAGCAGAATGTGCGGACCCGCTTCAATGACCGGATCGTTTTCAGCGGCGATGGCGACGACGCGCAGGGCCTGGCGATCGCGGCGCAGCTCGGCCAGCAGATCCAGATCGTACTGACGCGTATATGGATGGCTGGAGATGAACACCACCACCAGCGTTTCATTGTCTACCAGCGACTTCGGCCCGTGACGGAAGCCCGTAGGGGAGTCGTAAAATGCCGCCAGCTTGCCCGCCGTCAGCTCCAGCACCTTCAGCGCCGATTCGCGCGCCGCGCCCTGCAGGCCGCCGCTTCCCAGATACACGATCCGTTTCCACGGTTCGCTGCCAAAGACGCCGTGGCTGAAATCCCCGAGCGAGGTGAGGATCGCCTGACAGCGATCGGCGACGTCGCGGAAGGTGTGGCTATTGATCGTTTCCGGGGCGAACACGGACAGACAGCTCGCCATCATGGTGGTGATGCTGCTGGTCATCGCGAACCCGCGATCGTGCGTTTCGGCAGGCATCAGCAGGGCAAAGGCGTTATCGCTGTCGACGGCGTTCTGGTACAGGCTCCCCGCCTCGTTGCAGGTAATGGACAGGTGATAGCACTCCGGCACGAACTGGTTTGCCAGCTCAACGGCCGCGACGCTTTCCGGACTGTTGCCGGAGCGGGCAAACGAAACCAGCAGCAGCGGGTGCCCAGGGCTGAAGTAGTCCATCGGGTTCGTGACCAGATCGGTTGTCGGGATGGCGGTGAAGTTTTTCCCGGTGTGGCTTGAAAGCCATGGCGCAATGATATCGCCGATAAAGGCGGACGTGCCCGCGCCGGTCAGGACGATCCGCAGATCGCGCTTGCGCAGCAGCGGCGTCAGGAAACTGTCGATCGAAGCACGCAGGTTATCGATGTTGTTGAGCGAACGGATCCAGCTGGCAGGCTGCTGGCGGATCTCTTCCTCGGTCCAGGTGCCGGTTGTGGCGGCGGTAGTGGTTTGTGGCATAACTCAGTCCTTAGTCGTGTGAATTCCACATCAGACGCTGGCAATCGTGTCGCTATCTTTCGTTTCGTTTCACTTGTTCACTTAAGCAGTTAAATAAAATCTATAGAAAAGAAATCGAAACTTCAATGAAAGAAAAGAAATAAAACGAAAAGTGTGATCGTGAAAGGAAAGGGAAGGTTTAAGGAAAGGAAAAGAAAGGCCTTACGGTTTCAGGCCGTAAAGCCAAAAGGAGACACAATGAAAGGGCTAAAGGGGAAGAGCCTGGCCCTGAATCCAGATCCGCTGGAGGTGTAAACCTCCGTCCAGCGCAATAATATTGGCGCGTTTGCCCGGAGCTAAGGATCCAAGCTGACCGTCAACGCCTAGCAGCCGGGCAGGGTGCAGCGAGGCCATATGGATCGCCTCTTCGGCTGTTACGCCCGCATACTCCACCATATTTCTGACCGCGGCATCCAGCGACAGCGTGCTGCCCGCCAGCCCGCCGGAGCCGGTTCGAACCACGCCGTTTTGCATCGTGACCTCTTCACCGCACAGGGTATACCGACCGTCCGGCATACCTGCCGCCTGCATGGCATCGGTAATCAGCACCACGCGATCCTGAGCGCAGCAGCAGCATAAACGCATCGCTCCCGGATGGACGTGGTGGCCGTCGGCAATCAGCTCCAGCCACGCCCGTTTGTCCGTCAGCCCTGCGCCGACCATGCCGGGCTCTCTGTGGTGCAAACCCGTCATACCGTTGTAGCAGTGCACCAGCCCGTCGGCACCCGCATCAAACGCGGCGAGAGTTTGCCGGTACGTAGCAGCGCTGTGGCCCAGCATGACGCGGATACCGCGCTGTTTAAGATGATGAATCACCTGCAGCGCGCCGGGTTTTTCCGGCGCGAGCGCCACCACCCGTAGCGTGCCCTGTGAAACGTCAATCAGCCTGTCCAGCTCGGCGATATCCAGCTCCCGGAACAGCTCGGGCGGATGCGCCCCTTTGTTCTGGGGCGTAAAGTACGGTCCTTCCAGATAACTGCCCAGGATCTGCGCGCCGGGGCCGCCGGACTGACTGCGCCGGGCGATACGCATCAGTGCGCTGTGGATGGCTTCCATCGGCGCGGTCACGGTGGTGGGCAGAAATGCGCCCACGCCTTCACGCGCTTTATGCATCGCCAGAGTGTCCAGCACGTCAGGCGCATCGTCCATGACGTCCACGCCCGCGCCGCCGTGGACGTGCGTATCGATATACGCCGGGCAAAGCAGCTCCGCATCGCGCGCCGTAACGCCCGCCGGGATGGGTTCAATCACCGCAACCGCGCCGCTTTCAATGCGTAGCTGGTGGTCGTCCAGCCAGCCCTGTTCGGTAAGGATCCGTCGCGCGCGCAGCAGCTGGCTCATATCCCTTCCTCAGCCGAGGCTTCCTCGCGACAGCGCCCCAGCTCGTCCACCAGGCTCGTCAGGCCGCGGTGCCCGCACTCCAGCGCCTGCTGGCGAAACGCCTCGCTGCTTAATCCGTCGCGCTCCAGCACCATCTCCAGCAGCAGCTGCAGGTTGGTGCCGGTAATCACTTCGCTACCCGGCCTTTGCATCGCGAGCGTTGACGCCACGCGGAACGGCGTGCCGCCGAGCAAATCGGTGAGAAACACAATATCGTGCTGCGCATCGAGTTCGCTTACCGCCTGCTCAAGCTGAGCGGTCAGCCGCGCGGTGGTGGAGGTTTCCGGAAAATCGATGGCGATAAACTGCGGCTGCTCGCCCAGGATCTGCTTCATCGCCTGCTCAAGCCCGCTGGCAAAACCGCCGTGACCCGTCAAAATAATGCCTAACATCGCAACCTCTTTGCTTTTACAGGAAGTGACAGAATTTACCGACAACGCCCAGCAGCACGGTGATACCGATCAGCCGCAGCGGGCTCCAGCCGCGGCGTACCAGCCAGAACATGGTCAGGGTGTAGACCAGCGGCAGGAACGCGGGCATCAGCTTGTCGATGACGTCGGCCTGCAGTTTGACGACCGCATCACCCGCCTTGATTTCGAGCGTGGTATTGAGGCGGACGTAGGTTGCCACCAGCGCGCCGATCACCGTCATCCCCACGATAGACGCCGCGTGGCCGACCTTTTTGGTGTTGGCTTTAATCAGCGGAATGGCCGCGACGCCCATCCGGTAAGCGTAGTGCGCCAGGCCAAAGCGCAGGCCGAGGTGTACCACGTTAAACAGCACCATAAAGACCACCGCGCCCAGAATCGATCCCTGCAGCGCCAGGCTGGCACCAATACCGCCGCAGATGGGCAGCAGGGTCAGCCAGAACATGGCGTCGCCAATACCGCCAAGCGGCGCGCCGACGGCAATTTTGGTGCTCTGGATGCTGTTCACATCCTGCTTGGATCGCTCCATCGCCAGAATGATGCCGATAACAAAGGTCACCAGGAACGGGTGGGTGTTAAAGAAGCCCATATGGCCTTTCATCGCCCGCGCCAGGTCCCGCTTGTTGGTGTGGATCTTTTTCAACGCGGGCAGCAGCCCGTACAGCCAGCCGGAGGCCTGCATACGTTCGTAGTTAAACGAGGCCTGCAGCAGCATGGAACGCCAGGCCACGCGGTTGATATCCTTTTTCGTCAGCTCGGCACCGATGTTCTGGTCTTCGTAGACGTTTTCATTCACGCCGGTCAGCAGCGTCTCTTCGCTTTCAGACACGCCCGGCAGGGTGGTGTGGTTAGATGCCATCTTCGAATTCCTCTTTCTGAGCTGCGGGAGCCGTCGGTTCAGGTGATTTACGCATCAGGTCGATCAGCGCCATGGCCAGCGCGGCCGCCGCAATCGCCAGCACCGGAAGCTTGAGCCAGGCGGCGGCGACAAAACCAATAATGAAGTAAGGGATGTAGACGTTTTTCATCATGATCTTCAGCAGCACGGCGAAGCCGATGGCTGGCATGATGCCGCCCGCGACGCCGAGGCCGTCAATCAGACGCGCTGGCAGAACGTCAATGGCGGTTTTCGCATGTTCCGCACCGAAGTAGATTGGCAGGAACGCGCACAGAAAATAGAAGATGCCGAGCGCCAGCAGCGCAAGATAGTTAACCCGTTCAATTCCGTTGGTGTCTGCATTGGCCGCCATGCGATCGCAGCGCGACATGACGCCGGACATCACCGAGAAGAGGAACGTAATCCCCATCTGCACCGCAACGGCAAACGGCACGGCGACGCCAACCGCGACTTCTGGCTTCACGCCGGTGCTGATGGCAAACGCGGTCCCCACGATGGTGCCGATAATGACGTTAGGCGGCTGGGCACCGGCGAGCGGGGCCAGCCCCATCCAGACCAGCTCTAACGTACCGCCGGTCAAAATGCCGGTGTGCAGATCGCCCAGGATCAGGCCGACCAGCGGCCCGAGCACCACCGGGCGGTGCATGTGCGTTAACCCGTTAAACATATCCAGACCGGCGATAAAGGCGAGTATGCCCAACCCCAGCGCCTGCAACAGACTGATTTCCATTGTGAATCCCTCAGAGCAGTTTAAAGAGATCCAAAGCAGTTTCTGTTGGAACGCCCTGAACGAAGCATTCCACACCGGCCGCTTTCAGGCCGTTGAACGCGTCAATATCGTTCGCGTCGACAGAGACCGTTTTGGCAATTTGTTGTTTGCCACTGGCGTAATGCATGTTTCCGACGTTAATACGGGTGATGGGTACGCCACCCTCGACCAGCCTCAGAAAATCGGCGGGTGATTTGCAGACCAGCAGGATTTTCTGGCGGTCAGCGGCGCGGTGAATGTTGTCGATGACCTTTTGCAGCGACCAGAAGCGCACGGCGATCCCTTCCGCGAGCACCATTTCCATCAGGTTCTGTTGAACCGGATCCTCAGCGACCTCGTCATTAGCGACCAGCACCAGGTTTGCCCCCGCAAACCCCACCCACTGCACGCCTACCTGACCGTGGATCAGGCGTTCGTCGATGCGGCATAAGACAATGTTTGGCATAGCGTTTTCCTCTTTTTTAATTATGCGTCTTGAGTCGTTACGCCTTCGCAGGCGGCGTGGTACTGCTGGAGTATGTCCTGAATGTGGTCGATGATGAGTTCCCGTGGCGTTGACTTGAGAGCGCCCTCGCGAACTTTGCTGTACTGCAGCGGCAGGTACTGGCTGATCAGCGGCAGGGGAACAGGCTCGTCTGCCAGGTTACGCACCAGCCGTGCAAAGGCGTCGTCGATCTGGCTGTCCGGCCAGTAGTAGCGCACGCGGTCAGAGTAGCTGTAGCCGCGCGCCAGGCGACGCGCGTTGCCGTCACCGTGGTAATGGCTTTGCCAGTATTCCGGGCGGTCGAGCATGACGTTTTCCAGCACCTGACGCAGGCCGGAACTGGCTTTTGCCGGCAGCAGCTCCTCTTCAATGGCGGCCAGCGAAAACAGCGCCTCGCGCAGGGCGAAGGTCAGGGCGGGGCCAACTTTCAGAATGGCAAAGTGATCGTTAACCAGCTGGCGCAGCGCCTGCGGCGTCTGGTAGTCGGTGGAATGCGCTTCAAACACCAGCGTATCGTAGGCTTCAACCATTTTGCTCAGGGCCACGGCTTTCTGCGGCTGATAGTCGCAGACGTGCGCGTGGTCGAACTCCACGCCAGGCTGGACCACCAGGCCAATAATGCGCGGCCAGATGTCGCTTAAGCCTTCCTTTTCGAACGCGTGGCGGTGCGCTTCAAGCGTGGCGCGGGCCGCGTCCGGCGTGGTGACGGCAAGTTCGGTGAGCGTCTCGTGCGCGCCACCGGGAACCGGCACTTCCGTGCCGATAACGTAGACCAGATCGGATTCACCAAACTGCTCGCGACAGGTCGCTTCGGCAATCTTCGCCAGGCGTGCGGCGCGTCCGGCGACGATCGCGTCGGTCAGGGGAACCGGGTCGTCCTCGCAGGACATGCTGCAGTCCAGGTGGATCTTTTTGAATCCGGCAGAAACATAGCTTTTGATCAGATCGTCGGCATTTGCCATCGCCTGTTCCGCAGGGAGATTTTGCCAGCGGTTAGGGCCCAGATGATCGCCGCCCAGGATCAGCTGTGACGTCGGAAAACCGAGCGACTCGGCCAGCCGGCAGACAAACGCGTGAAAATTTGCAGGCGTCATGCCGGTATAGCCGCCAAACTGATCCACCTGGTTGGAGGTGGCCTCGATCAGCAGCGGCGTCTGATGCGAATGCGCGTAACGAATGGCAGCTTCAAGTACCAGCGGATGTGCGGAGCAGACGGCATAGATCCCGTTCGAATTCCCTCGTTTATGTTGTTCCACCATTTCTGTCAGATGTTTCACTTTCCTCTCCATTTCGGATGGTAATGACACTTGTCTTTCGTTTTGTTTCATTTAATCCTGCATCATGGTGATATAAAAATAAAACGAAAGATAATAGTTTTCCGATCTGTTTCACAAAAGAAACATAATGAAAGGTTTCAGCGCAGTGTTGGGTTGCGTCTGTACGTAAGGCGGGACTTGCATTCCCGAAAAAGAAAGGCCTTAATAGGCAAAACGAAATGAAACGAAAGACTATTTATTAAGGAGCTCGTATGAGCAGCACCGATTCATCCGCGGAAAAGCGCATCACCGGCACCAGTGAAAGGCGAGAGCAGATCATTCAGCGGTTGCGGGCGCAGGGAAGCGTGCAGGTTAACGATCTGTCTCATCTGTACGGCGTATCGACGGTGACGATCCGCAACGATCTGGCTTTCCTGGAGAAGCAGGGCATCGCCGTTCGCGCCTACGGCGGGGCATTGATTTGCGAAGGCAACATGCCGGGCGCTGAGCCTTCCGTGGAGGATAAAAGCTCGCTGAATACGGCGGTGAAGCGCAGTATCGCGCAGGCCGCTGCCGCGCTGGTTAAACCCGGGCACCGTATTATTCTGGACTCCGGCACCACGACGTATGAAATCGCCCGCATGCTGCGCCAGCACACGGACGTGATTGCGATGACCAACGGGATGAACGTGGCGAATGCGTTGCTGGAAGCGGAAGGGGTGGAATTGCTGATGACCGGCGGGCACCTGCGCCGTCAGTCGCAATCCTTCTACGGTGACCAGGCAGAACAGTCGCTACAGAATTACCATTTTGACCTGCTGTTCCTCGGCGTTGACGCCATCGATCTCGACCGCGGCGTAAGTACGCATAACGAAGACGAAGCACGACTGAACCGCAAAATGTGCGAGGTGGCGGAGCGTATTATCGTTGTCACGGACTCCAGCAAATTTAACCGCTCAAGTCTGCATAAAATCATTGATACGCAAAGGATTGATATGATTATTGTCGATGAAGGCATTCCGGCGGAGAGCCTGGACGGGCTGCGAAAAAGCGGGATTGAGGTGGTGCTGGTTTAAGGGGGCTTTCCCCTCACCCTAACCCTCTCCCCATAGGGGAGAGGGGACCGTTCGGTGCGGTTGGGAATATGAATTACGTCACCGGTGCCGGGTTGAACACCGCCAGCTGATTATGTAATCCCCATTGATCCGAGAAGGTTTTCTTCCGCCCGCTGGCGACATCCAGAATGAAGTGGAACAGCTTCCAGCCCACGTCCTCAATGCTCTCTTCCCCGGTGGCGATGGTGCCCGCGTTGATGTCCATTAAATCATACCAGCGGTTTGCCAGCTCGGTGCGGGTCGCCATCTTGATCACCGGCACCGCCATCAGGCCGTACGGCGTGCCGCGCCCGGTGGTAAAGACCTGCACCGTAATGCCGGATGCCACCTGCTGCGTGCCGCAGACGAAATCGCTGGCCGGCGTTGCCGCGTAGATCAGGCCGCGTTTGGTCGGGCGCTGGCCCGGAGAGAGCACTTCCACAATCGCGCTCTGGCCGGATTTGGCAATCGACCCGAGGGCTTTTTCCACTACGTTGGCCAGGCCGCCTTTTTTGTTCCCCGGTGAGGGATTTGCGCTGCGGTCGGTTTTGCCCATATCGAGATAGCTATCGTACCAGGCCATTTCCTCGAGCAGGCGCTTGCCGACCTCTTCATTAACGGCGCGTGGCGTGAGCAGATGGATGGCGTCACGCACTTCGGTCACCTCGGAGAACATCACCGTGGCGCCGCAGCGAACAAGCAGATCGGACGCATAGCCCACCGCCGGGTTGGCCGTCACGCCGGAGAAGGCATCGCTGCCGCCGCACTGTGTTCCCACTACCAAATCAGACGCCGGGCAGGTTTCGCGCTGGCGCTTGTTGAGCTTGTCCAGATGGCGTTCAGCCACCTGCAGGATATCGTCGACCATTGAGCGGAAACCCACGTGGTGCTCGTCCTGCAGACGCACGATGCTGGCCTCGTCTGCCGGAATGGCTTTCACATCTTCGGTGCCCTGCAGCAGGCGCTCTGGCTGCAATTTTTCACACCCCAGACCGATGACCATCACCTCGCCGCCAAAGTTTGGGTTCAGGGCGATATTGTGGATGGTACGGATAGGCACTACGGCAGCGGGGGCGTTAATCGCCACGCCGCAGCCGTAGAGGTGGTTCAGGCCAACCACGCCGTCGACGTTCGGGTATTTCGGCAGCAGATCGCGTTCGATGATTTTCACCACGTAATCCACTACGCCCGCCACGCAGTGCACGCTGGTGGTAATGCCGAGCAGATTCTTGGTGCCGACGCTGCCGTCCGCGTTGCGGTAGCCTTCGAAGGTATAGCCCCTCAGCGGAGGTAGCGGTTCCGGCACGCGGGTCGCCAGCGGAAGTGTGTTCATCGGCGGCGCTTCCGGCAGCGCCACCAGCGACTCCTCAACCCAGCTCCCCTGTGGTATAGAGCGAACGGCATAGCCGATGACTTCACCGTAACGTACGATTTCGCTGTTAGCAGGGATATCCACCAGGGCGACTTTATGTCCCTGCGGAATATGCTCAATTAGTTCCAGCCCGTCCGGGAAGCGGGTGCCCGCTTTTAAGCCATTGTCGTTGACAATAATCGCCACATTATCGGTGTCGTGGACTTTTATATAAAACGCCGTCGGCGATGCCTGTCGAATTTCAATGTCGGCCATTGTTCAGTATTCTCCAGCAAAGTGTCTGATAATAAATTCAGCCAATTTTCTAATGGTAGAAATAAATACGCGGCTTTCAGAAATAAAGCATGTCAGCATAGGGGATATGAAAATGTGATCGCGATCGCTCCAGAAACAGTAATGCCTGATTCTGTGCATTAGCGCCCAGCGCCTTGTGCATATGCAAAAAAAATTTATCGAAGTGTAACGCAATACTTGAGCATTAAAACAATGTGCGGTTGTGGATTGCGTCTTATACTGAATGACGATTTTATAACGCCAAAATACGTCAGAATAATAAATATAATGCTGGTGCGGTGTCTGAATAAATAAAGTGATGCTGATATAGGCTGCGGAATTAAAAAGGTAAATACGATGAGTAATGATATCTTCCCGAATAAATTTAAAGCGGCCCTCGCGGCACACCAGATTCAGATTGGCTGCTGGTCCGCGCTGGCAAACCCTATCAGCACCGAAGTGCTGGGCCTGGCCGGTTTTGACTGGCTGGTGCTGGACGGCGAACATGCTCCGAACGATATCAGCACCTTTATTCCACAGCTGATGGCGCTGAAAGGCAGCCCCAGCGCCCCGGTAGTGCGCGTGCCCACCAACGAGCCGGTGATTATCAAGCGCCTGCTGGATATCGGTTTCTACAACTTCCTGATCCCGTTTGTGGAGACGGAAGAACAAGCGGCCCTGGCCGTAGCCTCAACGCGCTATCCGCCAGAAGGGATCCGCGGCGTTTCCGTTTCGCATCGCGCCAATATGTTTGGCATGGTGCCGGACTACTTCGCGCAGTCCAACAGCAACATCACCATTCTGGTTCAGATCGAGAGCCAGCAGGGCGTTGATAACGTTGACGCGATTGCCGCCACAAACGGCGTGGACGGGATCTTCGTCGGCCCAAGCGATCTGGCTGCCGCCTTTGGCCATCTGGGTAACGCCAGCCACCCTGACGTGCAGCGCGCGATCCAGCACATCTTTGCCCGCGCTAAAGCTCACGGCAAACCGTGCGGCATTCTGGCGCCGGTTGAGGCTGATGCCCGTCGCTATCTGGAGTGGGGAGCCACGTTTGTAGCCGTCGGCAGCGACCTCGGCGTATTCCGCTCGGCCACGCAGAAATTAGCCGACGCTTTTAAAAAATAACCATCATTGAGGAAACAGATTATGACGCTGAAAGTGGGTTTTATTGGCCTGGGCATCATGGGTAAACCAATGAGTAAGAACCTCATCAAAGCGGGTTACTCACTGGTGGTATCCGATCACAATCCGCAGGCCGTGGCAGAGGTGATAGCGGCTGGCGCTGAAACGGCTACCACCGCGAAGGCCATTGCCGAGCAGTGCGATGTTATTATCACCATGCTGCCAAACTCACCGCATGTTAAAGAAGTTGCGCTGGGTGAGAACGGCATTATCGACGGTGCGAAGCCGGGCCTGGTGTTGATTGATATGAGCTCTATTGCACCCCTCGCAAGCCGTGAAATCAGCGAGGCGTTAAAAGCGAAGGGCGTCGATATGCTGGATGCACCGGTCAGCGGCGGTGAGCCGAAAGCGATCGACGGCACGCTGTCGGTGATGGTCGGCGGCGATAAAGCCGTGTTTGATAAATACTATGACCTGATGAAAGCGATGGCGGGCTCCGTGGTGCATACCGGGGACATCGGGGCGGGTAACGTGACCAAGCTGGCAAACCAGGTGATTGTGGCGCTGAACATTGCCGCCATGTCCGAAGCGCTGACGCTGGCAACCAAAGCGGGCGTCAACCCGGATCTGGTCTATCAGGCCATTCGCGGTGGTCTGGCGGGCAGTACCGTGCTGGATGCCAAAGCGCCGATGGTCATGGATCGTAATTTCAAACCCGGTTTCCGCATCGACCTGCATATCAAAGATCTGGCGAACGCGCTGGATACGTCACACGGCGTGGGCGCACAGCTGCCGCTGACCGCGGCGGTCATGGAGATGATGCAGGCGCTGCGTGCCGATGGCCTGGGCACGGCCGATCACAGCGCGATTGCGTGCTACTACGAAAAACTGGCGAAGGTGGAAGTGGCGCGTTAATCACGCCTTGCCTACACCTTAGGGTGACAGCGGCGCGCAAACCCTCTATACTGCGCGCCGAAGCTGACCAGACAGTCGCCGCTTCGTCGTCGTCCCTTTCGGGGGAGACGGGCGGAGGGGAGGAAAGTCCGGGCTCCATAGGGCAGGGTGCCAGGTAACGCCTGGGGGGGAAACCCACGACCAGTGCAACAGAGAGCAAACCGCCGATGGCCCGCGCAAGCGGGATCAGGTAAGGGTGAAAGGGTGCGGTAAGAGCGCACCGCGCGGCTGGTAACAGTCCGTGGCACGGTAAACTCCACCCGGAGCAAGGCCAAATAGGGGTTCACAAGGTACGGCCCGTACTGAACCCGGGTAGGCTGCTTGAGCCAGTGAGCGATTGCTGGCCTAGATGAATGACTGTCCACGACAGAACCCGGCTTATCGGTCAGCTTCAACTTCTTAAAAAACCCCGCCTCGGCGGGGTTTTTGCTTTCCGGGTGTTGCTGGACGGGTAAGCGCAGCGCCGGACAAACGACATCAATTCTCATATTTGCGACATTAAGCACATTTCACTGCTTTTATACCTTTCGTATCGATCCAGTACCTGTAGACGATCGCCATCACAAAATTTCGCGCTGAAAAACACACGATTTTTAGTGTTGATAATTTGTTGTCTTTGTTGCATTTATGATCGCGAATCTTTTCTCGTTTGATATGCATATATTGAAATCAAATACATTTCTCCCGTGAATATGTGACGTATTCCACTCTTTTCCGCAAACCTGAAAATTTGCATCGGAAAAATTTAATAAATTGAAAGAATGTTTCAAACAAATAGCGGTTATTTATTGGTCTTTAATTGCCTGAAAGATCGTCTTTATTGATTTTTTTAACGCTGAGAAATTTATCAAGGTTATCGCCATAAAATAAATTTATTACTACTGCTTTTATTGATCGATATCAGCGTAATGGTGTGGTTGTATTTATTTATGTTATTGATAACAAATGTGTTTTTTGGTTGTTGTTGTTCCTGTGAAGCGTGCGGAAAAGCAAATTGTGAGTGACAGCACATACCCCCTTAAACACTATTAGGTAGAATCCGCTCCGTCATAGGGAAATAAGCGCAGAATATTATGAACACTATTATTCTACCGAAAACACAGCACCTCGTGGTATTTCAGGAAGTCATTAAAAGTGGCTCCATAGGTTCTGCAGCAAGACAGCTTGGCCTGACGCAACCCGCCGTCAGCAAAATCATCAGCGATATTGAGTCCTACTTCGGCGTGGAAGTGATGGTGCGTAAAAACACCGGCGTAAAACTCACTGCCGCGGGCCAGGTCCTGCTCTCGTACTCAGAGTCGATCACCCGCGAAATGAAAAACATGGTGAGTGAGATTAACAGCCTGAGTTTCAGCACCGTCATGGACGTCTCCTTTGGCTACCCGTCGCTGATCGGCTTTACCTTCCTGTCCGAGATGATCAAAAAATTCAAGGAAGTGTTCCCGAAAGCACGCGTCTCGATGTATGAAGCCCAGCTCTCCTCTTTCCTTCCGGCCATTCGCGACGGTCGTCTGGATTTCGCTATCGGCACGCTAAGCGATGAAATGCTGCTGCAGGATCTGCACGTCGAACCGCTGTTTGAGTCCGAGTTTGTGCTGGTCGCCAGCAAAACGCGAACGTGCACCGGCCCGACGACACTGGCATCGCTCACGCACGAGCAGTGGGTGATGCCGCAAACAGATATGGGCTACTACAAAGAACTTCTGACTACTCTGCAAAACAACCACATCAGCATCGAAAACATCGTCCAGACCGATTCCGTCGTCACCATTTATAACCTCGTGCTGAATGCCGATTATCTGACGGTCATTCCCCGCGACATGATTGCCCCGTTCGGTTCCGACCAGTTTATCGTGCTGCCCGTGGAAGATGAATTACCCGTGGCGCGTTATGCCGCCGTGTGGTCAAAAAATTACAGGATTAAAAAATCGGCGTCAGTATTAGTTGAGCTGGCAAAACAGTATTCGTCGATGAATATCGAAAGACGACGATGAATAATGAGTAATCATTTTAAAAACACCCAGAGCTTATCTCTGTAACGCTCTGATACCCTGACTTTGCCTGAAAAGAATGAATTATTATAACGAGGATATTATGCATATTACCTACGATCTCCCGGTAACGATTGAAGATATTCAGGACGCCAGAAAACGACTGGCAGGAAAAATATATAAAACCGGTATGCCGCGCTCGAATTATCTTAGCGAACGCTGCAAGGGCGAAATATTCCTGAAGTTTGAGAACATGCAGCGTACCGGCTCGTTTAAGATCCGCGGCGCGTTTAACAAATTAAGCTCGCTGACCGACGCTGAAAAACGCAAAGGCGTTGTCGCCTGCTCCGCGGGGAACCACGCGCAGGGTGTGTCCCTCTCCTGCGCGATGCTCGGCATCGACGGCAAAGTGGTGATGCCGATGGGCGCGCCGAAGTCTAAAGTGGCCGCGACGCGCGACTACTCGGCGGAAGTTGTGCTGCACGGCGAGAACTTCAACGACACCATTGCCAAAGTCAGCGAAATCGTCGAGATGGAAGGGCGTATTTTTATTCCGCCATACGATGATGCCAAAGTGATCGCCGGGCAGGGCACCATCGGTCTGGAAATTCTCGAAGATTTATACGACGTGGATAACGTTATTGTGCCTATCGGCGGCGGCGGTTTGATTGCCGGGATTGCGACGGCAATTAAATCCATCAACCCCACCATTAATATTATCGGCGTGCAGTCAGAAAATGTTCACGGCATGGCGGCATCGTATCAGGCCGGAGAAATAATGAGCCATCGCGTTACCGGCACGCTGGCCGATGGCTGTGATGTTTCTCGTCCCGGTAATTTACCGTTCGAAATTGTTCGCGAGCTGGTTGATGACATTGTGCTGGTCAGCGAAGACAACATTCGCGACAGCATGATCGCGCTTATTCAGCGTAATAAAGTGGTGACGGAAGGTGCCGGCGCGCTGGCCTGTGCCGCGTTATTAAGCGGCAAGCTCGATCGCTATATTCAGGGTCGTAAAACCGTCTGCATTATTTCCGGTGGCAATATCGATCTCTCCCGTGTTTCCCAAATTACCGGCTTCGTTGACGCATAAAGGTGACCTATGAGCAACACAGAAAGCATTATCGTTGGCCAGACAAAAACGTCCTCCTGGCGTAAGTCTGATACCACCTGGACGCTTGGCCTGTTTGGTACCGCCATTGGCGCAGGCGTGCTGTTCTTCCCCATTCGCGCTGGCTTTGGTGGATTGATCCCTATCCTGCTGATGCTGGTTCTCGCGTTCCCGATTGCGTTTTACTGCCACCGCGCGCTGGCGCGTTTGTGCCTCTCCGGCAGCAACGTCTCGGGCAACATCACCGAAACGGTGGAAGAGCACTTTGGAAAAACCGGCGGGGTGGTGATCACCTTCCTCTACTTCTTCGCTATTTGCCCGCTGCTGTGGATTTACGGCGTCACCATTACCAACACCTTTATGACCTTCTGGGAAAATCAGCTCCAGCTACCTGCGCTGAACCGCGGCGTGGTGGCGCTGTTCCTGCTGCTGCTGATGGCCTTTGTTATCTGGTTTGGTAAAGACCTGATGGTGAAGGTCATGAGCTTCCTGGTGTTCCCGTTTATCGCCAGCCTGGTGCTGATTTCCCTGTCGCTGATCCCTTACTGGAACTCGGCGGTGATTGACCAGGTCAACCTGAGCGATATCGCCTTCACCGGTCATGACGGCATTCTGGTCACGGTGTGGCTGGGTATCTCCATCATGGTCTTCTCCTTCAACTTCTCGCCTATCGTCTCCTCGTTTGTGGTTTCCAAGCGCGAAGAGTACGAGCCGGAGTTCGGGAAAGCGTTCACCGAGCAGAAATGTTCCAAAATCATCGGTCGCGCCAGCCTGCTGATGGTGGCCGTGGTGATGTTCTTCGCCTTTAGCTGCCTGTTTACGCTCTCTCCGCAGAACATGGCGGACGCTAAGGCGCAGAACATTCCGGTGCTCTCTTACCTGGCGAACCACTTTGCGTCAATGTCTGGCACCAAATCGACGTTTGCGACGGTACTGGAATACGGAGCCTCCATCATCGCGCTGGTCGCTATCTTCAAATCCTTCTTCGGTCATTACCTGGGCACGCTGGAAGGGCTGAACGGCCTGATCCTCAAGTTCGGCTACAAGGGCGATAAGAAGAAAGTCTCCGTTGGCAAGCTGAACACCATCAGCATGGTGTTCATCATGGGCTCCACCTGGGTTGTGGCCTACGCCAACCCGAACATTCTGGACCTTATTGAAGCCATGGGCGCACCAATCATCGCCTCTCTGCTGTGCCTGCTGCCGATGTATGCCATCCGCAAAGCACCGGCGCTGGCGAAATACAAAGGGCGTACCGAGAACATCTTCGTTACCGCGGTCGGCCTGCTGACCATTCTGAATATCGTTTACAAACTGTTCTAAGCCATTGCTCAGGAAGAGCGGAGTCACATGATGATTGAGTTTCCGGTTGTACTGGTAATTAACTGCGGATCGTCCTCTGTTAAGTTTTCGGTGCTCGACGCCAGCAGCTGCGATGCCCTGATGACGGGCATTGCAGATGGGATCAACACCGAGAAGGCCTTTATTTCCGTGAACGGGGGTGAGCCAGCCAGACTGGCTCACCAGGACTACGAAGGGGCGCTGGCTGCCATCGCCCTGGAGCTGGAGAAGCGTAACCTGATGAGCAGCGTGGCCTTAATTGGCCACCGCATTGCGCACGGGGGAAATCTCTTCAGCGAGTCGACCCTGATCACGGAAGAGGCGATCGCGCAGATCCGACAGGTTTCCCCGCTGGCGCCACTGCATAACTACGCCAACCTGAGCGGCGTGGAAGCCGCAGAGCGTCTGTTCCCGGGCGTGCAGCAGGTGGCGGTATTTGATACCAGCTTCCACCAGACGCTGCCGCCGCAGGCGTATCTGTACGGATTGCCGTACCGCTATTTTGAAGAGCTGGGCGTGCGCCGCTACGGCTTCCACGGCACCTCTCACCGCTACGTAGCCGCGCAGGCGCATACGCTTCTCGGGCTGTCCCCCGATGACAGCGGCCTGGTGATTGCCCATCTCGGCAACGGAGCCTCCATCTGTGCGGTGCGCAACGGCGAAAGCGTCGACACCTCGATGGGGATGACGCCGCTGGAAGGGCTGGTAATGGGGACGCGCTGCGGCGACGTGGACTTCGGCGCGATGGCGTGGATTGCCCAGCAGACCGGCCAGTCGTTCGAGGATCTGGAGCGCGTGGTCAATAAAGAGTCCGGGCTGCTGGGGATCTCCGGCATCTCCTCCGATTTACGTACGCTGGAGAAAGCCTGGCACGAAGGCAACGAGCGGGCGCAGCTGGCTATCCATACCTTCGTGCACCGCATTTCGCGGCATATCGCCGGGCACGCGGCGTCGCTGCACCGCCTGGATGGGGTGGTCTTTACCGGCGGTATTGGCGAAAACTCGAAGCTTGTCCGCGCGCTGGTGGCGGAACATCTGAAAGTCTTCGGCATCATCCTCGACGACGACAAAAATGCCCTGCCGGGCAGCGCGGGTGAGCGCGTGATCTCCACCGAATCGTCCCGCGTGGCCTGCGCGGTTATCCCTACCAACGAAGAAAAAATGATCGCGCTGGACGCCCTCCGTCTTGGAAAGGTTACCCCGGCCGCGGCTTACGCCTGATAAAGCGAGAAACACATGAAAGTAACAATCGATACGGGCGTCGCGCCCTACAGCGACGCATGGGCCGGGTTTCGCGGTGAAGAATGGAAAAACGCCGTCAACGTCCGCGATTTTATTCAGCATAACTACACCCCTTATGAAGGCGATGAAGCTTTCCTCGCGCAGGCGACGCCAGCAACGACGGCGCTGTGGCAGAAGGTAATGGTCGGCATTCGCCAGGAGAATGCCACCCACGCCCCGGTGGATTTTGACACCAACATTGCCACCACCATTACGGCCCACGGGCCGGGCTATATCGACCAGGATCTGGAGACGATCGTCGGCCTGCAAACCGATAAGCCGCTCAAGCGCGCGCTGCATCCGTATGGCGGGATCAACATGATCCGCAGCTCGTTCGAAGCCTATGGCCGGGAGATGGATCCGCAGTTCGAATACCTGTTTACCGACCTGCGCAAAACACACAACCAGGGCGTGTTTGACGTCTATTCGCCGGAGATGATGCGCTGCCGTAAATCCGGCGTGCTGACCGGTCTGCCGGACGGCTACGGGCGCGGACGCATCATCGGCGACTATCGCCGCGTGGCGCTGTACGGGATCGCTTATCTGGTGCGCGAGCGCGAACTTCAGTTTGCCGATCTGCAGGGCAGGCTGGAGCGCGGTGAAGATCTGGAGGCGACGATCCGCCTGCGTGAAGAGCTGGCGGAGCACAGGCGCGCGCTGCTGCAGATCCAGCAGATGGCGGCGAACTACGGCTTTGATATTTCACGTCCGGCGATGAACGCCCAGGAAGCGGTGCAGTGGGTCTATTTTGCCTACCTTGCAGCGGTGAAATCCCAGAACGGTGGGGCGATGTCGCTGGGGCGCACGGCCTCGTTCCTCGATATCTACATTGAACGCGACATGCAGGCGGGGCGCCTGAATGAAGTCCAGGCGCAGGAGCTGATCGACCACTTCATCATGAAGATCCGCATGGTGCGCTTCCTGCGCACGCCGGAGTTCGACACGCTCTTCTCCGGCGATCCAATCTGGGCGACGGAAGTGATCGGCGGCATGGGGCTGGACGGGCGCACGCTGGTGACCAAAAACAGCTTCCGCTATCTGCACACGCTGCACACCATGGGGCCTGCGCCGGAGCCGAACCTGACGATCCTCTGGTCTGAACAACTGCCGATTGCGTTCAAAAAATACGCCGCGCAGGTGTCGATCGTCACCTCTTCGCTGCAGTATGAGAACGACGATCTGATGCGTGCGGACTTCAACAGCGACGACTACGCCATTGCCTGCTGCGTCAGCCCGATGGTGATCGGCAAGCAGATGCAGTTCTTTGGCGCGCGCGCCAACCTCGCCAAAACGCTGCTGTACGCGATCAACGGCGGGGTGGACGAGAAGCTGAAGATCCAGGTCGGCCCGAAAACCGAGCCGCTGCTGGACGACGTGCTGGATTACGACACCGTGATGGCGAGCCTCGATCACTTTATGGACTGGCTGGCGGTGCAGTACATCAGCGCCCTGAACCTCATTCACTACATGCATGATAAGTACAGTTACGAAGCCTCGCTGATGGCGCTGCATGACCGCGACGTCTATCGCACCATGGCCTGCGGCATTGCCGGGCTGTCCGTGGCGGCGGATTCCCTGTCGGCCATTAAATACGCCACGGTGAAGCCAGTGCGCGACCACACCGGTCTGGCGGTCGATTTTGTGATTGAAGGGGACTATCCGCAGTACGGCAACAACGACGACCGCGTGGACAGCATCGCCTGCGACCTGGTGGAGCGCTTTATGAAGAAAATTCAGGCGCTGCCAACCTACCGCAACGCGGTGCCAACCCAGTCGATCCTGACCATCACCTCCAACGTGGTATACGGCCAGAAGACCGGGAACACGCCGGACGGACGCCGCGGCGGCACGCCGTTTGCGCCAGGCGCGAATCCGATGCACGGCCGCGACAGAAAAGGGGCCGTGGCCTCGCTAACGTCGGTGGCCAAGCTGCCGTTCACCTATGCGAAAGACGGGATCTCCTACACCTTCTCCATCGTGCCGCAGGCGCTGGGCAAGGACGAGCTGGTGCGCAAAACCAACCTGGTGGGGCTGCTGGACGGGTACTTCCATCACGAAGCGTCCATTGAGGGCGGGCAGCATCTGAACGTCAACGTCATGAATCGGGAAATGCTCCTCGATGCCATCGCGCATCCCGAGAATTACCCGAACCTGACGATCCGCGTTTCAGGCTATGCGGTGCGTTTTAACGCCCTGACGCGCGAGCAGCAGCAGGATGTGATTTCGAGGACGTTTACGCAATCTATCTGATGACATCCAGGTCTCATGCCCCCTCAACCCTGGGGGCATTTTTTTGCCCGCTAAACATACAAAATTGTTTATATAATTATTCACACATATTCATCCGCTCTTGAAAAACAATACGCCTGCTTTTCCCTATCACAGCATGTAAGGACAGTAAGATGATGAAAATGACCCGTATTGCGCTGGTCGCCGCCTCGCTGGCAGCGTGCAGTTTTACGGCACAGGCCGCGAACGTTGAGGCTGCCCCGTCTCCCTCGCAGGATCCGCTGGTACAGCACCTGAAGCTCAGCAATGAGCAGGTTAAGAAGATTGAAGATCTGCATAAGCAGCTGGAACAAAATGTCAGTAAGATCCCGATGACGGGCGTGAAGGACGGCGCGCTGATCGACATGTTCCAGGCGGGTAAATGGGACGAAAGCACGGTGAAAAGCCAGCTTGCTGCCTTTAGCAAAATTGAAGAGCAGACCCGCTATTACCGCGTGAAATATTACTTCGACGTCAGCCAGGTGTTGACGCCGGAACAGCGTAAGCAGATTAGAACCGATATGGCTAACGCGCTGGCAGAGTGATTTCGTACGTCGTGAACAGCGCCGGATGATTCTGCCGTGGATCGATCGGTTCCCTCTCCCACTG
Organism: Enterobacter cloacae complex sp. P16RS2; assembly: GCF_014982155.1. Classification (NCBI taxonomy): domain Bacteria; kingdom Pseudomonadati; phylum Pseudomonadota; class Gammaproteobacteria; order Enterobacterales; family Enterobacteriaceae; genus Enterobacter; species Enterobacter cloacae complex sp. P16RS2. The sequence goes on along the minus strand of NZ_JADCKW010000010.1, from coordinate 125,015 downwards.
GGAGAGGGTTAGGGTGTGAGTATTTTTTAAACCGGCAAATCAATCAGCAGCGCGCGCAGCGGCGTATCCGCCACCAGGGTGATGTTCGCTTCATCACGAATAAACGCCCCGTCGCCGCAGGTGAGCGCTTCTTTCTCTTCCGTGTGCGTCACCGCATGTACCGTACCGTGAATAGACTGTAAATAGGCGCGCGGACCATGAAGCTGGAAGCTCGCCTGTTCACCTTTCTTCAGTTCGATATGGTGCAGCCACACCTGCTGGCGCAGCTGCAGGCTACCTTTACTGCCGTCCGGCGATGCAATCAGCTGCTGCTTATCGCCCGTTAAATCTAACTTCTGCACCAGCGGATTTTCACGCTCGGGGCAGGCGTCCAGCCACAGCTGCATACGGGTCAGCGTTTTATCTTTGCTGAGGTTATGCTCGCTGTAGCTGATGCCCGGCTGCGTGGAAATTAACAACGCTTCGCCAGCCTTTGCCTGGACATGATTGCCCTCGCTATCGCGGTATTCTGCCTCGCCTTCCAGGATCAGGTTCAGGATATCGACTTTCGGGTACGTACGCGGCTGGAAGGAGGCGCCCGGGGCGAGCACTTCCTGATTCAACACGCGCAGTGAAGCGTAACCGAGGAGTTTAGGGTCAAAGTAGTGTCCAAAGGAAAAGGTGTAGCGGGCCTGCAGCCAACCGAAATCGGCTTGTCCGCACTGTTTAGCTGTTCTTGTCGTAATCATAAACTTGACCTCTCTTTACACTAAAACAATGGTAAAGGTATGGACGCTGCATTGTTAGCCAGATATTCTGCCCGGTATGTTCAAATTTCCTGAATGAGAACGAGATGGCTAAAGAGAGAGCATTGACGCTTGAGGCGCTTCGCGTTATGGACGCGATTGACCGGCGCGGCAGTTTTGCGGCGGCGGCAGATGAGCTGGGGCGCGTTCCGTCTGCGCTAAGCTACACCATGCAGAAGCTGGAGGAAGAGCTGGACGTGGTGCTGTTTGACCGCTCCGGTCATCGAACAAAATTCACCAACGTGGGACGAATGCTGCTGGAGCGCGGCCGCGTGCTGCTGGAAGCGGCGGACAAGCTCACGACAGACGCCGAAGCGCTGGCGCGCGGCTGGGAAACCCATCTGACGTTAGTTACCGAAGCGCTGGTGCCGACTGAAGCGCTGTTTCCGTTGGTGGACCGCCTGGCGGCGAAGGCCAATACGCAGCTGTCAATCATCACCGAGGTGCTGGCAGGCGCGTGGGAACGTCTGGAGACGGGCAGGGCGGATATTGTGATTGCGCCGGACATGCACTTCCGTTCCTCATCGGAAATCAACTCGCGCAAGCTCTACAGCGTGATGAACGTCTATGTTGCCGCACCCAATCACCCGATTCACCAGGAGCCGGAGCCGCTCTCTGAAGTGACGCGCGTGAAGTATCGCGGCGTGGCGGTAGCGGACACCGCGCGCGAGCGTCCGGTGCTGACGGTGCAGCTGCTGGATAAGCAGCCTCGTCTGACGGTCACCTCACTGGAAGACAAACGTCAGGCGCTGCTGGCCGGTCTGGGCGTGGCGACCATGCCGTACCCGTTTGTCGAACAGGATATTGCTGAAGGGCGGCTGCGCGTAGTCAGCCCAGAATATAGCCACGAGGTGGATATCATTATGGCGTGGCGCCGTGACAGCATGGGCGAAGCCAAATCATGGTGTTTACGCGAAATTCCGAAGCTTTTCACGCAATACAATAAATAAAATCGTAATTGGTAGACCCGGTAAGCGTAAGCGCCACCGGGCTTTTTTTATGCGCCGATCTTAGGATCCGGACCAAAGCGGTTTTCGCCCGGCGTCCCGCTCTGGCAGTTGAAGATCAAAATCACGATCCAGCCAATAATCGGGATCAACAGCAGCAGTAGCCACCACGCTGAACGATCGGTGTCGTGCAGTCGACGGAACAGCACCGCCCACGATGGCAGCAAGACTAACAGGCCGTAAATGGTGGTCAGCACGCCTTCACCGCCAGCCCGCTCCCAGCCAAGAATTTTATCCACAATACCCAGCACCATAATGAGAATGAAGTTCACCAGAACGAACATCCAGTACTCTTTGCGGCGGGCACGGCCACCAAATCCAATGTAGTTACGCAGTACTTTTAAATACCAGTCCATTTTCCTTGCCTCATTAGTCAGTCAATCACTTGTTTTCTAAGCGATCGAGGTAAGGATAGATGGAGATTGTGAATTAAAAAAGGGCATCTGGTGATGCCCTTCGTATTTATCCAAATCGGACGTCGCGCCCGTGAGGTTCATCCAGATCCTGCCACGGCCCAATGGAGATAATGCCCGTCGGGTTGATGGTTTTATGGCTGCGGAAATAGTGGGTGCGGATATGGTGGAAATCGACCGTGTCGGCAATACCCGGCATCTGGTAGATGTCGCGCAGGAAACCATGCAGGTTCAGGTAATCGCTGATGCGGTGCTTGTCGCACTTAAAGTGGGTGACATAGACCGGATCGAAGCGAACCAGCGTGGTCCACAGGCGAATGTCCGCTTCCGTCAGGCGATCGCCCGTCAGGTAGCGATGCTGGCCCAGGATCTGCTCGAGACGCTCAAGCGATTCAAACACCTTTCCGACCGCTTCGTCATACGCTTCCTGGCTGGTGGCGAAACCGGCCTTGTAGACACCGTTGTTGACGTTGTCGTAAATCCAGCTGTTCAGCTCGTCAATTTTCTCACGCAGCTCAGCCGGATAGTAATCTCCGGCACGGGCGCCGTGCGCGTCAAACGCGGTATTGAACATGCGGATGATTTCCGCAGACTCATTGCTGACAATCGTCTGGTTTTTCTTGTCCCACAGGACCGGCACGGTAACGCGCCCGGTGTAGTGAGGATCGGCGCGCAGATAGAGCTGGTAAAGGAAATCGTGGTGGTAAAGATCGTCGCCGGTCGCCGCGGGGAAATCACTGTCAAACGTCCAGCCGTTTTCCAGCATCAGCGGGTTCACGACCGAAACCGGAATTAAGGATTCGAGACCTTTAAGCTTGCGCACAATCAGCGTGCGGTGTGCCCACGGGCAGGCAAGCGAAACATAAAGATGATAACGGTCTTTCTCAGCCGCGAAGCCGCCTTCGCCGCTCGGGCCTGGCGCGCCGTCGGCGGTCAGCCAGCTACGGAAGGCCGAAACTGAGCGCTTGAAGCGACCTCCGGTGGATTTGGTGTCATACCAGACATCCTGCCATACGCCGTCTACGAGTTGTCCCATTTTTTCTCCTCCGTCAGATAGCAAAAGCGAGGAGATGTCTCCTCGCTTTGTGTTCATTCAGTATAGCGTGCTTACCACTTCTTATTCAGAATGCGGTCAATGCTGTATGCGCCCGGGCCAGTGACGGCCAGCAGCAGGAAGCCACCCGCGATGGTCAGGTTTTTCATGAACATCAGAGAGTTCACGCCTTCCGCAAAGTTGCTGTGGAAGATGAACGCTGTCAGCACGGTGAAGCCTGCGGTAAACAGCGCGGTAGTACGGGTCAGGAAGCCGAACAGTACCGCCAGGCCGCCGCCGAACTCAAGAAGAATGGTCAGTGGCAGCAGGAACCCCGGAACGCCCATGGCTTCCATATACTGCTGGGTACCCGCATAACCGGTGATTTTTCCCCAACCTGCCACGATGAACAGAATTGGCATCAGAATACGCGCGACCAGTACACCAACATCTTCTAATTTTTTCATTTTACTCTCCAGGAAACCACATGAGCGGCTGAACATTATTTGTCTGCAATTCCGGGTAGATACCGCGGCGTTGCTGTCGATGGAGAGGATAATAAACGGGGCGGGTGGTAATTGTTAGCAAGGAAAACTGTCAATCTTCTTCAAAGATATTGAGTAAGGGGCGTGCGCGCTGGTGCCCTTATCCCAACCCTCTCCCACAGGGAGAGGGCGCAAAAACAAAAAACGGTAACCTGAGTTACCGTTTTGCTTTTATTACCGCAGCTGCTGCTGCCGCAACGTGGCTTTCACCAGACGCCAGGCGCTCCAGGCGCCGAATCCACGACGTGCCCAGCGGATGAGCATGTTCGGATGACGAACCGTCCAGATCGCCATCACGCTGCTGCCGACCAGCGCCCATGAGCGCAGGCTCAGGAAGGTGTTCCAGCCGCGGTCAAACCGTCGCGTCGCGTCAATCCAGTCGCGGCGGCTGGCAGACAGATCCAGCCTTTGCTGCTGGATCTGGCTTAACAGGTACGCTTTTCGCTTCTGACGTTCCGCTTTATCGCTCACGGCTTGTCATCCTCCAGCAGAGCGCGATCGTTTGCCAGCTCCTGACGCGTATGGCGCAGGAAAGTGGATTTGCGCGCTTTACGCAGCGTCCAGATACCGCCTATCAACGCGGCGACCAGCAGAACGACGGTGGTGGCAATCATCGCGTTAAGACGATACTGCGGATCGATGGCCCAGATGATTAACACCATCAGGCTCATCAGACCAAACGCGGCAAAGAGCATGGTCAGCCCGAGCATCAGCAGCATCTGGAAGAGGTTCGCTTTCTCCTCTTCCAGCTCGACCACTGCCAGCCGGACGCGCGTTTCGGCAATCCCGACCAGCGTCGTTAAAATACGCTGGCCGATGCCGAGGACGTTGTTAGCAGGCCCTTGTGCGTGACGAGGATCTTCCATATCAACGACGCGTCAGAAGGACACCCAGTACCACACCCACTGCGGCACCAATCCCTACACCCGTCCATGGATTATCACGCACATATTCGTCCGCGCGGGCAGCCGCTTCGCGGGTCTGTTTCGCCAGCGCATCACCGGTTTCACCCAGGCGATAGCGGCTCTCTTTCAGCGCTTGCTCCGCCTTGCTGCGCAGCTTGCTGACCTCTTCTTTTGACTTGTCAGCAGAGGAGTTCAGCACCTCTTCAAGGGTATCGGCCAGGGATTTCAGTTCAGCGCGCAGATGTTCAGACGTCGTATCTTTTGACATGATTCTCTCTCCTGTTGAGATTTCCGTTAACTCAATAATCGCGAGCTTCCAGCGCTTTCAGGTCATCCTGCGCTTCTTTCAACTTCTTCTCGCGCTTGGCAATTTTTTCCGCATCTCCTTTCTCTTTCGCTTCCTGCAGGTCGCGACGGCGCTCGGCTATCTCGTCCTTCTGTTCAGCGATTTTCTTCTGGTGGTCGGCACGAAGCTTGCTGTCTGAACAGTTCGCTTTCACTTCGCTCAGCGCTTTTTTAAGACCATCAACACGGTGCTGATTGTTATGCTTTTCGGCATAACCGATCTCACGCTGAATATCCTGTTCTTTCTCCTGACAGAGAGAGTTTGCGAAGGATGCTGTGCTTAAAGAAAAAAGGGCCAGAGCCAGAGTCATGCGGAATTTCATTATCGAAACCTTCCATTGTGTTGCGGCGTTTGCCGCTATCCAAAGTTATGCGGAGTACATTGAGGGGTGCTCCGCGTACTTAAGCATAGTAAGTAAACGGGGGATTCACCAAAGTGAGTGAAAAGATTCGGAATCCTGGAAGTTATCCAAACCGATGCGACGTATCGCGAATCAATGACAGCCAGGCTGCAGGCTGGCTGTCATCTTCCTGCTGGGCAATGATATACCCGTGCGGCAGCGTACGGTCGAGAACCACTTTCGCGGCGGCACTTTGCGCACGGGAATCAAACTTGATCAGTAAAACGTCGTCCTGCGGGGTAATGCTCTTAAAGCGGATCCCGTTCGCGTCCAGATGATGCCAGACAGAAAAACCGTCAGGCACGCTGGCGCCCTGGTTTACCGGGCGGATGGCCAGCGTCGATTCCTGATGGGAAAGCGCGCTCCATGCCAGCAGCATGGCGCTGAGGACGATCAGCGTAATCACGGCAACGGCAAAACGGCGCAGGGCGAGCGGTGAGATAACCATCGTTAGCCTCTGGCTCCGTATTTCTTCTTCCATAGGACAACCAGTGAGCCAATCAGGCCGAAGACCAGCAGAACCACAGGAAGCAGCATCAGGCAGGACATCAGCTGGTCTTCATATTTCATAAAGACCGGCGTTTTACCCAACGCATAGCCGAGCGTCGTCAAAATAAGCACCCATAGCAGGCCGCTCATCCAGTTAAAGAACTGGAAGCGCGCGCTGCTCAACCCCGACAGACCGGCAATGGTCGGCAGCAGGGTGCGAACAAAGGCGATAAAGCGGCCAATCAGCAGCGCGGAAAGCCCGTGCTTGTGGAACAGGTGGTGCGCCCGTTGGTGATAATGCGCGGGAAGATGAGAGAGCCAGTTCTGGACGATACGGGTATTGCCCAGCCATCGTCCCTGGATATAGCTCACCCAGCAGCCGAGACTGGCCGCCACGGTCAGTAATAAAATGGTGTGTGGAAACGCCATCGCCCCTTTGGCACACAGCACGCCGACAAGCACCAGCAAACTGTCACCGGGCAGGAAGGCAGCAGGCAGCAAACCGTTCTCTAGGAACAGGATCATAAACAAGACGAAATAGAGCATGCCAATCATGGAAGGGTTGGCCAGCGTTTCAAAATCCTGCGCCCAGAGGGCATGCAGCAGTTGGGTCAAAAGTTCCATTCAGTGTTCCTGGAAATCGGTTAACGTCACGCCTGTTATCCGGGACAAACAGCACGGCGACGTTGTTGTGATTTCATTATGGTCGCTCGCGGACACATTGCGGTGTGGCCAACACTGTTCCCTGTTAATTGGCTGGTTAGCAAGCACTAACTTACAAAATAAGGAATTGAATCCAATTGTAACAAAGCCCAACGTTCTGCGTCACAGAATTTGCAGGGGTGAGTTGATTTTGGCGTAAGCCCAGGAAGTGAGCGAGGGGATTTACAAAGGCTGACACTATATATGTTTTGCTTACTCCTGTAAGCCGGAAGGCGCGACGTAGCGCCTGCCAGCAGAAAGGTCATCTATTTTGCGGCACTGGAAGCCGTATCGAGATGAACAACGGGATTATCGGCAAAAAGATAGCGGTCAGCGTTAAATTCGAAGTCATCGCTGGTTTCGTTGAACAGCATCTGCTTGGTGTTTTCCAGGTGCTGCCACATCGCCAGCTTAGCGGCATGCGGATCTTTACGAATCAGCGCCTTAAGGATTTGGTCGTGATCGTCGCACCAGTTGTCGACGGTACGGGAATCGATATGGTCGTGCAGTTTTTTCCAGTACGGGTTGTGAACGCGCTGAGTCCACATTTTTTCAACGATTGCCGCCAGGGCCGTATTCTGGGTTGCCAGGGCGACCTGAACGTGGAACTGCAGATCCCACTCTGAATCGCGGAAACATTTTTCCTTACGGGCATTCTCCTGGATCTCCATCAGCTTCATGATGTCCTGCTTGGTCACCTGCGTCGCCGCAAACTCAGCAATATTGCTTTCAATCAGCTGGCGAGCCTGGAGCAGCTCAAACGGGCCATAGCTGGCGAATTCCAGACTTTCGTCCGCGACGGGAGAGTGTTTAGGCAGATTAGAAATCACGTGAATGCCGGAGCCTTTGCGTACCTCAACGTAGCCTTCCACTTCCAGCATGATAATCGCTTCACGCACCACGGTGCGGCTGACGCTTTTTTCATCCGCGATAAAGCGCTCGGCGGGAAGTTTATCACCGACAAGATAGACCCCTTGCTCGATGCGATCTTTCAGCTCCGCAGCAAGTTGTTGATATAAACGACGTGGTTCGGTGATTTCCATATGCGCTCCAGGCAGGGTACGGCAGATGATTTGTTATACCACTTTTGCGTGCCACTCTCCAGATTTTGCCATTAAAAAAGCCGCCCGGAGGCGGCTTAGTTGAAACGTATTTTCGCTAACTCTGCGTAGCCGGTTTGCCAAGGGACTCTTTCGCCAGCTCCTCTGCCGATTTGCTTTTCAGCACCGTCCAGATAACCACTGCACCCATCAGGTCAAAGATCGCCAGCACCGCGAACAGCGGGCTGAAGCCGATGGTATCCGCCAGCGCGCCGACCACCAGTGCAAACATGGTGCTCGCGGTCCAGGCGGCCATGCCGGTCAGGCCGTTGGCGGTTGCCACTTCGTTACGACCAAAGACGTCAGACGAGAGCGTAATCAGCGCGCCGGACAGGGACTGGTGAGCAAAGCCACCGATGCACAGCAGGGCAATGGCGACGTACGGGCTGGTGAACAGGCCGATCATGCCTGGGCCGATCATCAGCAGCGCGCCCATGGTCACCACCATCTTACGGGAAACGATCAGGTTCACGCCAAACCAGCGCTGGAAGAGCGGTGGCAGGTAGCCGCCCACGATACAGCCCAGGTCAGCGAACAGCATTGGCATCCAGGCGAACATCGCGATCTCTTTCAGGTTAAAGCCGTAAACTTTAAACATGAACAGGGGGATCCACGCGTTAAAGGTACCCCAGGCCGGTTCAGCCAGGAAGCGCGGCAGGGCGATACCCCAGAACTGACGGGTGCCCAGGATCTGCCAGACGGTCATTTTTTTGCCGTTGTTGGTCTGATGCTGCGCTTCCTGACCGCCAATGATGTATTCACGTTCTTCTTCGGAGAGTTTTTTCTGATCGCGCGGGTGTTTATAGAAAACCAGCCACGCCATCGCCCAGGCAAAGCTCAGCACGCCTGAGATGATGAACGCCATCTGCCAGCTGTGCATCACGATGGCCCACACCACCAGCGGCGGCGCTATCATCGCCCCAATGGACGAGCCCACGTTGAAGTAGCCGACCGCAATGGAACGCTCTTTCGCCGGGAACCACTCGGAGCTGGCCTTCAGACCCGCCGGGATCATCGCGGCTTCTGCCGCACCGACCGCACCGCGCGCCAGCGCCAGTCCACCCCAGCTGCCTGCCAGCGCGGTTGCACCGCAGAACACCGCCCAGGCGATGGCGAAGAAGGCATAACCGATTTTGGTTCCGAGAATATCCAGCACATAGCCCGCAACAGGCTGCATGATGGTATAAGCCGCGGAATAGGCGGCAATGATGTAGGAGTATTGCTGCGTGGAGATATGCAGCTCTTCCATCAACGTTGGCGCTGCTGCTGCCACCGTGTTACGCGTCAGGTAGCCCAGCACGGTGCCTAACGTCACCAGTGCGATCATATACCAACGTAACCCTTTAATTTTACGCATCTAAAACCTCATCGTTATGTTATTTCCGCGCCAGAGCACGGCAACCTCTCAACCGTTTCCGGGAGCAGTTGTGTAACGGGAGGGGCGTAACCAGGAGCATGTCCCGGAACGGCCCGAACCTTGCCATAAGTAAGCGTGCATAAGTCGGTATCCGTACCGTTAAACCCGATGTCTCTCACACCGGTAATGCATTCCGTCGGCTTATAGTTTGCGACGGCGAAAAGATAACTTGTCATACAGCTTTAAAAGGTGAGTGACATCACAAATGTATGATTCTTTGTGGGGACATTAATCATCGCGCGCAAAGCCAGTACTGGCGGGGTCTGCAGAAGGGTTTACTTCATTGAGGGTAATTTATTTGTTGGCGTTTATTGATCTCACTCACGAAAAAAGCTTCGGTTGGTGGAAATTGGTGTGATAACTTTGCAGCATATGAACATACGCTTTCTGCGCTCCCGTAATGAGGAAGACGATAATGACGCCGTTTATGACCGAAGACTTTCTGTTAGATACCGAATTTGCTCGCCGCCTGTACCACGACTACGCAAAAGACCAGCCGATTTTCGACTACCACTGCCATTTACCGCCGCAGCAGGTTGCCGAAAATTATCGCTTCAAAAACCTGTATGACATCTGGCTGAAGGGTGACCACTACAAATGGCGTGCCATGCGCACCAACGGCGTGGCTGAGCGCCTGTGTACCGGCGATGCGACCGACCGCGAGAAGTTTGACGCCTGGGCGGCAACCGTACCGCACACCATCGGCAACCCGCTCTACCACTGGACCCATCTTGAGCTCCGCCGTCCGTTTGGCATCACCGGCAAGTTGCTTTCCCCAACGACCGCGGATGAAATCTGGGATCGGTGCAACGCGCTGCTGGCGCAGGATAACTTCTCCGCGCGCGGCATCATGAAGCAGATGAACGTGAAGATGGTGGGCACTACCGACGATCCGATCGACTCCCTGGAGCATCATGCCGTTGTCGCGAAAGACACCTCTTTTGATATCAAAGTGCTGCCAAGCTGGCGCCCGGACAAAGCCTTCAACATTGAGCAGGCCACCTTCACCGACTACATGGCGAAGCTGGCGGAAGTGTCCGATACCGACATCCGTCGTTTCACCGATCTGCAAACCGCGCTGACCAAACGTCTGGATCACTTCGCGGCGCACGGCTGCAAAGTGTCTGACCACGCGCTGGACGTAGTGCTGTTTGCGGAATCAAACGAAGCCGAGCTGGACAGCATTCTGGCGCGTCGTCTCTCTGGCGAAGGCTTAAGCGAGCACGAAGTGGCGCAGTTTAAAACGGCGGTGCTGGTATTCCTCGGTGCGGAATACGCGCGTCGCGGCTGGGTACAGCAGTACCACATCGGCGCGCTGCGCAACAACAACCAGCGCCAGTTCAAACTGCTCGGTGCTGACGTGGGCTTCGACTCCATCAACGACCGTCCGCTGGCGGAAGAGTTGTCAAAACTGCTGAGCAAACAGAACGAACAAAACCTGCTGCCAAAAACCATCCTGTACTGCCTGAACCCGCGCGATAACGAAGTGCTGGGTACCATGGTCGGCAACTTCCAGGGCGAAGGAATGCCGGGCAAGATGCAGTTCGGTTCCGGCTGGTGGTTCAACGATCAGAAAGACGGCATGGAGCGTCAGATGACGCAGCTCGCGCAGCTGGGCCTGCTGAGCCGTTTTGTCGGCATGCTGACCGACAGCCGCAGCTTCCTGTCCTATACCCGTCATGAATATTTCCGCCGCATTCTGTGCCAGATGATTGGCCGCTGGGTACACGCGGGCGAAGCGCCAGCGGATATCCAGCTGTTGGGCGAAATGGTGAGAAACATCTGCTTTAACAATGCGCGTGACTACTTCGCCATTGAACTGAACTAAGGCCGTTTGAGGTTGATATGCAATACATCAAAATCCATTCGCTGGATAACGTGGCCGTCGCGCTGACGGATCTCGGTGAAGGCGACGTGGTGACCGTTGATAACCAGAGCGTCACCCTGCGTCAGGCGATCGTTCGTGGACACAAGTTTGCCCTGATCCCCATTGCGAAAGGGGAGAACGTTGTGAAGTACGGTTTGCCCATCGGCCATGCGCTGGCGGATATTGCGCCGGGTGAATACATTCACTCACACAATACCCGCACCAATCTGAGCGATCTGGACGAGTACAGCTATCAACCTGATTTACCCGCAGAAGAGCGTCAGGCGGCGGATCGTGAGGTGCAGATCTACCGTCGCGCCAGCGGCGACGTGGGGATCCGCAACGAGCTGTGGATCCTCCCGACCGTCGGCTGCGTCAACGGAATTGCGCGTCAAATCCAGACTCGCTTCCTGAAAGAGACCAACGATGCCGAAGGCACTGACGGTGTGCATTTGTTCAGCCACACCTACGGCTGTTCCCAGCTCGGTGACGACCACATTAACACCCGCACCATGCTGCAAAACATGGTGCGTCACCCGAACGCGGGCGCGGTGCTGGTGATTGGCCTGGGCTGCGAGAACAATCAGGTGGACGCCTTCCGCGACACGCTGGGCGAGTTCGATCCTGAGCGCGTGCATTTTATGGTGTGCCAGCATCAGGACGACGAAGTGGAAGCGGGCGTTGAACAGCTTCACCAGCTTTATGAGGTGATGCGCCACGACAGGCGCGAGCCGGGCAAGCTGAGCGAGCTGAAGTTTGGGCTGGAGTGCGGCGGGTCTGATGGCCTTTCCGGTATTACTGCCAATCCGATGCTGGGCCGCTTCTCGGATTACGTGATTGCCAACGGCGGCACGACGGTGTTGACCGAAGTGCCGGAAATGTTCGGCGCGGAGCGTATTTTGATGAGCCACTGCCGCGACGAAGAGACCTTTGAGAAGACCGTCACCATGGTGAACGACTTCAAACAGTATTTCATCGCCCACAATCAGCCGATTTACGAGAATCCGTCGCCGGGTAACAAAGCGGGCGGGATCACCACGCTGGAAGAGAAATCCCTCGGCTGCACCCAGAAAGCGGGCGCGAGCCAGGTGGTCGACGTGCTGCGCTACGGCGAGCGCCTGAAAACCCACGGTCTGAACCTGCTGAGCGCACCGGGCAACGATGCGGTCGCCACCAGCGCGCTGGCGGGTGCCGGCTGCCATATGGTGCTGTTCAGTACCGGTCGCGGTACGCCGTACGGCGGTTTTGTGCCGACGGTGAAAATCGCTACCAACAGCGAGCTGGCGGCAAAGAAAAAGCACTGGATCGACTTTGATGCGGGCCAGCTGATTCACGGCAAAGCCATGCCGCAGCTGCTGACGGAGTTCGTGGATACTATCGTGGAATTTGCTAACGGCAAGCAGACCTGTAACGAGAAGAACGACTTCCGCGAGCTGGCGATCTTCAAGAGTGGTGTGACGCTTTAATCGGTGCGGCCTGATGCCCTCACCCTGACCCTCTCCCATGGGGAGAGGGTACAAACACTAAAAACGGCAACCGTTGGTTGCCGTTTTGCATTTACCCTGTAGGCCCGGTAAGACGTAGCCGCCACCGGGCTTTTGTTTTTAACTGCGCAGGGCGTTCTTCGCTAAACGCGCGTCTTCCGCCTGACAGGCCGCTGCGGTAAACAGCACGTCGGTAGAGGAGTTCAGCGCGGTTTCGCAGGAGTCCTGCAGCACGCCGATGATAAAGCCTACGGCTACAACCTGCATCGCAATCTCGTTCGGGATGCCGAACATATTACACGCCAGCGGGATCAGCAGCAGCGAACCGCCCGCCACGCCGGATGCGCCACAGGCACACAGCGACGCCACCACGCTCAGCAGCAGCGCGGTTGGCAGATCCACCGGAATGCCCAGCGTATGCACCGCCGCCAGAGTCAGCACGGTAATGGTGATTGCCGCGCCCGCCATGTTCACGGTTGCGCCCAGCGGGATCGACACGGAATAGGTATCGCGGTCCAGGTTCAGCTTCTCCGCCAGCGCCATGTTAACCGGAATGTTCGCCGCAGAGCTGCGGGTGAAGAAAGCATACACGCCGCTCTCGCGCAGGCAGGTCAGCACCAGCGGATACGGGTTGCGGCGGATCTGCGAGAACACCAGCAGCGGGTTGATCACCAGCGCCACCAGCAGCATACAGCCGACCAGCACAACCAGCAGCTGCGCGTAGCCCCACAGCGCGTCGAAACCGGTGGTTGCAAGCGTAGAGGAGACCAGCCCGAAAATACCGATTGGCGCAAAGCGAATCACCAGCTTCACCATAAAGGTCACGGCGTTGGACAGATCGTTGACCAGGTTTTTCGTGGTGTCGTTACCATGACGCAGCGCGAAGCCCAGACCAATCGCCCAGACCAGGATGCCAATGTAGTTTCCGCTCATCAGCGCGGTGATGGGGTTAGAAACCATGCTCATCAGCAGTCCGCGCAGCACTTCGACAATGCCGGATGGCGGCGTGATGTCACCGGCCGCGCTGGTCAGGTGCAGCGTGGACGGGAACAGGAAGCTGAACACCACGGCCGTTAAGGCCGCCGAGAAGGTTCCCAGCAGATACAGGAACAAAATAGGGCGAATGTTGGTTTTTTGTCCGTGCTGGTGGTTGGCAATCGACGCCATGACCAGCATCAGAACCAGTACCGGTGCGACGGCCTTCAGCGCGCCAACGAAAAGGGTCCCGAGCAGCCCCGTGGCCTCCGCCGCAGGTTTTGACACCATCGCCAGCAGAATACCCAGCACCAGCCCGACCAGAATTTGTTTAACGAGGCTGCCCTGCGCCAGGCGCGCGAACAGTCCGCTTGATTGTGTGCTCATACGTATTTCCTGAGTGAAATTGCGTTCCATCCCGGATGTGCTCTTAGTCACATTTATGTCCGGATGTAAGTAAATGTTTGCCTGGTCGAGTATAGGGAATGCGCGAAAGGAAGGAAGCGTAAAATGCTGGATTTTACGTGTTGCATCATATTTTTTAACTGCTGCGTTACAAAAGTGTGTTCACCCTCTCCCTGTGGGAGAGGGCCGGGGTGAGGGGGATTACTCCACCTGCTGCTTCTTATCGTGCTGGCGGTTAACCCAGGTATTGATAATCAGCGTCACGATCAGGATGCCAAACACCACGCCGAGCGAAATGGCGATCGGGATATGGTAGAAATCGACGATCAGCATCTTGATACCGATAAACACCAGGATCACCGACAGACCGTACTTCAGCATTGAGAAGCGCTCCGCCGCGCCCGCCAGCAGGAAGTACATCGCACGCAGGCCGAGAATGGCGAACAGGTTTGAGGTCAGGACGATGAACGGGTCGGTGGTCACCGCGAAGATCGCCGGAATGCTGTCCACCGCGAAAATCACGTCGCTCAGCTCAACCAGAATCAGCACCAGCAGCAGCGGGGTGGCAAACAGCAGGCCGTTCTTGCGCACGAAGAAGTGCTCGCTCTCGATCTTGTCGGTCATGCGCAGGTGTCCACGGATCCACTTCACCAGCGGGCGATCGCCAATCGCGGAGCCGTCCTCTTTCGCCAGCGCCATTTTGACCCCGGTGAACAGCAGAAACGCGCCGAAGACGTACAGCAGCCATTCGAACTGGGTAATCAGCCAGCTGCCGGCGAAGATCATGATGGTACGCAGGATAATCGCGCCCAGCACGCCGTAGACCAGCACGCGTCGCTGCAGGGCCGCAGGCACGGCGAAATAGCTGAACAGCATCAGCCAGACGAAGACGTTATCCACCGCCAGGGCTTTTTCAATCAGATAGCCGGTGAGGAAGGCGAGTGCCTGAGGATCGGCCACCGCGCGGCCTTCGGTCGAGGCCAGATACCACCAGAAGGCGGCACAGAAAAGCAGGGAGAGGGTGACCCACACCAGCGACCAGGCCGCAGCCTGTTTCATGGTCATGCCGTGCGCGCCGCGACGCCCCTGCAAAAAGAGGTCGATCGCCAGCATGATGAGCACGACAACCGCGAATCCGCCCCACAACATTGGAGTGCCGACAGAATGCATACTATTTTCCTTACACATAAAAAACAAAAACGGCCATGGTCAGAAGACGATAGCCGTTAGCTTTTTATGCATAGACCTCGCCTTCCGGCAAGGTCTCACTTACAACCACGAAGGTTGCCCGGCGACCGGATGCGTGTTTAACGCATCGTAATGACGATCCACCGACGAAGAAGTTACTCCCCTTTGCAGGTAACAAAATATGTCAGACCATTGGTTTCGTCAATGGTCTGCGCCGTTTCATTACACAGCTTTACGCGATAGCTTCCGCGCTCACGCCGTCAGCCGGGAACACCACGCCTGTCTGACGGCGGATCTCCGTCTGCAGCTTCGCCGTGGTGCGGCTTACCGCAAGGCCGGGGTGATTCACTTCGTTGTCTTCCACCAGACGGGCGAAGACCTCTGCCTCATAGAGCATAGTGTTAATATGCTGAGGCTGCGTCAGCTCCTGCGCTTTGCCGCCGCGCGGCACAAAGCTCACCTTCTGGCACTCGGAGATCTTCTCGATAACCAGCGAGCCCGCTTCGCCCTGAATTTCGCTCGGCAGCGCGGAATCGCTCACCTTGGAGTGCTGCAGCGTGACGCTGAAATCACCGTAGTCCAGCACCGCTACACCGTGTGCATCCACGCCGCTCTCCAGCAGGCTGGCGGTGGCCGTCACGCCATGCGGCTCGCCCCACAGGGCCACGGCAGAGGCCAGGCAGTAGAAACCTATGTCCATAATCGAGCCGTTAGAGAAGGCCGGATTAAAGGTGTTCGGGTTCTCGCCGTCGAGATAGCGCTGGTAGCGCGACGAGTACTGGCAGTAGTTGATAAAGGCTTTACGCACCTTGCCAATTTTCGGTAGGGACTGCTGCAGCAACAGGAAATTCGGCAGGCTGGCGGTTTTGAAGGCTTCGAACAGCACCACCTGGTTTTCGCGGGCAAGCGCAATGGCCGCTTCCACTTCCTCAATATTTGACGCCAGCGGCTTCTCGCAAATCACATGTTTTTTGTGGCTGAGGAACAGCTTCGTTTGCGGGAAGTGCAGGCAGTTCGGGCTGGCGATATACACTGCGTCAATGGCGTCGCTTTGCGCCATGTCATCAAGCGAGGTGAAGAGATGCTCAACGAGGTAATCGTTGGCAAAACTCTGCGCCTGCTCAAGGCTGCGGGAATAGACTGCGGTAAGTTTCAGTTTGCCGGTTTCGTGGGCGGCGTCGACGAACTGGCGCGTGATCCAGTTCGTTCCAATGACTGCGAAACGTATCATAAACGTTTACGTACTCCGTAGCGGGGAACCTTTAGCCACTGTAGCACGTCATCATGACAATTCGCGTGCGCTATTCCGCATTACCATTTAACGATAAATGCGTAAGCCATAGTCGGGTATCAAACTCCAGCTGGTGGTACTGCGGCTCCATGTGGCAGCACAGGGAATAGAAGGCTTTGTCGTGCTCTTTCTCCTTCAGGTGCGCCAGCTCGTGGACGACGATCATCCGCAGAAAGGCTTCCGGCGCGTTACGGAAAACCGTCGCGACGCGGATTTCGGCCTTCGCCTTCAGCTTGCCGCCCTGTACGCGGGAGACGGCGGTGTGCAGGCCGAGCGCGTTTTTCAGCACGTGGATCTTGTTGTCATACATCACCTTGTTGATCGGCGGCGCGCTCTTCAGATACCTGCTTTTCAGATCCAGCGTATACTGCCAGAGGGCCTTGTCGGTCGCGAAATCGTGGGTGCCGGGATAGCGTTTTTCCAGCACCGCGCCGAGCTTCTGCTCGGCAATCAGGCTGCGAACCTGAGTCAGTAAATGCTCCGGATAGCCCTGGAGATAAGTAAGTTGGTTCATCAACGCCCCAAATCGACAATAAAACGGGTATACTCACGCACCCTTTTCAGGGATACGCCAAATTTTACCATTCAGGAGGGCCGATGAGCCACTTAGACAACGGTTTCCGTTCACTCAACCTTAAACGTTTCCCGGAAACGGACGACGTTAACCCGCTTCAGGCGTGGGAAGCGGCGGATGAATATCTGCTGCAGCAGTTGGATGAGACTGAAATCCGCGGCCCGGTTTTGATCCTGAATGACGCCTTTGGCGCGCTGGGCTGCGCCCTGGCGGAGCACACGCCTTACAGCATCGGCGATTCCTACCTGAGCGAGCTGGCGACGCGTGAAAACCTGCGCCATAACGACATCGAAGAGTCCAGCGTGAAGTTCCTCGACAGCACCGCGGACTACCCGCAGGCGCCGGGCGTGGTGCTGATCAAAGTGCCAAAAACCATGGCGCTGCTGGAGCAACAGCTGCGCGCGTTGCGTAAGGTCGTGACGCCGGAAACGCGCATTATCGCGGGAGCCAAAGCGCGTGATATTCACACTTCGACGCTCGAGCTGTTCGAGAAGGTCCTCGGCCCGACCACCACCACGCTGGCCTGGAAAAAAGCGCGCCTGATCAACTGTACCTTCAGCGCACCGGAGCTGGCCGACGCGCCGGAGACCCTGAGCTGGAAGCTGGAAGGGACCGACTGGACCATCCACAACCACGCGAACGTCTTCTCCCGCACCGGGCTGGATATCGGCGCGCGTTTCTTTATGGAACATCTGCCGGAAAATCTGGAAGGTGAGATTGTCGATCTGGGCTGCGGTAACGGCGTGATTGGCCTGACGCTGTTGGCGAAGAACCCGGACGCCAGCGTGGTGTTCAGCGACGAATCGCCGATGGCGGTGGCCTCCAGCCGTCTGAACGTGGAAACCAACATGCCGGAAGCGCTGGACCGCTGCGAGTTTATGATCAACAACGCGCTGTCCGGCGTAGAGCCGTTCCGCTTCAACGCCGTGTTCTGCAACCCGCCGTTCCACCAGAAGCACGCCCTGACGGATAACGTCGCGTGGGAGATGTTCCACCACGCGCGCCGCTGCCTGAAAATCAACGGCGAGCTATACATCGTTGCGAACCGCCACCTGGACTACTTCCACAAGCTGAAGAAGATTTTCGGTAACTGCGTCACCATTGCGACGAACAATAAGTTCGTGGTGCTGAAGGCGGTGAAGCTGGGACGTCGTCGTTAAATAACCAGTGCAAGCTGGGTGCCCTGCGCAATTGCCCGCCGCGCGTCCAGCTCCATCGCCACGTCGCACCCGCCGATCAAATGCACCGTTTTACCGGCTTCGCGCAGCGGATCGGCCAGATCGCGCTTCGGCTCCTGCCCGGCGCATAAAATCACATGATCCACGCGCAGCAGCTGCGGCTCGCCGCCGATCGTGACGTGCAGACCCTCGTCGTCGATCTTCTGATAGCTGACCGCAGGGATCATCTTCACCCCGCGAGAGAGCAGGGTGGCGCGGTGGATCCATCCCGTGGTTTTGCCCAGCCCTTCGCCCGGCTTGCTGGCCTTACGCTGCAGCATCACGATCTGGCGCGGGCTTTTCGGCAGCTGCGGCCCTTCCGGGCGAAGGCCGCCGGACTGATTCAGGCTGGTGTCGATACCCCATTCCACGCAAAACTCGGCAATATTCTGGCTGGTGGCCTCGCCCGGCTGGCTTAAGTACATGGCGGTATCAAAGCCGATCCCGCCGCAGCCGATAATCGCCACCTTCTCGCCAACCGGCGTTTTGTCACGCAATACATCCAGATAGCTCAACACCTTCGGATGATCGATACCCTCGATCGCCGGCGTGCGCGGTACGATCCCGCTCGCCAGGATCACCTCGTCGAAACCGATCAGATCCGCCGCGCTGACAAACTGGTTAAGCCGCAGCTCGACGCCCGTCAGGTCGATCATCCGGCGGTAGTAGCGCAGGGTTTCATAGAACTCCTCTTTGCCGGGGATCTGTTTGGCGATATTAAACTGTCCGCCAATCTCCGCCAGCGCATCAAACAGCGTCACGCTGTGCCCGCGCCTGGCGGCATTCACCGCAAACGCCAGTCCCGCCGGGCCTGCGCCCACCACGGCCAGGCGTTTTTTACTGACCGCCGGAACGATCGGCATTTTGGTTTCATGGCAGGCGCGCGGGTTAACCAGGCAAGAGGTGACCTTGCCGACGAAGATCTGATCCAGACAGGCCTGGTTACAGCCGATGCACGTGTTGATCTCATCCGCACGGCCGCTTTGCGCTTTGGAGAGCAGTTCGGCATCCGCCAGGAACGGGCGCGCCATCGACACCATATCGGCGTCGCCGCGCGAAATCACATCGTCCGCCACCTGCGGATCGTTAATGCGGTTGGTGGTGACCAGTGGAACAGAGACTTTGCCCTTCAGCCTGCGCGTTACCCAGCTGAACGCCGCACGCGGCACCGGCGTGGCAATGGTCGGGATGCGCGCCTCGTGCCAGCCAATCCCGGTGTTGATAATCGTGGCACCTGCGGCTTCAATCGCCTGCGCCAGCTGCACGGTTTCGTCGAACGTGCCGCCGCCTTCCACCAGGTCGAGCATCGACAGGCGGAAGACGATAATAAAGTCTGCGCCCGCACGTTCGCGCACCGCGCGCACCACCTCCACGGCAAAGCGCATCCGGCGGGCATAGTCGCCGCCCCATTCGTCGTCGCGCTGGTTGGTGCGGGCCGCGAGGAACTCGTTAATCAGATAGCCTTCTGAGCCCATCACCTCAACGCCGTCGTAGCCCGCCTCGCGGGCCAGCGCCGCGCAGCGGGCAAAGTCGTCGATCAGCGCCAGGATCTCATCGTGGCTGAGGGCGTGAGGTTTAAAGCGGTTGATTGGCGCCTGAATGGCCGACGGCGCGACCAGGTTCGGCTGATAGCTGTAGCGTCCGGTGTGCAGGATTTGCAGGGCGATTTTACCGCCCTCGCGGTGTACCGCGTCGGTCACAATGCGGTGGTGCGGCAGCTGTGACGCATCGTTCAGGACTGCGCCGCCCTCCATGCCCACGCCGGAAGGGGCAGGGGCCACGCCGCCGGTGACAATCAGCGCTACCCCGTGGCGGGCGCGCTCGGCATAGAAGGCTGCCAGACGCTCGGCCCCGTCCGGATGCTCCTCAAGCCCGGTGTGCATCGAGCCCATCAACACGCGGTTTTTGAGTGTGGTGAACCCCAGATCGAGAGGGGCGAATAACGACGGGTAGCGGCTCATAGTCTCTTCCAGTGTAAAATTATTGTTATGTGGTCGGATGAGTTACTAATTTAGCCAGCGGGGAGTAAAAGGGAAAAGGCGAATGCAGTGATTGTGATGGGATTCAAATATTGGTGTGGCCTGATGCCCTCACCCTAACCCTCTCCCACGGGGAGAGGGGACGTAATCTCCCTCTCCCTTAGGGAGAGGGCCGGGGTGAGGGGGATGTCCGCACCAGCCCCGGGGCCTGCCACATCGACGTCGTCAGCCCGCTGTCCACCAGCCCGAGCTGGTCCGCGTACACTGCCTGCCATTTCTGCATCATGCCGTCGTACAGCTCGCGGTGCTGCGGGTTCGGCGTGAACTCGCGGCTCCACTTCACTAGCCGCTCGCCCGTCGAGGCCATATCGGCAAACAGCCCCGCGCCCGCGCCGGCGGCAATCGCGCAGCCGAGCGCCGTTGCCTCTTTCACTTCCGGCACGCGCACCGGCAGCCCGGTGACGTCGCTTAAAATCTGACTCCACAGGGCGCCCTTAGCCCCGCCGCCCGCAAACACCAGGCTCTCAAACGTCACGCCGGAGAAGCGCGAGATCTGCGTCAGGTTGCAGGCCGAGACAATCGCCGCGTTCTCCTCCAGGGCGCGGAACAGCGTCGCTTTGTTGCACTTTTCCGGGTCGATGGAGAGGTTAATAAACGACGGCGCGGCGTGGTACCACTGCTTGAAATGCATCGCGTCAGAGAAGATCGGCATCACCCCGTGCGAACCCGCCGGCACGCGGCTGGCCATCTCTTCCAGCAGGGAGTAGGTGTCCATCCCCATCCGCTCAGCGATCAGCTTTTCCTCGGCGCAGAAGGCGTCGCGGAACCAGCGCATGGTCAGCCCGGTAAAGAAGCTGATCGACTCCGCCTGCGCCATACCGGGAATAACGTGCGGGTTCACGCGGATGTTCATGTCGGGGTCGGTGCGCACCTGCGGCAGATTGACCACCTGCTGCCAGAAGGTACCGCCCAGCACCGCCGTCTGTCCGGCGCGGACCACGCCCAGCCCCAGACAGCCCAGCTGCACGTCGCCGCCGCCCATCACCACTGGGGTGCCTTCGCGCAGGCCGCTCTGCTGTGCGGCCTCTTTGGTAATCGCGCCCAGCACGGTACCGGTCTCTTTCACCGGGGAGAGGATATCGGCGCGCAGCCCGGCCATATCGAGCAGCGCCGGACGCCAGTCGCGGGAAAACAGATCCAGCATGCCGGTGGTGCCCGCGTTAGACGGGTCGACCGCCAGCTCGCCGGAGAGCTTCGCCGCCAGCCAGTCGCTGATCATGGTGATGGTCGCGGCCTTGCGGTAAATATCCGGGCGATGGTGCGCCAGCCACAGGAGGCGCGGCATGGCGCTCAGCGCCAGCGTCTGGCCGGAAACCTCATACACCTCGGATTCAAAACGATCGTCGTGGATCTCTTTGAGTTCGGCCACCTCGCGGCTGGCGCGGGCGTCGACGTTGGCGCAGGCCCAGATGGCCTCGCCGTTGCGGTCATACAGCACGATCCCTTCGCGCATCGAGCAGCAGGCGACAGACTTAATATCCGCCGCGCTCAGGCGCGCACGTTCCAGCGCCTGATGAATGCACCGGCAGGCCAGCAGCCAGTTGGTCTCGAGGTCGAACTCCATCGATCCCGGCACGTTCTCCACGCTCAGGTGCTTCCACTCGGCCTGGCCGACGGCAATCTGGTTGCCCTGTAAATCGAAAATAACGGCGCGAACGCTGCCTGTCCCTGCATCTAACGCTAAAAGGTAACTCATGAGCTTGCCTCGTTGTTAGCGCAGGGCCTGCCCGTTACGTCAGGGCCAGCACCGCGCGGGCTGTCGTCTCCTCCGTCACCAGGCCATTGATACGGCGACCCTTCAGTGCGGCATAAATCGCATCGGCTTTCTCTTCTCCTCCGGCCACGCCAACGATGGTGGGCAGCTGCGCCAGTTCATCGAGCGTGACGCCCAGCAGTTCTTTGTGGATCTCCAGCTCCTCAACGCACTCGCCTTCGGCATTGAGGAAATAGCCGAGAATGTCGCCGACCGCGCCTTTGCGGGCGTACATCAGCTGTTCACCTTCGCTGATATAGCCGGATCGCAGTATCGTGGCGTCACGGCGCTGGTTCACTGAACCAATGCCGACCACTGCCACGTCGGCGGCGGTCGCGGCGAGGATCACGTCCCGCACGCTGGTCTCGCGTTTTAAGATCCCGGCAACCTCTGCGGATGACACGCGAAGCGGGGCGGGGATCATGCTGACGCTGCAGGCCGCGTCCAGCTGGCCGATACCGGTCATATACGGCCCGACGCCGCCGGAGAGCGTCACCAGGCGGATCTGCTGCGAGCTGATAAAACCGCTCAGGTGCTGAAGGCAGCTCATGGTGGTTTCACCAAACCCCACCGCCAGAAGCTGGCCGGGCTCCAGTACGCCCATCAGGGACTGCGCCGCGCCAATGCCCAGCCGCACGTTCATCGGCGGCGTATTCAACGCGGGCATCACGCGCACCAGCTTCAGGCCGAAGCGCTGCTGTAGCTCGGTCTCCAGCGCCAGGCAGCCCTCGTAGCGGGAGTTGATCTGCACGCGGATCACCCCGGACTGACGGCCTTTTTCCAGCAGGCGGGAGATCTTCAGGCGCGGCAGCCCGAGCCGCTCGCCGATGTCGTTCTGGGTTAATCCGTCGTGGTAATAGCACCAGGCCACGCGCGCCACGAGCTCCTCTTCCGCCAGTGCCAGCCCGGCAAACCGTCCTTCTTCCGCAGTGCGTTTATCGCTCATAGTTGAACTCTTATAAAAATTTAGATCATATGTTCGTGTTGGCGCGAAGGGAAAGTGTGAGCCACGCGACAAAACGGATCTTTTCGATCGTTTCTGCTTTATCTGAATCTCAATCGATAAAACTGTGATCCCTGCACGGTTGTAAATATAGTTCACCGTCTACGCTTTTGAACATTATTAAATCTAAAAATCATTTGTTCAATAGCGGAGCGATGATGACCTCACTTCTCGACGCGCGGAATATCAGCAAGCAGTTCTCAGGCGTGCCGGTCTTAAAAGGCATAGATTTCACGCTGCTTGCGGGCCAGGTGCACGCCCTGATGGGCGGAAACGGCGCGGGAAAATCGACGCTGATGAAGATCATCGCCGGGGTGGAAACGCCGGACAGCGGTGAACTTTCTGTCGAGGGGCAGTCATATGCGCGGCTCACGCCCGCTCAGGCGCACGGGTTAGGCATTTATCTGGTGCCGCAGGAGCCGCTGCTGTTCCCCAACCTGACGGTGCGGGAAAACATCCTGTTCCGCCTGCCGCGCGAACGCGATCGGGAAAAGCGGCTGGCGGAGAAGCTCCAGCAGCTCCAGTGCCTGCTTAACCTCGACGCCGCCGCCAGCACCCTGGAGGTGGCGGACCAGCAGATGGTGGAGATCCTGCGCGGTCTGATGCGCAACGCGAGGATCCTGATCCTCGACGAACCCACGGCCTCCCTCACGCCCGGCGAAACCGAGCGGCTGTTCCGCCAGATCCGCGCCCTGCAGGCACTCGGCGTCGGGATTGTCTTTATCTCGCACAAGCTGCCGGAAATTCGCATGCTTTCGAGCCACGTCTCGGTGATGCGCGACGGCGCGGTGGTGCTGAGCGGCGAAACCGCGCAGTTTGACGACAGCGCCCTGATCGCCGCCATGACGCCGGTAAACCGGGAGAAATCCCTCAGCGATACGCAAAAGCTGTGGCTGGCGCTGCCGGGCAACCGCCGCACCCAGCTGCAGGATTTCCCGGTGCTGCGGGTGGACGATCTCACCGGGGAGGGGTTTATCGATCTGAGCCTTGAGATCTACGCCGGAGAGATCGTCGGCCTGGCCGGGCTGGTGGGATCCGGACGCACCGAGTTTGCGGAAACGCTCTACGGCCTACGGCCGGTACGCGGTGGGCGCGTCTGGCTGGAAAACCAGGAGATCACCGGCGATCCGGTAAGTTCACGCCTGGAAAAAGGGCTGGTCTACCTGCCGGAAGACAGGCAGGTGTCCGGCCTGTTCCTCGACGCGCCGATCCGCTGGAACACGGTGGCGCTGAACGAGCCGTCGATTTGGCAGCGGCGCAAGCGGGAGTCGGCGGTGGTGGAGCGCTATCACCGGGCGCTGGGGATCAAGCTCAACCATGCGGATCAAACCGTGCGCACGCTCTCCGGCGGCAACCAGCAGAAGGTGCTGCTGGCGCGCTGCCTGGAGGCCAATCCGCTGCTGCTGATCGTCGATGAACCGACGCGCGGGGTGGACGTCTCGGCGCGCGCCGATATCTACCAGCTGATAAAAAGCGTGGCGGCGCAGAACGTGGCGGTGCTGATGATCTCAAGCGATCTCGACGAGTTTCCGGGGCTCGCGGACCGGGTGCTGGTGATGCATCAGGGCGTGCTCAGCGGCGAGCTGCCGCGCCACGCCGTCAGCCTCGACAGGATGATGGCGCTGGCGTTTGGAGGGCAATCATGAAGACCTTACTCAAAAACCGCGAGCTGAGCGCGTTTCTCGCCATTCTGGCGCTGTTCGCCGTGCTGGTGGCGCTGAACCCTTCATACTTCAGCCTGCAGACGCTGGGGATGATCTTCGCCAGCTCGCAGATCCTGATCCTGCTGGCCATCGGCGCGGCGCTGGTAATGCTGACCCGCAATATCGACGTGTCCGTCGGCTCCATCGTCGGGCTGTCCGCCATCGCCGTCGGCGTGGCGCTGAACAGCGGCTACAGCCTGCCCGTTTCCATTCTCTTCGCGCTGTCTATTGGCGCTTTGGCCGG
The DNA here is from genome assembly GCF_014982155.1 of Enterobacter cloacae complex sp. P16RS2. Lineage (NCBI taxonomy): Bacteria > Pseudomonadati > Pseudomonadota > Gammaproteobacteria > Enterobacterales > Enterobacteriaceae > Enterobacter > Enterobacter cloacae complex sp. P16RS2. The sequence goes on along the minus strand of NZ_JADCKW010000010.1, from coordinate 100,130 downwards.
GGCGTTCAACGGGTTTCTGGTGGTGGGGCTGCGCATCCCGGCGATTGTCGCCACCCTCGGCACGCTGGGGCTGTACCGCGGCGCGATGCTGCTCTGGACCGGCGGAAAGTGGATTGAGGGGCTGCCGCCCGGGCTGAAATCCCTCTCTGAGCCTGCCGCCATCGGCATTTCGCCGCTCGGCATGCTGGTGTTGATCGTCGCGGTCACAGGCGCGTGGACGCTCTCGCGCACCGCGTTCGGGCGTGATTTCTACGCGGTGGGGGATAACCTCTCCGCCGCGCGCCAGCTGGGCGTGGCGGTGAACCGCACGCGAATGCTCGCCTTTACCCTGAACGGCATGCTGGCGGCCTGCGCCGGGATCGTCTTTGCCGCGCAGATTGGTTTTGTGCCCAACCAGACCGGCAGCGGGCTGGAGATGAAGGCCATCGCCGCCTGCGTGCTCGGGGGGATTTCGCTGCTGGGCGGCACGGGCACGCTGGTTGGCGCGCTGCTCGGGGCCTTCTTCCTGACCCAAATCGACACCGTGCTGGTGCTGTTCAGGCTCCCGGCGTGGTGGAACGACTTTATCGCCGGGCTGGTGCTGCTGGGCGTTTTGGTGCTCGACGGGCGCCTGCGCCAGGCGCTGGCACGTCATCAGCGGGCGCTGAAGTACGGCCGCTTCCAGCCGGGTAACAGAGGGGGAAAGCACGTCACCCCGTTTCCCAAACGCAAAAAAGAGGTGGCGTAAATGAGGCTTAACTGGGAAAGCGCGCTGCTGATTTTGCTGGTGCTGGAGATCCTGCTCTTTGGCGCCATCAACCCGCGCATGCTCGACATCAACATGCTGCTGTTCAGCACCAGCGACTTTATCTGCATCGGCATTGTGGCGCTGCCGCTGACGCTGGTGATTATTAGCGGCGGGATCGACATCTCCCTCGGCTCAACCATCGGCCTGTGCGCCATCGCGCTGGGCGTGATGATGCAGGCGGGGTGGCCGATGGCGGTCGCCGTTCCGCTGACGCTGCTGCTCGGCCTGCTGTGCGGATTACTTAATGCCGCGCTGATTCACTACACCGGCATCAGCCCGCTGGTGATCACCCTCGGCACGCTCTACCTCTACGGCGGCGGCGCGCTGCTGCTCTCCGGCATGGCGGGCGCGACGGGCTACGAGGGCATCGGCGGCTTCCCGGACGGCTTCACGGCGTTCGCTAACCTCACGGTGCTGGGTCTGCCGATCCCGCTGGTGCTGTTCGCGGTGATTACCGTTTTCTTCTGGCTGATTACCCACCGCGGGCGCTTTGGCCGTCACCTGTTTTTGATCGGGCAAAACCCGCGCGCGGCGCGCTATGCGGCGCTGTCAGTGAACGGCATGCCCTACGCGCTGTACGGGCTGGCGGGCGTGGCCTCGGCGATTGCCGCGCTGGTGATGGTCTCCTATTTCGGCTCCGCGCGTTCGGATCTGGGGCGCGATTTGCTGATGCCCGCACTCACCGCCGCCGTACTGGGCGGGGCCAATATCTACGGCGGGTCAGGTTCGGTTGTCGGTACGGCGCTGGCGGCGCTGCTGGTGGGCTACCTGCAGCAGGGTTTACAGATGGTCGGCATCCCTAACCAGGTGTCGAGCGCGCTGTCAGGGGCGCTGCTGGTTGTGGTGGTGATGGGACGTTCGCTGAGTCTGCACCGCGAGTGGGTGCGTTCTCTCTTTAGAAAACTATCCGGAGCGTAAGATGAAAACAAAACTGATAGTCCTGGCAATGGCCCTCAGCTTCGCCTCGGCGCAGGCGGCGGACCGCATTGCCTTTATCCCGAAGCTGGTGGGCGTGGGGTTCTTCACCAGCGGCGGCAACGGCGCGAAAGAGGCGGGGAAAGATCTCGGCGTGGACGTGACCTACGACGGCCCGACCGAGCCGAGCGTCTCCGGCCAGGTGCAGCTCATCAATAACTTCGTCAACCAGGGCTATAACGCCATCATCGTCTCCGCCGTGTCCCCGGACGGTCTCTGCCCGGCGCTCAAGCGCGCGATGCAGCGCGGCGTCAAGGTTCTGACCTGGGATTCCGACACCAAACCGGAGTGCCGCAGCATCTACATCAACCAGGGGACGCCGGAACAGCTCGGTGGCCTGCTGGTGGAGATGGCGGGCAAGCAGGTCACCAAACCGAACGCTAAAGTGGCGTTCTTCTACTCAAGCCCGACCGTCACCGACCAGAACCAGTGGGTGAAAGAGGCGAAGGCCAAAATCGAGAAAGATCACCCCCAGTGGCAGGTCGTCACCACCCAGTTTGGCTATAACGACGCCACCAAATCTCTGCAAACCGCCGAAGGGATCTTAAAAGCGTATCCGGATCTGGATGCGATCATCGCCCCTGACGCCAACGCGCTGCCAGCCGCGGCGCAGGCGGCGGAAAACCTGAAGCGCGAAGGGGTGGCGATTGTCGGCTTCAGCACGCCGAACGTGATGCGTCCGTACGTTGAGCGCGGCACGGTAAAAGCATTCGGCCTGTGGGATGTCGTACAACAGGGCAAAATTGCGGTCAATGTCGCCGATCGCCTGCTGAAAAAAGGCGATCTTAACGTCGGCGACAGCGTGGACGTAAAAGACATCGGCGCGCTGAAGGTCGAGCCGAACAGCGTGCAGGGCTACCAGTATGAGGCGAAGGGCAACGGCATCGTGCTGCTGCCGGAGCGGGTGGTGTTCACCAAAGAGAACATCAGCAAATACGATTTCTGACGGGGGAGCAAATGGCTGATTTAGACGACATCAAAGACGGCAAGGATTTTGGCATCGGCACGCCGCAGAAGAATGTGCCTTACACCCTGAAGGGCTGCGGCTCGCTGGACTGGGGCATGCAGTCCAGGCTTTCGCGCATCTTCAATCCGCAGAGCAATCGCACGGTGATGCTGGCCTTTGACCACGGCTACTTTCAGGGGCCGACCACCGGCCTTGAGCGCATCGATCTCTCCATCGCGCCGCTGTTTGGCGAAACCGACGTGCTGATGTGCACCCGCGGCATCCTCAGGAGCCAGGTGCCAGCCGCGACGAACAAACCGGTGGTGCTGCGCGCCTCCGGCGGTAACTCGATTCTGGGCGAGCTGTCGAACGAGTGCGTGGCGGTGGCGATGGAAGACGCGCTGCGCCTGAACGTCTGCGCGGTGGCGGCGCAGGTGTATATCGGCAGCGAGTTTGAGCATCAGTCGATCAACAACATCATCAAGCTTGTCGATGCGGGCGCGCGCTACGGCATGCCGACGCTGGCGGTGACGGGCGTCGGTAAAGAGATGGCGCGGGACGCGCGCTATTTCTCGCTGGCCAGCCGCATCGCCGCCGAAATGGGCGCGCAGTTCGTCAAAACCTACTACGTGGACGAGGGCTTTGAAAAAGTGACCGCCAGCTGCCCGGTGCCGATTGTGATCGCCGGGGGCAAAAAGCTGCCGGAGCACGAGGCGCTGGAGATGTGCTGGCGGGCGATCGACCAGGGCGCGTCCGGCGTGGACATGGGGCGCAATATCTTCCAGTCCAGCGCGCCGCTAGCCATGCTGAAGGCGGTGAAAAAAGTGGTTCATGAGAACTGGAACGCTCGCGATGCGTTCCAGTTCTGGCAGGAAGAGAAACAGGGAGAAGCAAAATGAACGTGACGCTGGTGGAGATCAACATCAAGCCCGAGCGGGTGGACGAGTTTCTGGAGGTGTTTCGCGCCAACCACGAGGGGGCAATCAAGGAGCCGGGAAACCTGCGCTTTGACGTATTGCAGGACCCGCGCGTGAAAACCCGGTTCTTTATCTACGAGGCCTATAAAGACGAGGAGGCGGTGCTGGCGCACAAGCAAACCCCGCACTATCTGGCGTGCGTGGATAAGCTCGAGGAGCTGATGTCGGAGCCGCGCAAGAAACGCAGTTTTGTTGGGCTGTTGCCGGAGTAACAGGCGTTATAAAGGTTTTGTAGGCCGGGTAAGCGCAGCGCCATCCGGCATTTTTCAGGCCAGCTCCAGCATCTGAACCCGAGCCTTGGCTCCCGGCATCAGCCGCTGCAGGTTGTTGACCAGCTCTTCTCCTGCCTCTTCCAGTGCCGCAAGGGGCATCGACGGCAGGCTTTCAAGAATAAACCACATGGATTGCGCCTGGCTGTCCAGACGGGTACGCACCCCCTGGCGCCAGTTCCAGCGGCGGCAGGTGACGCCGAGATCGTCGCGCCAGATAACCTCGCCCGGTTCCGGATGTTCCATCACTGGTTGTCCCTCTTTGAAAGTATCAAACGGCTCGCTGCCGTCGGCCAGCGTCAGACGCGGCGCACCCGAATACGCCGCGAGATTTTCCCCGCCCACCGGAATGGCATAGCGAATACTCACCGCGTTATAGATATCCACGACCGGATCCAGCGACGGCAGCGAACCGTCTTTCAGTACCCGCTTGCGCAAGGCCGCAGCGGAACAGGGTGTGCGTTTCGGTTTCGCGCCGAAGGCTTTAAATACCTCATCCCAGTCTGAAAGGTGTGCATCAGCCCATGGCATATCATCATTCAACATCTGCTGACAGGCCTGCGCCAGCGCGGCGGGCGCAACCTCCGGGTGGGTTATCGGCGCAGCTTCAACCAGAATGCTCAGCGCCCGAAAGCCCGGGGCAATCCCGGCAAGGTGCGAATCTATTGACGGCGTAACGAGAGACATAAATAATCCTGTATTGACTGTTTTATACCATGGTAGTGACCAATGACTGATAAAGTCAATATAATGACTTCGAAGGGTGCCGATGTTGCCCAGGTAAGCCTGGCCGTGGCAAACCGCATACGCAACTGGCGCAAAGAGAAAAAGCTGTCTCTGGACGAGCTGTCCCGCCGGGCAAGCGTTAGCAAAGGCATGTTGGTGGAGATCGAAAAGGGCGCAGCCAACCCCAGTATCGCCATCTTGTGCAAGCTGGCCGCCGCGCTCGGTATCTCCGTGGCGGATATCGTTAACGTCTCCAGCGAGCCGCTGGTGCACGTTATCGAAGAGGCCGCGATTCCGGTGCTGTGGCAGGGCGCACAGGGTGGACGCGCCAGACTGCTGGCGGGAACGGCAGGCCCGGATATGATTGAGCTATGGCAGTGGGAGATGCAGCCGGGAGAGCGCTTTACCTCTCCGGGGCACCCGGCGGGAACCTTTGAGCTGCTGCACGTGAACGAAGGCGTTTTAACGCTGACGGTGGATGAGACGGTGAACCAGGTTGACGCTGGCGCATCGGCGGTGGCGAAAACGGAAGCTGCGCACGGGTATGCCAATGAGGGAAAAAACGTTCTGCGCTTTACCATGACGGTGGCGGAGTTCCACCGCTAAAAACCGGGCCTGCAACTGCCTGCAGGCCCGGTGATTTTTTACGCCTCTTCCACACTTATTCGCAGCGCTGCCAGCGCTTTACGCGCCGCCTTCAGCACCTGCTCGCACTGCTCAATCGTCAGCGTCAGCGGCGGTTCTATTCGGATGGTTTTCGAGTTGTTGAGCGTGCCGGCCACCAGCACCCGCTGGCGGAACATCTCGCTCGCGAAGCTATAGCCGATTTCGTTATCGACAAACTCAATCGCCATCAGCATCCCTTTCCCACGCGCGTCCTGCACCAGGTCCGGATACTCCCGGCCTAGCTGACGGAAGCCGTCCAGCAGCATGTCACCTTTCTGCTCCGCCTGCGCGGGCAGGTTTTGCTCCAGCAGCACGTTGATGGTTGCCAGCGCGGCCGCACAGGCCAGCGGGTTACCGCCAAAGGTAGTGGTATGCAGGAACGGGTTGTCGAACAGCACAGAGAACACCTCTTCAGTCGCAACCGTCGCACCAATCGGCATCACGCCGCCGCCGAGCGCTTTCGCCAGGCACAGGATGTCCGGCTGAACGTTTTCGTGCTCGCAGGCAAACATCTTGCCGGTGCGCCCCATCCCGGTCTGGACTTCGTCGAGGATCAGCAGCGCGCCAAACTCATCGCACAGCTGACGCACGGCGGGCAGGTAGCCCTGCGCAGGGAGGATCACGCCGCCTTCACCCTGAATCGGCTCCAGGATCACCGCCGCCACGTCATCGCCGGTTTTACGGCATTCGCTCAGCACGGTGCGCATGGCGTTAATGTCGCCAAACGGCACGTGGCGGAAGCCCGGCAGCAGCGGCATAAACGGTTTGCGGAAGGTGGACTTGGCGGTAGCAGACAGTGCGCCCAGAGATTTACCGTGGAACGCGCCGCTGGTGGCGATAAAGGTGAATTTCCCGCGCGGCGACTGGTACGCTTTGGCGAGTTTAATCGCCGCTTCGACCGATTCCGTGCCGCTGTTGCTAAAGAAGCTGTACTTCAGTTTGCCGGGCGTTAAGGCCGCCAGCGTTTTCGCGAGCATGGCGCGAAGCGGGTCGAGCAGTTCCTGGCTATGGAGAGGTTGTTTCGCAAGTTGATTCTGTACGGCGGAAACCACAACTGGATTACGGTGCCCCACGTTGAAGATACCAAAACCACCAAGGCAATCGATAAACTCCTGTCCCTGGGTGTCGACAAGCGTGTTAAGACTCCCCGCTTGCCACTCTACGGCTCCGTAATCCCCGCCGGCGGTAACAGATTTGCGATACTCCAGAAAACCTGGATTGACGTGCTCTTTAAAGTAATCGATGACCTCTCGGTTAAGTTGTTTCATCTCCTCATGATCGAGCGTTCGCTTCTCAATGAGATTCAGTGCGTGCGCGGTACAGGCAAGAGCCGAGGCGCTGGAAGGTAACCTGTTCAAAATGTGCTCCCGGGGATCGCGTATCACATGATACTGGTTTAAGTATTGCAGGGATTACGCCACTTCAGATGACTTAACGAAAATCGGGATAAACGCCAGGTTAAAATAATGTTGCACAATATTTAATCATGCCGGAGCAACCGAAACGGGATTTAGCGGTACAGGACAAAAAGGGTAAATGAGGCCGGAAAAGCGCATCTGCACTAAAGAAGTGCATTGGCTGCAACTTAAGTGGGCATTAACTGGTCATGCTTTATAGGTAATTTCTTTGCGAAAGTATTTGAAATCAATGAATTATAAAATCGCACAAAAAGTATGGTTTAAGTGAAATTTGCGATCTTCATCAAGTTTAACAACTAAAGATAAATTGTTTACCGCCGAAAAAACATTGACCCACAAAATTAACATTCAAATAACCTGCAAGGGATGCCCACGATGTCCTCTCCAACCTATGTCACCCAGAATGAATATCCTCTGGACGATGACACCACCTTAATGTCTACCACAGACGTCCACAGCTACATCACACACGCCAACGACACCTTTGTGCAGGTGAGCGGCTACCAGCTCGATGAGCTGACGGGCCAGCCGCACAATATGGTGCGCCACCCCGATATGCCAAAAGCCGCGTTTGCCGATATGTGGTACACGCTGCAGCAGGGCGAGCCGTGGAGCGGAATTGTCAAAAACCGGCGCAAAAACGGTGACCACTACTGGGTGCGTGCGAATGCGGTCCCGATGGTGCGCCGCGGGCAGGTGACGGGCTATATGTCCATTCGCACCAAAGCTACAGCGGATGAGATTGCCGCCGTGGAGCCGCTCTACCGGGCGCTGAACGACGGGCGCTGTAAGAAACGTATTCATAAAGGGCTGGTGGTTGGAAAAGGCTGGCTGGGCAAACTGCCGGCTATGCCGCTGCGCTGGCGCGTGCGCAGCGTGATGGCGGCGCTTTTTGCCGTTCTCGCCGCCACGCTGATCGCGACCTCCGCCGGGTGGATGCCGCTCGCCGCAGCCGCTCTGGTCATGCTGCTGGGGACACTGCTGTTTGAGCAGCAGATTGTCCGCCCGGTAGAGAATGTGGCGCGACAGGCCCTGAAGGTCGCAACCGGTGAGCGCAACAGCGTGCAGCATCTGAACCGCAGCGACGAGCTGGGGCTGACGCTGCGCGCTGTAGGGCAGCTGGGCCTGATGTGCCGCTGGTTAATCAATGACGTGTCGAGCCAGGTGGTGAGCGTCCGTGACGGCAGCGACAGGCTGGCACAGGGAAATGAAGACCTGAACGATCGCACGCGTCAGACCGTGGCGAACGTGCAGCAGACCGTCGCGACAATGAACCAGATGGCCGCTTCCGTTCAGAGTAACTCTGAAACCGCCGCCGAGGTGGATAAACTCTCCGTGGCCGCGAGCAGCGCGGCGACGAAAGGGGGCAACGCGATGCAGACCGTTGTCAAAACCATGGATGACATTGCCGACAGCACGCAGCGAATTGGCTCGATTACCTCCCTGATTAACGATATCGCTTTCCAGACCAATATTCTGGCGCTGAACGCGGCGGTTGAAGCGGCAAGGGCGGGAGAGCAGGGAAAAGGTTTTGCCGTGGTCGCGGGCGAAGTGCGCCATCTCGCCAGCCGCAGCGCCAGTGCCGCCAATGATATTCGTAAACTCATTGATGCCAGCGCCAGCAAGGTGCAGTCCGGCTCTGAGCAGGTTCACGCCGCAGGCCGCACAATGGATGATATTGTCGAGCAGGTGAAAAACGTGACGCAGCTTATCGCCCAGATCAGCCACGCGACCTCCGAGCAGGCAACCGGACTGTCAGAGTTGACCCGCGCGGTGGCCGAACTCGACAGCATCACGCAGAAAAACGCCGACCTGGTCGAAGAGAGCGCCCACATTTCTGCGATGGTGAAGCACCGCGCCGGGCGCCTTAAGGATGCGGTAACTGTGCTTCATTGAGTCAGTAATGTTCTAAAAAAGCCGTTTATTTCGTAAGGAATAAACGGCTTTTTATTTTCTGGTTGTGACTATTAATGTATTTTATTGTTAATTTAATATTAAATAACTAAAGAAAGTGCCTCAGTTATTTATCCCTGCCTAAGTCAGTTATCCAGAACGCTATTTTGAAAAATACCCCTCCGGTGGTCTGGTAACGATCGATGGAGCAATATTAATAGCCTCTACCTATCCATTGCGACGGTTATGAAATAAAAAAACGATCAAACTCATAAAGTTAGCGAAATCGTTACCGATAACAGCGATCGTCTGAGAAATAATCACATCGATGGAGAAAATATGTTCTTACATGACGTAAAGATCGGCACGAAATTATTTCTGGCGTTTGGGTTCTTTATTGTCCTGATGGCGCTCAGCGCAAGCCTGTCTCTGATAAGCCTGAACCGGGCTAATAACGGGATGCAATCGATTATTACCAGCGATTATCCGACCACGGTAAAAGCGAACCAGTTAATCGATAACTTCCAGGAATTTATTAGCACTCAACAGCTGATGCTGCTGGACGAGCAGGGCACCTATACGGGGCAATCTCAGCAGCGCCTGAAAGAGATCAGCGAGCACATCACGGTGATCCTGGGCGAGCTGAACAACGCGCTGCAGGATCAAAAGTCTCAGCAGGTGCTGGCGGAGATCCGCAGCGTGCGCCAGCAGTATCTGGACTCGCGCTACCGCATTTTGCAGGCGGTGCAGAACAACAATCGTGCGGGCGCTATTCAGGAGATGATGACCACCACCCTCGCCGTGCAGCAGGCTTATAAAGCGAAGGTGAAGGAGCTAATTACCATTCAAAACAGCGAGATGCAGAGTGCCGGCGCGCAGGTGGAAGGGGACTTCAGGTCTAACCGACTGCTGCTGATCCTGCTCACGCTCTTTAGCATTGCGGCAGGCAGCCTGATTGGCTGGTTTATCGTGCGCGCTATCACTCGTCCGCTCGGCGAGGCGGTACATTTTGCAAAAGCCATTTCTGAGGGCGATCTCACGGGCAGCATCACGCCACACGGCAAAGACGAAACGGGTCTGCTGCTGCATGCGCTGATGGAGATGAAAACGCGACTGCTGGACATCGTGCAGCAGGTGCAAACCGGCTCGGAGAATATCTCCAGCGCAGCCGCGCAGATTGTCGCCGGGAACCAGGATCTGGCCGCGCGCACGGAAGAGCAGGCAAGTTCTGTAGAACAGACCGCCGCCTCGATGGAGCAGATCACCGCGACGGTGAAAAATACCGCCTCGCATACCGGGGAAGCGACCAACCTTTCGGCCGATGCCGCCACGGTGGTTAAAAACAACGGCGAGATGATGAAGCAGGTGACCAGCAAAATGCGCCTGATTAACGAGACGTCGAACCGGATGTCCGACATTATCGACCTGATCGACGCCATTGCGTTCCAGACCAACATTCTGGCGCTGAACGCGGCGGTGGAAGCGGCGCGCGCCGGCGAGCACGGTCGCGGCTTTGCGGTGGTGGCGGGTGAAGTTCGCCAGCTTGCCCAGAAGAGTGCGTCATCTGCCAGCGAAATCCGCGAGCTGATTGAGAGCTCCACCAGCCAGACTCAGGACGGGATGAACCTGGTTGAAAAAGCGAGTGCGTTGATTAATGGGATGGTCGGTAACGTGGAAGAGATGGACGCGATCCTGCGCGAAATCCGCCAGGCCAGCCACGAGCAGACGGAAGGTATCTCGCAGATTAACAGCGCGATTGGCCTGATTGATGCCACCACCCAGCAGAACTCCGCGCTGGTGGAGGAGTCCGTCGCGGCGGCAGCATCGCTTAACGAACAGGCGATGCACCTGAAGGAGCTGGTACGCGTCTTCCGCGTGAGCGAGTACGCTCCGGCTTAGTCCAGCTGGGAGATCTCTAGCGCCGCGCGGTCAATAACGCCGATAATCTGCTTGAGCTGCGCGTCGCTAAGCTCTCCCTGATTCACCTTCAGGTCTAACACCGCTTTGAAGTTATCCAGCGCCCGCTTCATCTGCGGGTTTTTGCGCAGCTGAAAACCGACGGAACGGGCTTTGATACGCACCTGGATCTGTTCCAGCTGCTCCCGGTTTTCGGCCAGCCAGCGTTGTCCTTCAGCGGTAATCGTAATCGTCTTTCGACCGTTCTCTTCTTCCGTAATGGTGATAAAGGTCTGATCCTGAAGATAATCCAGGGTCGGGTAGATCACGCCTGGGCTCGGGGTGTAATTCCCCTGGGTCAGATTCTCGATCTCTTTGATCAGCTCGTAGCCGTGGCTCGCGCTGCGGGTCAGGATATCCAGAATCACCAGCCGCAAATCACCGTGGCCGAAAAATCGCGGTCGGCGCCCGCCGCTGTCGTGTTCGTGTCGCATAGTAGTTCTCTCAATTTGATATATCTAAACTATATCTAAGATATATTCAGATGCAATCTAAAAGATCTTGCATTTTTGCTTATTAGTAATCATTATCATTTGAAAATGATTTAGATATATCGTATTCACCAGAGAAGGGGCTAAAAATGGCATCTACCCGTTACCCACAGCGTGTTCGTAATGACCTGCGCTTTCGCGAGCTGACGGTGCTCCGCGTAGAGCGCCCCAGCGCGGGTTTCCAGCGCATTGTTTTAGGCGGCGAGCAGCTGCAGGGCTTTAGCTCCCGCGGTTTCGACGACCATACCAAAGTCTTTTTCCCTGCCCCTGGCGCGGTGTTTGTGCCGCCGGTGGTCACCGATGAAGGCATTGACTGGGGTGACGGCGTACGTCCTCAGACGCGCGACTACACGCCGCTGTACGACGAGGCAAACCATGAGCTGGTGCTCGATTTCTTCGTTCATGACGGCGGCGTTGCCAGCCGCTGGGCGGTTGAGGCGAAAGCGGGAGACAGGCTGACGATCGGCGGCCCGCGCGGTTCGCTGGTGGTGCCGGAGGATTACGCCTGGCAGCTGTACGTGTGCGATGAGTCAGGCATGCCCGCGCTGCGCCGACGCTTAGAGAGCATTGCTAAACTGCCGGTTCGCCCGGAAATTCATGCGGTTGTGACGGTTGGGGACGACTCTTATAAGGACTATCTGGCGCACCTGAGCGAATTCAACATCACCTGGGTGGTGGGCCACAGCGAGCAGGCGGTAGCGGACCATCTGGCGGCGCTGACCGTTCCTGGTGAAGATTACTTCATCTGGCTGACCGGGGAAGGGAAGGCAGTGAAGACGCTGAGTCGTCAGTTTGAAACCGATGCGATTGACCAGCAGCTGGTGCGTGCCAGCGCATACTGGCACGCCAAATAATCAGGCGGCGGAATCCAGCTGCGCTTCGCTCACCTGATGTTCGAGCGAGGCGCGGACCTCATGCAGGGCTTTCTCCTGCTGAGCGAAGTACGCTTCCATATTGTTCAGCGACGAGACCAGAAGCCAGGACTCCTCTTTCTCAAGCTCCGCCAGCTCGTTCACTAAAATGTCTATCTGCTCGCGAACCTGCGCCATTTTTTTGCGGATACGTTCCAGATCGTTCAGCCTGTCGCTTGCCATCAATGGCTCAAAGCCCTGCTGCAGGCGGGCCACCAGTGAGCGAATGGTTTTAACGTCGCCACGCTGCTTCGCCTGGTTGAGCTGAACCATCATCGCGTTAGCTTCCTCTTTCAGATCGTCCGCCACCAGATCCGGATGGCAGAGCTTGCTCGCCTGCCGCCAGAGGCGCTTCAGCTCGTTCCGATCCTCTTCCGAAAGATCCTTACCCTTGCGCAGCCGCACTTCGGCATCGTGATGCTGCTCGCGATATTTTTCGTACTCTTCGTTAGCGTCGTCTCGCGCCTGACGCGCAGGCTCCTCTTCGCGCGTTAAGCCGCTCTCCAGCTCCAGCGCTTCGGCCAGCAGGTTGGCAATCAGATTGCTTTGTTGCTCCAGTTGTTTACGCGCTTCAGCGGCCTGCACGGAGTCGGCCGGGAGATCGCGCCAGCGCTGGGTGAGCGTCGCCAGCACCTCTACCGCCTGCGCCATATAGCGCTGGCAGCGACGGTAATCTTCCTCACGGCGACGCGCTTCCGCCTGCTGACGGCGCAGGTTCAGCTCGGCCAGCGTTTTACGCAGGGCGAGGATCTGCTGCATCAGCGGTCCGAGTCGAGAGAAATAGAGATCGTTGAACTCATCAAGCTGCTGCACCCGGGCGTTGCGGCGGTCAATCAGATCGCGCAGACGTTCTTCCAGCGCCTTCAGCTCCAGCTTGCTGGCGGCCACCTGCGGATCGCGCCACTGGGTCACGGCGCGCTGACCCTGCAGCCAGGCGGTAATGGCCGCCATCGCAGAGGTGTAGTTCTTCTCCTCAAGCGCCACGACGATTGCCTGTAGCTCATCGTCAAACGCTTCATTTTTCAGCCGTGTCAGCTGGCTCTGGATGATGTCGTCATCTTCCAGTTCAATGGCATTTTTAATGATTTCTAGCCGTTTGATCGGTGTGCTCATGATGCCTTTCGCTTTGGCGCTTAAGTATTTGAGTTAAGGTTAGTTGTTGTAAAAGCTACAGGAAATAATACACACGGATGATGATCGGCGCGATGGGGGATTTCTTTAGTTTTTAGGGTTTGTGAGGGTGAGCGGCAGGCCGGGCTACGTGTGATTGATTCCGAATGTGCTCGCATAGGGTGCAACAAAAATCAGAGGCGGGATACAGCCTGGCGAATGCCTGGGGAAAAGTCAGGGGACAACAAGGGGGCATCCATCATTCGCCCAACAAAAAAAGCCACTCAATCGAGTGGTTTAATCTTATGATTCTAAAACTAAAATTTGGTGGCCCCTGCTGGACTTGAACCAGCGACCAAGCGATTATGAGTCGCCTGCTCTAACCACTGAGCTAAGGGGCCGTGGCGGTGAATTATAAAGTAACTCCCCGCAGCAATCCAGCCATTCACACCTGCCTGCTGTTTTTATAAACAACGCATAATCAATCCTTTATACTTCCCTGACGATGTATCGAGCGGGAGTAAAGATGATCAACGATATTCTGGCCCCAGGCCTGCGGGTGGTGTTCTGCGGAATCAACCCGGGCAAGTCCTCGGCGCACACCGGTTTTCACTTTGCCCATCCGGGCAATCGCTTCTGGAAGGTGATCTACCAGGCCGGGTTCACTGGCAGATTACTCAAGCCGGAAGAGGAACAGCATCTGCTGGACACGCGCTGCGGGATCACCATGCTGGTCGAGCGGCCTACGGTACAGGCGAGCGAGGTCAACCTGCATGAGCTGCGCAGCGGCGGACGGGAGCTGATCAAGAAGATAGAGGATTATCAGCCGGCCGCGCTGGCGATCCTCGGCAAGCAGGCCTACGAGCAGGCGTTCAGCCAGCGCGGGGCTAAGTGGGGTAAGCAGAGCATCACTATCGGCGTGACGCAGGTGTGGGTGCTGCCGAACCCGAGCGGGCTCAACAGGGCGACGCTGGATAAGCTGGTAGAGGCGTATCGGGAGCTGGATGAGGCGCTGATGGTGCGGGGGCTTTAGGGCCTCTGCGGCCTGATGCCCTCACCCTCTCCCACAGGGAGAGAAAATAAACAAAAAAAAGCTCCCGATTGGGAGCTTTTTCACTGTCAGGATCGATTAATCGTCCAGGAAGCTACGCAGTACTTCAGAGCGGCTTGGATGACGCAGCTTGCGCAGCGCCTTCGCTTCGATCTGACGGATACGTTCGCGGGTAACGTCGAACTGTTTACCCACTTCTTCCAGCGTGTGGTCGGTGTTCATATCAATACCGAAACGCATACGCAGGACTTTCGCTTCACGAGCGGTCAGGCCGGCCAGAACGTCGTGCGTCGCAGCGCGCAGGCTCTCGGTGGTGGCAGAGTCCAGCGGCAGCTCGAGGGTGGTATCCTCGATGAAATCACCCAGATGCGAATCTTCATCATCACCGATTGGTGTTTCCATGGAGATTGGCTCTTTGGCAATCTTCAGCACTTTACGGATCTTGTCTTCCGGCATCAGCATGCGCTCGGCCAGCTCTTCCGGCGTCGGCTCGCGGCCCATCTCCTGCAGCATCTGGCGGGAGATACGGTTGAGCTTGTTGATGGTCTCAATCATATGCACCGGAATACGGATGGTGCGCGCCTGATCCGCGATAGAGCGGGTGATAGCCTGACGGATCCACCAGGTTGCGTAGGTGGAGAACTTGTAACCACGACGGTATTCAAACTTATCTACCGCTTTCATCAGACCGATGTTGCCTTCCTGAATCAGATCCAGGAACTGCAGACCGCGGTTGGTGTATTTCTTGGCGATAGAGATAACCAGACGCAAGTTCGCTTCAACCATCTCTTTCTTCGCGCGGCGGGCTTTCGCTTCACCGATGGACATACGACGGTTGATGTCTTTAACCTGCTCGATGGTCAGGCCGGTCTCTTCTTCAATCTGCTGCAGCTTCTGCAGACCGCGATGCACATCGTCCTTCACGTCGTGCAGTTTTTCAGACCACGGCTTGTTCATCGCGATAGCCGCGTTGAACCAGGTTTCGCTGGTTTCGTTGCCGGTGAAGAGGGTGATGAAGTTCTTCTTCGGCATTTTGCATTGCTCAACGCACAGCTTCATGATGATGCGTTCCTGGGTACGTACGCGATCCATCATCACGCGCATGCTGTTTACCAGGTAGTCGAACTGTTTTGGCACCAGGCGGAACTGTTTGAATACCTCAGACAGCTTGAGAATCTCTTCCTGAGCGGCGGCATGGCTGCGGCCTTTCGCTTTGATGGTGTCGCGCGTCACTTCGTACTGGGTACGCAGCTCGGCAAACTTCTCACGCGCCAGCTCCGGGTCGATGCTGTTGTCATCGTCCGCGGTGTCGTCGTCGCTCTCTTCCTCATCTTCGTCTTCGTCATCATCCATCTCTTCCTGAGACAGTTCAGAACCGACGTGAGTGGCGGTAGGCGCCATATCTTCTTCAGCGTTCGGGTCGACAAAACCGGTGATCAGGTCGGACAGGCGCGCTTCTTCCGCTTCAACGCGATCGTACTGCTCCAGCAGATAGGTGATCGCTTCCGGGTACTCGGCAACAGAGCACTGAACCTGGTTGATCCCGTCTTCGATGCGTTTTGCGATGTCAATTTCGCCTTCGCGGGTCAACAGTTCAACGGTACCCATTTCGCGCATGTACATGCGGACCGGGTCAGTGGTACGCCCGATTTCAGATTCCACGCTGGACAGTACCTGTGCAGCAGCTTCTTCCGCATCTTCGTCAGTGTTGTTGGAGGTTTCAGCCAGCAACAGATCATCGGCATCCGGTGCTTCTTCCATCACCTGAATGCCCATGTCATTGATCATTTGGATGATATCTTCGATTTGATCTGAATCGACGATATCTTCCGGCAGATGGTCATTGACCTCGGCATAGGTCAGATAGCCTTGCTCCTTACCACGTTGGACAAGAAGTTTCAGCTGTGACTGCGGGTTTTGCTCCATAAGACGGTATCCACACTTAATTCGTTTGATTGGTGTCGGCGATGGGGCTGCCAACCTTTAAAGCGAGGGCGTACTTATATTTTTGCCGCTGCCTCTCAGTGCGGCTGCCGGGGGCTTCCCGATCGATATTCGGCACTTAAGCCGTTAAATTTTTTATTTCTTCGCCAGTTCCTGGTTAATCATCCAGAGCTCCCGGCGTTCTTCGCTGCTTAAACCGTGTGTGCGCTCGCGAGCTATCAACTCTTCCTGGCGCAGCTCAAGCATCGAATCAAACATATGGTTGAGTGAGTCGGTGAACGTTTTTTCTGCGATGTCCTTATCTGCTATATCGTCCCACATCGACAATTTTTCAAGGGTAGCGGCCTCTTTTGTGCCGCGATAATGTTCTAAAAGTTGTCCGGTGGTCAGACCTGGCTGAGACAAACACGTGTTGACCAGTTCTGAAAATAAGCCAAGTCCGGGCAATTTTTCGTGGTTTAAACCCGCCAGCGACGGCACCTGCGGCGCAAGCTCGGGGTTTTGGACCAGCAACCCTATCAGTATACGCATGGTTGTGCGTTTTAGCTGAGGCGCGGGCCGAACCGCACCGTTTTCAGCCTGTTTTGGCATTAAACGTTCAAGCTGGCTGTCATCCAGAATGCCGAGCTTGTTGCCTAACTCCTGACGCAGATAGATGCGCAGCGTTTCGCCGGGCACCTGGCTGATTAACGGCAGCGCCAGCGTACTGAGCTGCGCGCGCCCGTCAGGGGTACTCAAATCGACCTGCGGCATCAGGCTGTTAAACAAAAACGTAGAGAGCGGCTGAGCCTGCTCCATCCGCGCTTCAAACGCCGCTTTGCCCTCTTTACGCACCAGCGTATCTGGGTCTTCGCCGTCGGGCAGAAACATAAAGCGTAGCTGACGCCCGTCGGTCATATACGGCAACGCGGTTTCCAGCGCGCGCCAGGCGGCGTCGCGCCCTGCGCGGTCACCGTCGTAACAGCAGATGACGTTGTTGGTCACCCGGAACAGCAGTTGAATATGATCGGCGGTGGTGGACGTCCCTAACGACGCAACCGCGTAGTTGATGTCGTACTGCGCCAGCGCCACGACGTCCATATAGCCTTCGACGACCAGAAGACGCGGAGGTTCCGCATTATCCTGCTGCGCCTCATAAAGACCGTACAGCTGGCGGCCCTTATGGAAAATATCGGTTTCCGGGGAGTTGAGGTATTTCGGCAGGGCATCACCCAGCACGCGACCACCAAAACCTATTACCCGGCCACGCTTGTCGCGGATCGGGAACATCACCCGTTCGCGGAAGCGGTCGTAGCTTCGTCCCTGGTCGTTAGTGACCAGCATGCCTGCATCGATGAGAGACTTACGATCTTCGCTATTGCCGCCAAAACGCTTTAACACGTTGTCCCAGCCGGGCGGGGCGTAACCAATAGCGAAACGCGCAATAACATCGTTGCTCAGGCCGCGCTTGTTCAGATACTGACGCGCAGGCTCAGCCGCAGATTGCTTAAGAGACTGTTGGTAAAACGAATTCAGGCCATCCATCAGTTGATACAGCGTTTGCCGTTGATGGCGCTCGATCTGACTTGGCCCACTGCCTGCTTCATACGGCACTTCAAGGTTATGCATCGCCGCCAGCTCTTCGACGGTTTCAACGAACTCGAGCTTGTCGTAGTTCATTAAAAAATCGACGGCATTACCGTGTGCGCCACAGCCGAAGCAATGGTAGAACTGCTTTTCACCGTTTACGGTGAAGGAGGGGGTTTTTTCGTTATGGAACGGACAGCACGCATGGTAGTTCTTGCCCTGCTTTTTTAGCTTTACCCGCGCGTCGATGAGATCGACGATGTCGGTTCTGGCAAGCAGGTCATTGATGAAAACGCGTGGGATTCTTCCGGCCATATGCCCCAAAATTTTAAGCGACTTATAAACGAAAACAAGCCGCGCATTCCTTCCGGAAGCACGGCCTTACGACTATTACTCTGTCTGTCAATTGAGGGCTGAGGCCCTCAACCAATTAGTACAGACGAGTACGGCGTGCGTTTTCGCGAGCCAGTTTCTTCGCGTGACGTTTCACAGCGGAAGCTTTAGCGCGCTTACGTTCGGTCGTTGGTTTTTCATAAAACTCACGACGACGAACTTCAGCCAGAACACCTGCTTTCTCGCATGAACGTTTGAAGCGACGCAGTGCTACGTCGAACGGCTCGTTTTCACGTACTTTAATTACCGGCATGTAACTCTCACCTTTAATAAATTCGGTTTGCCGCTGGCATCAACGCCAGCTTATTTCAAAATGGTGCGGAATTTTACTGCAAATGCTGCTGCTTTGTAAAGCACCGATGCGATTTTGAAAGGGACTTTAATAAGGGTGAGGAGTATACACGAGCCTTCTTCCTGGGGCGAACAAAGTTTTACATCAACCCGCCCAGGCTCTACACTGCGCGGTATTGAAACGAGGTAAAACAAGTCATGCGTGTACTGGGTATTGAAACATCCTGCGATGAAACCGGCATCGCCATTTACGACGACGAAAAAGGGCTTCTGGCCAACCAGCTGTATAGTCAGGTGAAATTGCACGCTGACTACGGCGGTGTCGTACCTGAACTGGCCTCTCGTGACCACGTGCGTAAAACGGTTCCCCTGATTCAGGCGGCGCTGAAAGAAGCGGGATTAACGGCAAAAGAGATTGATGCAGTGGCGTACACCGCAGGCCCTGGTCTGGTCGGCGCGCTGCTGGTTGGCGCAACGGTTGGCCGTTCACTGGCGTTCGCGTGGGATGTGCCGGCGATCCCGGTTCACCATATGGAAGGGCACCTTCTGGCGCCGATGCTGGAAGAGAATCCGCCTGAATTCCCGTTTGTGGCGCTGCTGGTCTCCGGCGGCCATACGCAGCTGATTAGCGTAACGGGCATTGGCAAGTATGAGCTGCTGGGCGAATCGATCGATGACGCCGCCGGTGAAGCATTCGACAAAACCGCCAAGCTGCTGGGGCTGGATTATCCTGGCGGCCCGATGCTGTCAAAAATGGCGTCGCAGGGAACGGAAGGGCGCTTTGTCTTCCCGCGTCCGATGACCGACCGTCCAGGGTTGGATTTCAGCTTCTCCGGGCTGAAAACCTTCGCGGCGAATACGATCCGTAATAACGATGACAGCGAGCAGACCCGCGCGGATATTGCGCGCGCATTTGAAGATGCGGTGGTGGACACCCTGATGATCAAGTGTAAGCGCGCGCTGGATCAGACCGGCTTTAAGCGTCTGGTGATGGCGGGTGGCGTCAGCGCTAACCGCACGCTGCGCGCGAAGCTCGCCGAGATGATGCAAAAGCGTCGCGGGGAAGTGTTCTATGCTCGTCCGGAATTCTGCACCGACAACGGCGCGATGATCGCTTACGCGGGAATGGTGCGCCTGAACGCGGGTGCAACGTCCGACCTCAGCGTGTCCGTGCGTCCGCGCTGGCCGCTGGCGGAACTGCCGGAGGCGTAATCCCTCACCCTAACCCTCTCCCACAGGGAGAGGGTATTATGGCCCTACACCCGCAGCATCCCTTTCTCTTCCAGAAACGCAATAATCGTCGCTAACCCGTCACCCGCCTTCAGGTTGGTAAAGGTCCAGGGACGCTCGCCGCGCATGCGGTTAGTGTCGCGCTCCATCACCTCCAGCGACGCGCCGACGTACGGCGCGAGATCGGTTTTGTTGATCACCAGAAAATCGGATTTGGTGATCCCCGGCCCGCCTTTACGCGGGATTTTTTCCCCTTCGGCCACGTCGATCACGTAAATGGTCAGATCCGCCAGCTCCGGGCTGAACGTTGCGCTCAGGTTGTCTCCGCCGCTTTCAACGAAGATCAGATCCAGATTGCCGAACTTCTCGCTTAACGCCTCCACCGCCGCCAGGTTCATCGACGCATCTTCACGAATGGCGGTATGCGGGCAGCCGCCCGTCTCCACGCCCACGATGCGCTCCGGCTCCAGCGCGCCTGCCTCGGTCAGTATGCGCTGATCCTCTTTGGTGTAGATATCGTTGGTCACCACCGCAAGATGGTAGGTGTCGCGCATCGCCTTGCAGAGCGCTTCCAGCAGCGCGGTTTTGCCCGACCCTACCGGGCCGCCTACGCCCACGCGCAGGGGATGTTTGTAATCAGCCATGTTGACTCCTCAGGAACGGAATAGTCGTGAATATTGGGTTTCGTGGCGCGCGGAGGCGATGGCGGACAGCGGCGTTGCTGCCCCCAGCGCGCCGTCGCTACGTAAAAATGCCTGTTCAAAACCAGCGGCGTAATGGTCGCCCAGTTCGATAATCAGCTGCTGCGCAGCCTGTTGCCCAAACGGCACCAGCTTGACGCCCGCCATCACCGCGCTCTCCATCCAGCTGTAGCCGAGGCTCAGCGCCAGTTCGCGTGCGCTAATGCCCCAGCGCACGCCGAGCCAGGCCATGCCGCAGAGCTGGCTTTGCATAAACAGCGGCAGCCATTCGGGCGGACAGTCAGGTTCCCAGCTTTTAATCAGCCGCGTAAACGCCGCTCCACGGTTGCGCTCCTCTTCGCGCAGCTCGCGCGTTTCCCGGCAGGCGAGAAGGTATGCCGTCCAGCGTTTGGCATTTGTAAGAGAGCGTTGCTCACAGGCCTGATAAAGACGGATAAACAGCGGCAGATCGACGCAGAAAAAGCTCTGCTCCATCTGCTGAATTTGCCAGCGTTTGAACGCGTCGGCGTCGGTGACCCAGCCTGCCTCAACGGCCCACTCCAGCCCCTGCGACCAGGTAAACGACCCGACCGGCAGGCTGCTGCTGGAGAGCTGCATCAGGCGCAGCCTCTGGCGGGCGTGCTCCATCAGCTCATCAGCGCCAGCAGGGCAGAGACGATCAGCCCGCCGCCCAAGGTTTTACGCAGGCCGTCGTGACGGCGCAGCAGCAGCCCTGCGGCAAAGCTGGCGCACAGCACCGTGGCGCTGGCGAGCATAAAGCCGCTGGTGAAGAGCCAGAAGCTGTGGCCGGACATCTCCACGCCGTGCGCCCAGCCGTGGAACATCGCCAGGGCAGGTACCGCCAGCAGCAGACGGTTTTCAGTTTTAAACATCATCACGCCGGATACCGCCAGCGAGGCGATAATCAGCATCTCCATGCCGCTGAAGCCGCCGAGCAGGCTGCCCGCAATGGCGCCGACAAGCATCATCCCGAGGGTGGCAAACGGCAGCAGGAGTTTGCGACCGCTCAGCGCCGAGAGCACGCCCGCACCGGTGAGCATCAGCAGGTGATCGAGTCCTGTCAGCGGGTGGAGAAAACCGGCCTGAAAGCTGTCGGTGCCGTGGCCGGGATGCGCGAGCGCGGGAACGGAAAAAGCCAGCAGTAACAGCGGTAAATACTTGCGCATGATGGATCCTTAATGTGAATGAGCGTGAGAATGGCTGTGGCTGTGGGCATCGCTGGCGTAAGCACCCGCTTCCGGTTCAAACGGCAGGCTGGCGTAGGTCACGTCCAGCCCGAACTGGCGCAGCATGTCGTCGAGAACGTGGTCGTGGTGATAGCGCAGCTCGCCGGGCATGATCTGCAGCGGCACGTGGCGGTTGCCCAGGTGGTAGCAGGCGCGGGCGAGCAGGAACGGATCGGCGCAGCGCACCACGGAAACTGACTCTGGGGCGGCGATCACTTCGATGACCTCGCTGCCGTCGTCGGTAGTCAGCAGGTCGCCCCCGCGCAGCAGCAGGCCGCGCGGCAGCATCAGCCCGGCTTCGCGGCCGTCGTTCAGCGCTACGCGGGCGCGGCTTTTCACCCGCACGTCAATCGGCAGCGTGACGCTGGCGGTAATCGGATGCGCATGGTCCAGGCGTTGGGTTAAATAGATCATCATCACTCCTCAAAACAGGAAATAGCGTTGCGCCATCGGCAGAACGTCAGCCGGTTCGCTGGTTATCAGTTCGCCGTCGACGCGCACCTCGTAGGTTTGCGAGTCGACGGTGATATTCGGCTGCAGGCCGTTGTGGATCATGTCCGCTTTTTTCACCGTCCGGCAGCCTTTCACCACCGCGGTAGCGCTCTGCAGGTTGAGCTGCTGCGGGATGCCGTTCGCACTGGCGGCCTGCGAGATAAACGTCAGTCGGGTAGCGTGGCGCGCGGCGCCCAGCGCGCCAAACATCGGGCGGTAATGCACCGGCTGCGGCGTAGGGATCGAGGCGTTGATATCGCCCATTGGCGCGCAGGCGATCATCCCGCCCTTGACGATGGTGGCGGGTTTGACGCCGAAGAACGCCGGGGACCAGACCACCAGATCCGCCAGCTTGCCCGCCTCAATCGAACCGACTTCATGGGCGATGCCGTGGGTGAGCGCCGGGTTAATGGTGTATTTGGCGACGTAGCGCTTCACGCGGAAGTTGTCGTTCTCGCCGGTCTCTTCCGGCAGCGCGCCGCGCTGGACCTTCATGCGGTGCGCCACCTGCCAGGTGCGGATAATCACTTCTCCGACGCGGCCCATGGCCTGTGAATCTGACGACGTAAGCGAGAACGCGCCGATGTCGTGCAGCACGTCTTCCGCGGCGATGGTTTCACGACGAATGCGGGATTCGGCAAACGCCACGTCCTCGGCGATATCCGGATCGAGGTGATGGCAGACCATCAGCATGTCGAGATGCTCATCGATGGTGTTCACCGTATAGGGCAGCGTCGGGTTGGTGGAGGAGGGCAGAATATTCGGGTGCGCGCAGGCGGTGATAATATCCGGCGCGTGGCCGCCGCCCGCGCCTTCGGTGTGGAAGGTGTGGATGGTGCGCCCGGCAATGGCCGCCAGCGTGTCTTCGACAAACCCGGACTCGTTCAGCGTGTCGCTGTGCAGCGCCACCTGAATATCCATCTCGTCAGCCACCTCCAGCGAGCAATTGATGGCGGCGGGCGTCGCGCCCCAGTCTTCGTGGA
Organism: Enterobacter cloacae complex sp. P16RS2; assembly: GCF_014982155.1. Classification (NCBI taxonomy): domain Bacteria; kingdom Pseudomonadati; phylum Pseudomonadota; class Gammaproteobacteria; order Enterobacterales; family Enterobacteriaceae; genus Enterobacter; species Enterobacter cloacae complex sp. P16RS2. Next base: position 77,128 of record NZ_JADCKW010000010.1, on the reverse strand, counting down.
TCTTCAGCCCGATGGCGCCTGCGGCAATCTGCTCGCGCAGGGCGTCCGGGTTGGAGCCGTTACCTTTGCCGAGCAGGCCAATATTCACCGGCAGCGTATCGGCAGCCTGCAGCATGCGGGCGATATACCATGGCCCCGGCGTGCAGGTGGTAGCGTTGGTGCCCGCCGCCGGTCCGGTGCCGCCGCCGATCATGGTGGTGACGCCGGAGACCAGCGCCTCTTCCGCCTGCTGCGGGCAGATCCAGTGGATGTGGGTGTCGATCCCGCCGGCGGTGACGATCTTCCCCTCGGCGGCAATCACTTCCGTTGCCGCGCCAATCGGGATCGTCACGCCGGGCTGAATGTCCGGGTTCCCGGCTTTGCCGACGGCGAAGATCCGTCCGTTCTTGACGCCGATATCGGCTTTTACGATCCCCCAGTGATCGACGATCAGCGCGTTGGTAAGAACCAGATCCACGCAGCCGTCTGCGGTCATCTGCCCCTGACCCATACCGTCGCGGATCACCTTTCCGCCGCCGAACTTGACCTCTTCGCCGTAGACCGTGAGATCGTCTTCCACTTCGATCCACAGCTCGCTGTCGGCCAGCCGCACTTTATCTCCGGTGGTGGGGCCGAACATATCGGCATACGCCCGGCGCGAAATGTCAGCCATGTTTCACCTCGCCCATTACCTCGCCGCGAAAGCCGAAAATGCGCTGCGCCCCCGTGACCTGAACCAGCGTAACTTCCCGCTTCTGGCCGGGCTCGAAGCGCACGGCGGTGCCCGCCGGGATGTTCAGTCTGAAGCCTTTGGTGGCTTCCCGATCGAACTTCAGCGCCGGGTTGACCTCGTAAAAGTGATAGTGCGATCCAACCTGAATCGGCCTGTCGCCGTGATTTTCGACAACCACGCGTTGGGTTTCACGCCCGACGTTGAGGGCAATCGTGCCGGGCTGGATCTGGTATTCACCTGGGATCATCACGCGCTCCTTAGACGATCGGGTTGTGGACGGTGACGAGCTTCGATCCGTCCGGGAAGGTGGCTTCGACCTGAATATCCGGGATCATTTCCGGGACGCCCTCCATGACCTGGTCGCGCCTCAGAACGTGGCGGCCCGCTTCCATCAGCGAGGCGACGGTTTCGCCATCGCGCGCGCCTTCCATAATGAAGGCGCTGATAAGCGCGACCGATTCCGGGTAATTGAGCTTTACCCCGCGCGCAAGGCGGCGTTCGGCAACCAGCGCGGCGGTGAAAAGCAACAGCTTGTCTTTTTCTCTGGGGGTCAGTTCCATAACGTTTCTCTTATGTCTGCCAGATACGCGGCGAACAGGCGGTTTTGGTGGTGAGAAGCGGGCGAAGCGACTGCCAGATGTCGCGCATCACCCGCTGGCAAATCAGGTTGTCGTCGGAGATAAAACGCACCGACAGCAGATCGTCAACGAGCGTTGCACCTGCATAATTTTCCAGCGGTGAGAGCCGTTCGCGCACCGCGTCGAGATGTTCTTCTTTGGCCGGATAGAACAGCAGCGTGCCGAGCCACGGATGTCCGGCGACGGGCGTGAGATCGCCGTCGCTAAGATGCTGACGCTCAATCAGGCGCGGCTCGTCTTCAACCCAGATTTCAAGGCGGCTTTCCAGCGTGCCGTGGCTAAAGGTCTCACCAATCACCGGGCGCCCCAGGCAGTACAGCTCCCACGCCAGCAGCGTGCTGGAGGCCTTCAGGTGAAAAACGGAGCGCAGTGCGGCATTCGCGCCGGGAAAGATAATGGTGTCCTGCGGCAGCCACTCCAGCGTGGAATCTTCAGCGAGGTAAAAATGCTGGTTCAGACGGGCCTGCGGGCCGCTGCTGCGATAGAACTTGCTGGCCCCGGGCATGGTGATGAGCGCGTGGCTTTTGGCGTCCAGCCGAACGGAAATGTCCAGCGTATCGCCGCCCACAATCCCGCCGGGCGGGTGCAGCAGGTAAAGGTGGCAGGTTTCGCCTTCGGGGTAAAACGGACGTTGAACGGTGAGCGGCCCGACGTGGTGGGCGGAGTACAGGAGGGTTTTCTCAGGGGTGTGACAAAACTGCAGGGCAAGCGACGCCTGCCAGCCTTTATACGTATTATCAGTGACCTGAGCTGCTAACATGCTGCATCCATTTCCACACCATCGGGATACGTTTCAGTATGCCCTGGCGGAAATGAAGCCTGTCATATGAGTCGCTTATGGATGGGCGGGCAGGAGAAATACAAAAGCACGGCCTGGGCCGTGCTCTGTATAAGCAATGACGAGACTATTTCAGGTGCTCATGCAACGCTGCACCTGCCTGCTCAAGCGCAACTTTCACCGTTGGCTCCTGGCTCAGCGGGTTAAGCAGGCCGTAGTCGTGGATCATGCCGTTATAGCGCGTGACGGTCACCGGGACGCCAGCAGCATCCAGTTTACGCCCGAATGCTTCACCTTCATCCCGCAGAACGTCCAGCTCCGCCGTCTGGATCAGCGTCTCGGGGAAGCCTTTCAACTGCGCGGTGCTGGCGCGAAGCGGAGAGGCAAGGATATTGTTGCGATCGGCAGCGCTGGTGGTGTAGTTATCCCAGAACCATTTCATCATGTTTTTCGACAGGAAATAGCCATTTTCGAACTGGTTATACGAGGCAGTATCAAAGTTCGCATCGGTAACTGGCCAGAGCATGACGTTGTAGCGAATCTTCGGCCCATTGAACTGTTTGGCCTGCAGCGCCACCGAAGCCACCATGTTGCCGCCGACGCTGTTACCCACCAGACCCAGACGGCTACCGTCCACGCCAATTTCCTGACCGTGCCCGGCTACCCATTTTGTCGCTTCATAGGCCTGATTAATTGCTACCGGGAAATGGGCCTCAGGTGACGGGGTGTAATCGACGTAAACCGCAGCGGCACCCGAAGCGCGAACAAGGTCGCGGATTAAGCGTTCGTGGGTAGGGAAGTCACCGAGCACCCAACCGCCGCCGTGAAAGAACATAAAGGCGGGGAGCGTGCCGCTGGCGTTTTCAGGTTTCACTATTTTCAGTTTGATCGCCTGACCATTTACCTGGATCGTTTTTTCAGAAACCTGAGCGGGCGGAAGTTTTGCGCCTTGCTGCGCACCAATCAGTACCTGGCGGGCCTCCTGCGGGGTCATCTGTTCCATTGGCTTACCCTTGCCGGAATTCAAAACATTAAGAAATGCCTGTACGCCTGCGGTCGGAGTTGGGGTATTGGTGGTTTGAGCGGATGCCGCGGCTGACGCGAAGACGGAAGAAATCAGGATGGCGGTTAGTGTTTTCATGGTAATGCCTCTTTAAGCGTATTGGATCGGATGAGATAACTAAAGAGTGCGCTACTTAGTTGTTGGTGTAATACTTGCGCGCAAGATACTTTTAGTCAAACATTATTTATAATTTTTTTAGGCAACCGATTTGGAGTTGATAGAAAAATGAAAGAAAACAAAACGCTAGACGATTTACTTTGCTTCTCGCTGTACTCGGTCACCAACGCGTTTGTTCGCCAGTATCGCCCCTTACTGCAAGAGATGGACCTGACCTATCCGCAATTCGTTGTTTTGATGGCGCTTTATGAGAAAGACAACATCCCACTTCGCGATCTCAGCGATAAGACGTTTTTTGATTCGGGCACATTGACCCCGCTTGTACAAAAGCTTGAGGCAAAAGGATTCCTCAACCGTATCGCGGTTGTGGGTGATGAAAGGATGAAAAATGTTGTACTGACCGACAAGGCCAAAGACCTGAAGAAACGGGTGATGGCATTGCCGGATCAGATTCGCTGCAGCATGAGGATGAATGACGATGAGCTTGAGACGCTAAAAAAACTCTCCCGAACGCTGCTCGACGATTTGTAATAACCCTTCGGTGGGTTGAACCCACCGAAGTAATGTGTCGTTACCGATAGTCCTCTGCATCCACATCATATCCGGACGGTTCCCAGCGGATCGCCAGCAGCGACGCCAGGCCGATAAACGGCGCCAGCGCAATCACCCAGAACACGGCGGTATCCAGCGAGGCGACCAGCAGCGGGAACAGGAACAGTGAGAGCGTCGAACTGCTGCGCATCAGCGTCTGGTTGAGACCCACGCCCACGCCGCGCAGCGAGGTCGGGTAGCTCAGCGAGGCAAACGTCATGGTATGCGCGCCCGGGCCGAAGCCCTGACCGAACAGGAATAGCGCCAGCATGGCTACGGCAAGCACGCCTTCAGAGGCACCTTCCGGTCGGCCAATCAGCGCCAGGCCAAGCAATGCGACAAGCTGGCAGGCATAACCCGCCAGCGACATCCGCCAGGCGCCGAAGCGCGGCACGTAGCGTACCGCCAGCAGTCCGCCGACGAAGGCAAACAGCAGGTTAAGCGCCAGAGAAATGAGAATGGTGGTGAGCATCGACTGGACGAAGAAGCTGGAGATGATCACCGGCAGGCCAAACGCCACGGCGTTATAGGCAAATGACGAGACCACGGAAAGCAGCGTGGCGAGCGTCGTGCGACGCAAGTAGATGCCGCGGAACAGGTTCAGATAATTTGACCATTTCGCTTTATTCACGACGGGTGCGGGCTGGCCGAGCGCGTCCTGCGGTACGTGGGCGTTGATGTTGTACGACTGCCGCAAAATGGACGCTGCCTCTTTCAGGTTGCCCTGATTCGCCGCCCAGACCGGAGATTCGCTCATATAGCGGCTGCGGATGGCGATAATCACCAGCGCGGGCACCGCGCCAAAGCCGAGAATCAAACGCCACAGCCAGTCGCTGTGGCTCTCCGGCAGCACGGCGTAGAAGAAAAGCACCAGCAGGTAGGAGATACTGATGGCGGCATACCAGGTGGGGCACCACATCGCGACGCTGGAGGCCTTATTTCCGGGTCCTTTTAGCCTGGCGAACTCGCTTAAAAACGCCATCGCCACGGGAAGGTCGATCCCAACCCCCAGCCCCATCACAAAGCGGGCGCCCGCGAGCACATATTCGTTCGGGGCCAGCGCACAGGCGATCGCTGCCACCACGAAGAACACCATATCAGCCATAAAAACGCGGTAGCGCCCGATTTTATCCGTGAGATAGCCGCCGAGCAGCGCCCCGACGATAGCGCCAAAGGTAATCGCCGAGGCCACCATGCCGGTACCGGCGGGCGTCAGGCTAAATTCGCGGGTGATGTCTTTAATGCCAAACGCCAGCGCGCCCAGATCGTAGGCATCAAGGAAAATGCCGCCCAAAGCGATACCGACCACGATACGGGCATTTGCCCGGCCCTGAGAACCGTCATTAACGAGGCGTGATACATCCGATGCGCTGCGCACCCACTGGATGTCGCCATCAGGAGGATTACCTGTCGTTGAAAGGGGAGTTGATTCTGTGATTTCAGCCATTTTCTTCTTATGTGGTTGTGTTGTGTCCCTAACAGTTACCACAGGCAGAAGGTGACCAAAATCACATTTGGCTATAAGGCATAACTAACCCTTCGGAGCGTCTTTTTTCTTTCTCTTGAGCTTCGTCCAGATTTTGGTCTCCTGACGACGCCACAGGCGCTGGATATTGTCGTGATGACGCAGCAGGATAAGACAGGAGAGCATCGACACCGGGAAGGTGAACTGGGGTTTGAACCACCACACGTAGAACGGGGCGATCAGCGCGCTGACGATAGCGCCCAGCGACGAATAGCCGCTCAGAAGAATGGTCAGAAGCCAGGTCCCGGCCATGACGCCGGTTAAGTCCCAGCCGATAGGTGCAATCGCACCGAAGGCCGTCGCAACGCCTTTTCCGCCTTTGAAGCCGAAGAATACGGGCCAGATGTGACCGACGCAGGCGGCAATAGCAATGAGCCCGAGCCAGAAAGGCGTAACGCCCAGCGCATAGGCGCCCCAGACGGGCAGCATCCCTTTCAGTACATCAAAAATCAAAACCGCTACGGCTGCTCCCTTGCCGCCAATTCGTAGTACGTTGGTCGCCCCCGGATTCCCGGAACCATTTTCACGCGGGTCAGGTAACCCGGCAATGCGGCAGACCAGAATGGCGCTGGAGATTGAGCCGCAAAGATAGGCGAGGAGGATCATTCCAGGCGCGATTGCACTCATAACGCTGTTCCGTTTTGAAAATGTATCTGTATTCTCAGCATCTGTGGATAATACGCATAATTCGCCGGAAGTGGTATCCGGTTTAGCCAAAAAGCAGGCAGGTCGTGATGGATATTGTATTTATAGAGCAACTTTCGGTAATCACCACAATTGGTGTTTACGACTGGGAACAGACCATCGAGCAGAAACTGGTGTTCGATATCGAAATGGGATGGGATAACCGCAAATCGGCAAAAAGCGATGACGTGAACGACTGTCTGAGCTATGCCGATATCAGTGAAACGGTCATCGCCCACGTTGAAGGGCAACGTTTTGCGCTGGTCGAACGGGTGGCGGAAGAAGTCGCAGAATTGCTGTTGAAAAAATTCAACTCACCGTGGGTGCGCATCAAGCTTAGCAAGCCGGGAGCGGTGGCGCGCGCCGCCAACGTAGGCGTCATCATTGAGCGTGGCACAAATCTGAAAGGAAAGATTTAACGTCATAATTGCTAAACCATTTTAGGTTATACCGGTCTCAAGACTGTATCTTATCGGTTGTCCATATGGGACACCGTTTTTTTATATCTTTTTAGGGGTTTATAGATGAGCGATATGCACTCGCTGCTGGTGGCGGCAATACTGGGTGTGGTCGAAGGATTGACGGAGTTTTTGCCGGTCTCCAGTACGGGCCATATGATTATCGTTGGCCATCTGCTGGGCTTTGAAGGCGATACCGCAAAAACGTTTGAAGTGGTGATCCAGCTGGGGTCTATTCTGGCGGTGGTCGTGATGTTCTGGCGTCGCCTGTTTGGCCTGATCGGCATCCATTTTGGTCGTCCGCCTCAGCACGAGGGGGCCGGTAAAGGTCGCCTGTCGCTGATCCATATTCTGCTCGGGATGATCCCTGCGGTGGTGCTGGGCCTGGTGTTCCACGACGCCATCAAATCGCTGTTTAACCCGATTAACGTGATGTACGCGCTGGTGGTAGGTGGCTTCCTGCTGATCGCAGCGGAAGTGCTGAAGCCAAAAACGCCGCGCGCGGAAGGCCTGGACGATATGACGTATCGTCAGGCGTTTATCATTGGCTGCTTCCAGTGTCTGGCGCTGTGGCCGGGCTTCTCGCGTTCAGGCGCTACCATCTCCGGCGGGATGCTGATGGGCGTAAGCCGTTACGCCGCGTCAGAGTTCTCGTTCCTGCTGGCGGTGCCGATGATGATGGGCGCCACCGCGCTTGACCTCTATAAAAGCATTGGTTTCCTTACCACGGGCGACATTCCGATGTTCGCCGTTGGCTTCATCACCGCCTTTATCGTGGCGCTGATTGCCATTAAAACCTTCCTGCAGCTGATTAAGCGTATCTCGTTTATTCCGTTCGCGATCTATCGCTTTATCGTGGCGGCTGCGGTGTACGTGGTCTTCTTCTGACCGATGGCCCTCAGTCTTTCGGCTGAGGGCAATGCTTTTCCTTCCAGTCCGACACCGCCTGAATTCGCCGTTTCGTGAGCTCTTCGCGAATTTCCGGCCCTTTGAATCCCGCTTCGACAACGTCCTTCGTGGGCACCGCTTTCGCTACATCCCAGGCTTTACGCAGTAAACGTCCCTGCGGGTAATCGCACGCTTCAAACCCGGTTCGACCGCGCACGTCAGCTTCGCTGGTGAGCGCGATTTGCTCTACGCGCTGGGGTTTGCGCCAGGCGTCGATGTTATCGAAAAGCTTAACGATGGTGGCCGGCTTCAGGATCGGGAAGGTGTGGATCAGATCGTGGAACTCGGCCACCAGTTTCGCCAGATCGCGGATCTCGTTCGGCACGCGCAGACGCTGGCACAGCCCCTCGACCAGCTTCACCCCTGCCGGGCCGTGCCCGTGGTGGCGAGGCCAGAATTCTTTTGGCGTTAGGCCTTTGCCGAGATCGTGGCACAGGGTGGAAAAGCGCACGTCCACGTCAGGGCTGAGCATGGCGGCCATGCTCAGGGTCATCAGCGTGTGTACGCCGGTATCAATTTCCGGGTGCCATTTTGCCGGGGCAGGTACGCCAAACAGCGCGTCTATTTCCGGGAACAGCACCTTCAGCGCGCCGCAGTCGCGCAGGACCTGGAAAAAGACCTGCGGGTTGCGCGTGGTGAGGGCATTTTCCGTCTCTTTCCAGACGCGCTCTGGCGTCAGGTGTTCAAGCTCGCCCGCCTCGGTCATGGCGGTCATCAGCGCCATTGTTTCATCGGCAATACGGAAACTGAGATGGGCGTAACGCGCGGCAAAGCGCGCCACGCGGAGCACGCGGAGCGGATCTTCTGAAAACGCCGGGGAGACGTGACGCAAAAGGCGGTTGCGCAGATCGTCCTGACCGCCATAGGCGTCAACGATCTGCCCGTCCTCGTCCTGCGCCAGCGCGTTGATGGTGAGATCGCGGCGCAGGAGATCTTGCTCCAGCGTCACGTCCGGCGCGGCATAGCAGGTAAAGCCCGTATAGCCCGAGCCCGATTTCCGCTCAGTACGCGCCAGGGCATACTCTTCACGGCTTTTCGGGTGCAGGAACACGGGAAAATCGCGGCCTACCTGCTGGTAGCCCGCGTCGAGCATCTCTTCAGGGGTGGCGCCAACCACCACCCAGTCTTTATCTTTGACCGGCAGACCTAACAACGCATCACGTACCGCACCACCGACAAGATAACTCTTCACGCCCAACTCTCCCGTTTTCTCTTTTCCAGAATGATACGTAAGTCTGGCAGAGAAGACGAATTAGTTCATCCAGCGGTCTTTACGCTTGCGGCTTGGGATCAGATGCGGCAACACCAGACCCAGCACCAGACCCACGCCCAGCACGCCGCCACCATACATAAACCACTGCATGATGATGGTGCGCTGTTTGTCGTCGAGCTGCAGATTGGCGGCATTCACCTTTTTCTGCGCGACAATCAGCTCGTTTTTCAGTTTCTGGTTCTCTTCTTTCAGACCGTTAATCACACCGTCGCTTTGCGCCACTTTCTGCTGCATTTCAGCGGTGCGCTGGTTCCAGGTGCCGTCGATGTTGTTCAGCTTATCGGTCAGGGTCTTCACCTGGTTTTCCAGATCGGGAACGCGCGTGCGCAGGCTTGGCACGGTGCTCAGCTCTTTCAGCGGGATCCAGGAAGTGCGGCCGGTACTGTCGCGAACCTGACCGTAATTGGTGTCCGCGTTGGTCTGTAACAGGGTGACTTCCTCGCCGGCATTCACCGTGCCCACGAGGCGATAATTATCTCCGGGGCCACTGCGTACCCAGGTGTTCAGTTCGTCAGAAACGTAACGCTTCTCTTCAGCGTGCACTGCGGTTGCGGCGCTAAAAGCGAGTAAAGTAAGTCCAATCAGGCGTAATTTAAGCATCATTAGTCGTTATTTTCATAAATAGTGGAACGATAGTAGTGGCAACAGTGTCTCTACGCAAAGCATTCGTCAGCAATCAGAATCATCTGTGTCACGACTCTATACATTTACGCCCGACAAATTGCTCATTGCATGGCAATTTGGCGCAAAATACTATGTACTGACAAACAAATGGCGAGGAAGTTCGCCCTCATTGACGCGTCTGTGACGCCCGCAAAAGTACAAGGCTATGGCACAAGAAATCGAATTAAAGTTTATCGTCGAAAAAGACAGCGTTGACGCACTCCGCCAGCATCTGCATACGCTTTCCGGCGAACACCATGCACCGGTACAACTGCTTAATATCTATTATGAAACGCCAGACAGCTGGCTGCGCCGCCATGATATGGGGCTGCGCATCCGCGGCGCGAGCGGGCGCTACGAGATGACGATGAAAATTGCCGGCCGCGTGGTCGGCGGTTTACATCAGCGCCCGGAATACAATATCGACATCAGCAAGCCGGAACTTGAGCTGGAACGTTTCCCGGCGGAAGTCTGGCCAGATGGCGAGCTGCCTTCCACGCTGGCGGAACAGGTGCAGCCGCTGTTCAGCACCGATTTCTGGCGCGAGAAATGGCTGGTGACGGAAGGCAAAAGCCGCATCGAAATCGCCCTCGATCTGGGGGACGTGAAGGCGGGTGATTTCCAGGAGCCGATTTGCGAACTCGAGCTTGAGCTGCTGGAAGGGGACGCAAATGACGTGCTGAAGCTGGCGCGCAGGCTGGTGAACCAGTCCGGACTGCGTCAGGGAAGCCTGAGTAAAGCCGCGCGGGGTTACCATCTGGCCGCCGGAAATGCGCCGCGCGTGCTGAGAGAGACGACCATCCTGCTCGTTGCGCCGAAAGCCAGCGTTGAGCAGGGCCTGGAAGCCGCGCTGGAGCTGGCGCTTTCTCAGTGGCAGTACCATGAAGAGCTGTGGGTGCGAAATGTGAAAAACGCGAAATCCCACGTGCTGGCGGCGATTGCCCTGGTGCGCCATACCCTGGCGCTGTTCGGCGGTATCGTTCCTCGCAAAGCGAGCGCTCACTTACGCGATCTGCTGACGCAAACCGAAACGCTAATGCTCTCGGACGTCTCGGCGCAAACGGCGATTTACAGCCCGCAGGCCGCTTCGGCAAAACTGGCGCTGACCGAGTTTCTGGTGACGCGCGGCTGGCGCGCCTTCCTGGATGCGAAAGCGGAGGCCAAAATCGCGGAAAACTTTAAGCGTTTCGCAGATATTCATCTTTCCCGTCATGCGGCCGAACTGAAGAGCACCTTTGCGTATCCGCTCGGCGATAAGTATGGCGATCAGCTTCCCCGTCTTTCGCGCAACATCGACAGCATGCTGCTCCTTTCCGGTGCCTACGATGGTCCAAAGGAGCAGGCGTGGCTGGAAAACTGGCAGGGGCTGAAGCATGCCATTGAAACCCGTCAGCATATCGAGATAGAGCATTTCCGTAACGAGGCCATTTCGCAGGAGCCGTTCTGGCTGCACAGCGGAAAACGTTAACTCTGGCAAGGAACCCCTATAATGCCGCTTTCTTCACCGTTACAGCAGCAGTGGCAGACCGTTTGCGAACGTCTGCCTGAGTCATTACCGGCGTCATCGTTAAGCGAGCAGGCAAAGAGCGTGCTCGCCTTCAGTGATTTTGTGCAGGAAAGTATCACCGCCAACCCGGACTGGCTTGCGGAGCTTGAGAACGCGCCGCCGCAGGCGGACGAGTGGCGGCATTATGCCGGCTGGCTGCAAACCGCACTCGAAGACGTTGCGGATGAAGCCACGCTGATGCGCGTCCTGCGCCAGTTCCGCCGTCGGGTGATGGTGCGCATTGCCTGGGCTCAGGCGCTGGAGCAGGTGAGTGAAGAGAGCACGCTGCAGCAGTTAAGCGAGCTGGCGCAAACGCTGATTGTCGCCGCGCGCGACTGGCTCTACGCCGCCTGCTGTAAAGAGTGGGGCACGCCGTGCAGCGAGGAAGGGGCTCCTCAGCCGCTGCTGATTCTGGGGATGGGCAAGCTGGGCGGCTGCGAGCTGAACTTCTCCTCCGACATCGACCTGATTTTTGCCTGGCCCGAGAACGGCTCCACGCGCGGCGGCCGTCGCGAGCTCGACAACGCACAGTTCTTTACCCGCCTCGGCCAGCGTCTGATTAAGGCGCTGGACCAGCCCACGCAGGACGGTTTTGTTTACCGCGTGGACATGCGCCTGCGCCCGTTTGGCGACAGCGGACCGCTGGTGCTGAGCTTTGCCGCGCTGGAGGATTACTACCAGGAGCAGGGGCGCGACTGGGAGCGTTATGCGATGGTTAAAGCGCGGATCATGGGCGACAGCGACGACGCTTACGCCAACGAGCTGCGCGCCATGCTGCGCCCGTTCGTGTTCCGTCGCTATATCGACTTCAGCGTGATCCAGTCCCTGCGTAATATGAAAGGGATGATCGCCCGTGAGGTGCGCCGTCGTGGTCTGAAGGACAACATCAAGCTCGGCGCGGGCGGTATTCGCGAAATTGAATTTATCGTCCAGGTCTTCCAGCTTATTCGCGGCGGCCGTGAGCCGTCCCTGCAGTCCCGCTCGCTGCTGCCGACGCTGAGCGCCATCGAGCAGCTGCACCTGCTGCCGGACGGCGATGCGCAAACCCTGCGCGAGGCCTACCTGTTCCTGCGCCGTCTGGAAAACCTGCTGCAAAGCATCAATGACGAACAGACCCAGACCCTGCCGGGGGATGACCTTAACCGGGCGCGTCTGGCCTGGGGGATGCGCGTGGATGACTGGTCAACGCTGACCGAACGGCTGGATGCCCATATGGCAGGCGTGCGCCGCATCTTTAACGAGCTGATCGGTGATGACGAAAGCGAATCGCAGGACGATGCGCTTTCCGAGCACTGGCGCGAGCTGTGGCAGGACGCGCTCCAGGAAGATGACACCACGCCGGTGCTGACGCACTTAACCGACGACGCGCGCCATCGCGTGGTGGCGCTGATCGCGGATTTCCGTCTTGAGCTGAACAAACGCGCCATCGGCCCGCGCGGCCGTCAGGTGCTGGATCACCTGATGCCGCACCTTCTGAGCGAGGTCTGCTCGCGGGCGGACGCGCCGGTGCCGCTGTCGCGCATGATGCCGCTGCTGAGCGGGATTATCACGCGTACCACCTATCTGGAGCTCCTGAGCGAGTTTCCGGGGGCACTCAAGCACCTGATTACGCTCTGCGCCGCCTCGCCGATGGTGGCCAACAAGCTGGCGCGTTACCCGCTGCTGCTGGACGAGCTGCTCGATCCGAACACGCTGTATCAGCCCACGGCGACGGATGCCTACCGGGACGAGCTGCGTCAGTATCTGCTGCGCGTGCCGGAAGAGGACGAAGAGCAACAGCTGGAGGCGCTGCGCCAGTTTAAGCAGGCTCAGATGCTGCGCGTGGCGGCGGCGGACATCGCCGGAACGCTGCCGGTGATGAAAGTGAGCGATCACTTAACCTGGCTCGCGGAGGCGATCATCGACGCGGTGGTCCAACAGGCGTGGGTGCAGATGGTGGCGCGCTACGGCCAGCCGAAACACTTGGCCGAACGTGAAGGACGCGGATTCGCGGTTGTGGGGTACGGCAAGCTTGGCGGCTGGGAGCTGGGCTATAGCTCCGATCTGGATTTAATCTTCCTGCACGACTGCCCGGTTGACGTAATGACCGACGGCGAGCGTGAAATTGACGGGCGTCAGTTCTACCTGCGCCTGGCGCAGCGCATCATGCACCTGTTCAGCACCCGCACCTCGTCGGGCATTTTGTATGAAGTGGATGCCCGTCTGCGTCCGTCCGGCGCGGCGGGCATGCTGGTGACCTCGACGGAGTCCTTCGCCGATTACCAGAAGAATGAAGCCTGGACGTGGGAGCATCAGGCGCTGGTGCGCGCTCGCGTGGTGTATGGCGATCCGCAGCTCAAAACGCAGTTTGACGTCATCCGTAAGGAGGTTATGACCACCGTGCGTGATGGCAGCACGCTGCAAACGGAAGTGCGGGAAATGCGTGAGAAAATGCGCGCGCATCTCGGCAATAAACACCGCGATCGCTTTGATATTAAAGCCGACGAGGGCGGGATTACCGATATTGAGTTCATTACCCAGTATCTGGTGCTGCTACACGCCCACGACAAGCCGAAGCTGACGCGCTGGTCCGATAACGTGCGCATTCTGGAGCTGCTGGCGCAAAACGACATCATGGACGAGCAGGAGGCGCAGGCCTTAACCCGCGCCTATACGACGCTTCGCGATGAGCTTCATCACCTGGCGTTGCAGGAGCAGCCGGGGCACGTGGCGCTGGACTGTTTTGCTCATGAACGTGCTCAGGTAACGGCCAGCTGGCAGAAGTGGCTGGTGGAACCGTGCGTAACAAATCAAGTGTGATATTATCGCGCGCAAATTGTGAATCTTTCTGGAGTCAGGAATGAAAGTAACACTGCCAGAGTTTGAACGTGCTGGGGTAATGGTTGTTGGGGATGTGATGCTGGATCGCTACTGGTATGGGCCTACCAGCCGCATCTCTCCGGAAGCACCGGTACCGGTGGTTAAGGTCGACACCATTGAAGAGCGTCCCGGCGGCGCGGCAAACGTGGCGATGAACATTGCCTCTCTGGGCGCGCAGTCGCGTCTGGTGGGCCTGACCGGCATCGACGATGCGGCGCGCGCGCTGAGCAAGTCGCTGGCGGACGTGAACGTGAAGTGCGACTTCGTCTCTGTTCCGACCCACCCGACCATCACCAAGCTGCGCGTGCTGTCGCGCAACCAGCAGCTGATCCGCCTCGACTTTGAAGAAGGGTTCGAAGGCGTTGATCCTGAGCCGCTGCACGAGCGTATCAACCAGGCGCTGGGCAATATCGGCGCGCTGGTGCTGTCCGACTACGCCAAAGGCGCGCTGGCGAGCGTGAAGACGATGATTCAGCTGGCGCGTAAAGCCAACGTGCCGGTGCTGATCGACCCGAAAGGGACCGATTTTGAGCGCTATCGCGGCGCAACCCTGCTAACGCCAAACCTCTCCGAGTTTGAAGCGGTGGCGGGCAAGTGCAAAACCGAGGAAGAGCTGGTTGAGCGCGGCATGAAGATCATTGCTGACTTTGAGCTGTCCGCGCTGCTGGTCACCCGCTCCGAGCAGGGGATGACGCTGCTGCAGCCGGGCAAAGCGCCGCTGCATATGCCAACCCAGGCGCAGGAAGTGTACGATGTGACCGGTGCCGGTGATACGGTGATCGGCGTGCTGGCGGCGACGCTGGCAGCAGGAAACTCGCTGGAAGAGGCGTGCTACTTCGCTAACGCCGCGGCGGGCGTGGTCGTCGGTAAGCTCGGGACCTCAACCGTTTCGCCAATCGAGCTGGAAAACGCGGTGCGCGGTCGTGCGGATACCGGTTTTGGCGTCATGACCGAAGACGAGCTGAAGGTGGCCGTCGCCGCCGCGCGCAAGCGTGGTGAAAAAGTGGTGATGACCAACGGCGTGTTCGACATTCTGCACGCGGGCCACGTTTCGTATCTGGCGAACGCGCGCAAGCTGGGCGATCGCCTGATTGTGGCGGTTAACAGCGATGCATCGACGAAGCGCCTGAAGGGGGAAACGCGTCCGGTGAACCCGCTCGAGCAGCGCATGATTGTACTCGGCGCGCTGGAAGCCGTGGACTGGGTGGTGTCGTTTGAAGAAGATACCCCGCAGCGCCTGATTGCCGGTATTCTGCCGGATCTGTTGGTCAAGGGCGGGGATTACAAACCGGAGCAAATCGCGGGTAGTGAAGAGGTCTGGGCGAACGGCGGCGAGGTGATGGTGCTCAACTTTGAGGACGGGTGCTCAACCACCAACATCATCAAGAAGATCCAGAAGGACAGTCAGTAAAAAAACGGGCCAGTTGGCCCGTTTTTTATGTCGGGTGGCGGCTGCGCCTTACCCGACCTACGCGTAGTATATGTAGGCCCGGTAAGCGAAGCGCCACCGGGCGATACAACCAGCACTTACTCCTGGTCGTCCACCGGTGGAATAGCCGGTGCCGGCTTCACTTCTTCCGGCGCATTGCGGTTTTCCAGCTCGGTCAGACGCTGTTCCAGCAGCGCCAGCTTCTCGCGGGTGCGCAGCAGAACCTGGGTCTGCACGTCAAACTCTTCGCGGCTGACTAAATCAAGGCGAACCAACTGCGCCTGCAGCGTCTGGCGGATTTTCTTTTCTACGTCATCACCAAATTCACGAATGCCTTTTGGCATAGATTCATGAACCTGACGCGCGATCTGCTCAATTTTTTTCGGGTCAATCATTGGCGTTTCCCTTGATGGAAAAGTGTTAGTGTCCATTGTAGCGCGTCATGCCCGGGGTAAACAAAATTGTTTGATGCTTATGCATTGCCCAGGATAATCAATAGCGTTATAGTTATCTCGCTTATTCTCAGGGCGGGGCGAAATTCCCCACCGGCGGTAAATCAGCGTGACGCTGAAAGCCCGCGAGCGCTTTGGGTGAATACTCAAAGGTCAGCAGATCCGGTGTAATTCCGGGGCCGACGGTTAGAGTCCGGATGGGAGAGAGTAACGATCAAGTCGGGCATGGGCCCGCTCACGTTATCTTTTTGCCGCTTATACGGCGCTCCTAAGACTGCCCTGATTCTGGTAACCATAATGTTAATGAGGTTTTTTTACCATGAATCAGACGCTACTTTCCTCTTTTGGCACTTCAACTCAACGTGTTGAACATGCACTGGATGCACTGCGCGAAGGCCGCGGTGTGATGGTGCTTGACGATGAAAACCGTGAAAACGAAGGCGACATGATTTTCGCCGCCGAAAACATGACCGTTGAACAGATGGCGCTGACCATCCGTCACGGCAGCGGCATCGTATGCCTGTGTATTAATGAAGATCGTCGTAAGCAGCTCGATCTGCCGATGATGGTCGAAAACAACACCAGCGCCTTTGGTACCGGTTTTACCGTGACCATTGAAGCAGCGCATGGTGTGACCACCGGTGTGTCTGCGGCTGACCGTCTGACCACCGTACGTGCAGCGATTGCTGATGGTGCGAAACCATCCGATCTGCACCGTCCTGGCCACGTCTTCCCACTGCGTGCGCAGGCGGGCGGCGTGTTGACCCGCGGTGGTCATACCGAAGCGACGATCGACCTGGTGACTCTGGCTGGCTTCAAACCTGCTGGCGTGCTATGCGAACTGACCAACGATGATGGCACCATGGCGCGCGCGCCGGAGTGCATCACCTTTGCCCGCCTGCACAACATGCCGGTGGTCACGATTGAAGATCTGGTTGAGTATCGCCAGGCGCACGAGCGCAAAGCCAGCTGAAAATAAAAACGCCGGGAAGTCCCGGCGTTTTTTACCCGATTCCTGCGGTCTGCAGCAGAACCAGACTTAATCCCATCACCGACATTCCGCACAGCACGCCATAGCTGGGGTTGTTGTTAGGATCGATCTCCTTCGCCAGCGGCATCAGTTCATCCACCGAAAGCGCAACCATGATCCCGGCTACCGCGGCCATAATCGCCGCCATGACTACCGAAGAGACCAGGCTACCAAGGATCAGCCAGGCCAGTACGCCGCCAAGGATTTCGGCCATCCCGGAAATGCCCGCCCAGAACACCGCTGTGCGTTTCGATCCCGTTGCGGCATACACGGGTCCGGCGACGGCCAGTCCTTCAGGAATATTGTGTAAGGCGACCGCCAGCGCGATGCCAAAGCCCATCTCAAGATTGCTGCTGGCCGTCACGTAGGTAGCGACCCCTTCAGGGAAGTTGTGCAGGCTGATGCCAAGCGTTAACAGCACGGCGGTACGCTTGATATTGCGCGGCATAGGCGTCACGTTTTTCTGCATTAAATCCTGCGGATGCGCGTGCGGTAGCATCCGATCGAGGGCAAAGTATCCCAGCAGGCCAAAGACAAACATGCCGTAGCCCAGCAGCGGAGACATGCCTTCTGTGCCCAACGCGGCAGGCAGCATCTCCATCAGGGAGATCAGCAGCATGATCCCGGCAGCAAAGCCCAGTGAGAAGGCCAGTACGCGGTTAGAGGGCTTTTGGCCGAGCACGCCGAGGAGCGCACCGATGAAGGTCGCGGCGCCCGCCAGTATGGTCAGGATCAGGGGGACTGACATGCATTGCTCCTTTTGATAATGATTCTCATTAATATAAATGATTCATTTCTGGCAAAGCGAGGGTTAAAACCCGGCTTTACACATTCCTTACATTCAAATTTCCTGATGATGATCTTCACGCTTATCTGCGTTCATCTTTGCCGGATTGCGCGTAATGTAGCACCATTAAATTGACACCTTCTGTAAGGATATCACCATGACTTCTTCCCGTATGCCAGCCCTGTTTTTAGGCCACGGTAGCCCAATGAACGTTCTGGAAGACAACGTCTATACCCGCGCCTGGCATCATCTGGGCGAGACGTTGCCGCGTCCGAAAGCGATCGTGGTGGTGTCTGCGCACTGGTTTACCCGTGGGACAGGCGTGACCGCCATGGAAGCGCCAAAAACCATTCATGATTTTGGCGGCTTCCCGCAGGCGCTGTACGACACGCATTATCCGGCCCCCGGCTCGCCTGAGTTGGCGCAAAAGCTGGTAGAGTTGCTGGCACCTGTCCCTGTGACGCTGGATAAAGAAGCCTGGGGCTTTGACCATGGTTCCTGGGGCGTGCTGATTAAAATGTATCCTGACGCGGATATCCCGATGGTGCAGTTGAGCATCGACAGCACTAAACCTGCGGCCTGGCATCTTGAGATGGGGCGTAAGCTGGCAACCCTGCGTGATGAAGGCATCATGCTGGTGGCGAGCGGCAACGTTGTGCATAACCTGCGTACCGCACGCTGGCACGGTGAGAACACACCGTACCCGTGGGCAACCTCTTTTAACGACTACGTCAAAGCGAACCTGACCTGGCAAGGCCCGGCTGAGGAGCATCCGCTGGCGAACTATCTGGATCATGATGGCGGTTCGCTCTCTAACCCGACGCCGGAACACTTCCTGCCGCTGCTGTACGTTCTTGGCGCGTGGGATGGTCAGGAACCGGTGACGATCCCGGTCGACGGTATCGAGATGGGGAGTCTGAGTATGCTGTCGGTGCAGGTGGGATAATAAAAGCAAAACGGCAACCTCAGGTTGCCGTTTTTAGTTTTTGCACCCTCTCCCTGTGGGAGAAGGGCGGGGTGAGGGCATCAGGCTGCGGCCTATTCGACAAAAATGTGCGGATAAAACCGAGACAGATCCTGCGTGATCAGCGCGCGATCTTCGCGAATGCCAATCCCGACCGGCAGATCGTTAATGAGCCAGCTGCCAATCAGGGTATAGCTGTCGCCAAATTTCGGCAGCTGCCAGAACTCCTGGACGATCATCCCTTCTTCGCCGTATGGCCCTTCAACCGCTTCCAGCGTCTTGCCGTTTTCGATAATCGAGACGTTTGCCCCTTCGCGGGAGAAGATCGGCTTAACGACGTATTTCTCCATTTGCGGGTAATCATCTTCCGCAAAATAGGCTGGCAGCAGGTTCGGGTGGTTCGGGAACATCTCCCAGAGCATCGGCAGAAGGGCTTTGTTAGAGATGATGCTCTTCCATGCCGGCTCCAGCCAGCGCACGCCAGCATCTTCCAGCTTGGTGGAAAACATCTCGCGCAGCATGTATTCCCACGGGTATAGCTTGAACAGGTTGCTGATCACCTGGTCCTGCATATCCGTAAACTGACCTTTTTCACCCAGGCCGATATCCTCGATATAGAGGAACTCGGTCGCCACTTCCGCTTCGGCGGCGCAGTCCTGCAGATACTGAACCGTGCCACGGTCTTCTTCCGTGTCGCGGCAGCAGGCGAGATGGAGCAGGTTAAAGCCATGCTGTTCGCGCAGTTCGGCAAAACGCTCAATCAGCTTTTCCTGCAGGCTGTTAAACTGGTCGCTGCCTTCCGGCAGGTTTCCGGCATTGGCCTGGTCTTCCAGCCAGATCCACTGGAAGAACGCCGCTTCATACAGAGAGGTTGGCGTATCGGCGTTGTTTTCCAGCAGCTTAGGCTCGCCTTTGCCGTCCCACGCCAGATCCAGGCGAGAGTAAAGCGAAGGTTGATTCGTTTTCCACGACTGGCGCACAAAGCCCCAGGTGTGCTTCGGAATGCGGAACTTTGCCATCAGCTCGTCGCTGTCGATGACCTTTTCCACGACCTTCAGGCACATCTGGTGCAGCTCGGCCGTCACCTCTTCTAATTTTTCCACCTGGGCCAGCGTGAGCTTGTAATAGGCGTCTTCACACCAGTACGGCTCGCCGTACATGGTGTGGAAGTTAAAACCGTACTCGGTGGCTTTTTCGCGCCAGTCCGGGCGCTCGGTGATACTGACTCGTTCCATGATTAGCCGCCCATTGAGCGAGTAGAGGAGGTGCCTGTCGCACTGCGCTGCATGCTGGTCTGCTTCGCCACAGATTCACCAAACCCGCCGCGGGTGATGGTGCTGGTCGTCGCAGGCTTCGGCGCCATCGCCGTTTTCGGTACGGTCACGGTGCGGCCAGGGGTCGCTGCGCCGTAGCCTTTGCCGCTGGCATCGGTATATTGACCGTAAGCCGGGCTGGCCGGGTTTTTCGAGCTAAACAGCGGCTGCTGCTGGTAGCCCGCACCGCCGCCCATCAGGCGACCCATCATGTAGCCTGCCATCAGCGGCATCCAGAAGCTGCCGCTGGACTGCGCCTGCGCCTGATTTTCAGGTGCGGTGCCTGCCTGAGCCGGTGCCTGCTGGCACTGACCTTCACCAAACTCCGCCACGCAGTCTTCGCGTGAGGCATATTTCGGCGCGGTGCGTTCCGCTTCTTTCAGCGCGCTGGTGTAAGCCGTTTTACATTCAGCGGCTTTGCCGGTTGCGGCGGAGCAGTCGTCCGCGTTTTGATACAGCGAAACCGTTTCGTCATTTTTCTCACAGCCTGCCAGCATAAAGACAGCCGTGACCGCCAGCGCAACAGGGGTGAGGTGACGCGCGTTCCAGCTCTTACGGAACGAAGCGTGATTTATAAATTTTGTCCGTTTCATGTTTGTCTTCCAGGACCCAGTGGTAATAACGCTCAGGATAGAGGATGAGTGGTTGAAAATGAAGCGAAGAGGGGCGGAATCAGGGGGATCTTTACGTTGGCTTACGTTCGGATGTGATTCAGATGCGCCCTCTCCCTGTGGGAGAGGGCGGGGCGAGGGCATCAGGCCGCAGTGGACCTGATGACACTCTTAGTTACGGAACGGATTATTGCCTTTGCTGGCGGATGTAGTGGTACGCGCAGCGGCCGGCTGTGCCGCAGGGGTGTTGCTGTTAGCGTTGAAGTTATCAACCGCGGCAACCTGCTCCGGGTTCTCCGGTGCAACGCTGTCCGGAGAGGTGGAGACCGGTTTGCCCAGCGCGCTGTTCAGCATCTGCAGATCTTGCTCGTTCAGCGTACCCAAAGCCTGTTTGATGTTCAGCTGGTTAATCAGGTACTGGTAACGCGCGCTTGAGAGCTGCTGTTTCGCGTTGTACAGCGTGGTGGTCGCGTCGAGCACGTCCACGATAGTACGTGTACCGACCGAGTAGCCCGCTTCCATCGCATCCAGAGAGCTCTGTGCAGACACAACGGCCTGTTTATAGGCGTTGATGCTGCTGATCGAGGCGTTCACGTTGTTAAAGGAGGAACGTACGGTCTGCACCACGTTGCGGTGGGCGCTTTCCAGCTGCTCGCTCGCACCAACAAAGTTGTACTGTGCCTGTTTCACCTGAGAGTTGACCTGGCCGCCCTGGTACAGCGGCAGGGAGAAGCTCAGACCTACTTTGTTCTGACCCATATTGCTGTCGTCATACTGGGACGTATTGGTTTTAGAGCCGCTGTAGGTCGTATCAGAGACACCGGTAGACGCGCTCAGGCTCAGGGTTGGCAGATGGCCGTCCTGCGCCTGACGAATTTGCTCGCGGGCCAGGTCCTGGCTCAGACGCGCCTGCAGCAAACTCAGGTTGCGGTTTTCCGCCTCTTTCAGCAGGGCGTTAACGGCCTGCGGTTTATCCGTTTTGAAGCTGTCCACGTTCAGCGACGCCAGCTCAGGATAGTAATTCCCGGTGACCTGACGCAGGGATTCCAGCGCGTTGTCGAGGTTGTTACGCGCGGTCACTTCGTTAGCCAGCACGGTATCGTACTGTGAACGGGCGTTCTGCACGTCGGTGATCGCCACCAGGCCCACGTTGAAACGCTGGGTGGTTTGATCTAACTGGCGGTAAATCGCCTGTTTCTGCGCTTCGGTGTAGGAGAGTGCGTCAATCGCGCTCAGCACGTTGAAGTACGCCGTGGCAGTGTTCAGGATCAGCGTCTGCTGGTCGGTCTGATAGGTCACATCCTGAATACCCGCACTCTTTTCCTGCAGGGTCAGGGCGCGCCATTTGGACATATCAAACAGCGTCTGTGTCAATTGCAGTGAGGCGCTGGTAGCATTGGAGTTTACGCCGTTAGCGTCGCGGAAACCGTTACTGTAGGTATAATCTGCACCTAAACCTAACTGTGGCAGCAAGGGGCTACGCGCTTCGTTAATCTTTTCAAACGCAGCATCACGATCGGCCGCTGATTTACGTAAATCAGGGTTGCCCAGACGTGCCTGCTGGTAGACCTGTAACAGGTTTTCCGCCTGGCTCATTGCACTGAAGCCCGTCAGGCTCAGGCCGATAAGGATGGGGAGCAATTTCTTCATTTGCATTCCTTGTTGTGAAGCAGTATTAGCGCTGATCTAATTAAAAAATAATTGCCGATTCTAACAGAATCTTCCATACCAAAAGGTTGGCGTAACGTGCCATCTGGCGGTAATTTGCACCAATCTACCATATAGCCTTACAAACGGCAGCCAAACAGCCTTGAAATTCACAATTTCATCACCATTGCTACCAGGACTCGACTCATGCAAAAACCAGAAAAGTTGCCCGTGACATTCGCCAAAAACGATGTAGAAATTATTGCACGAGAAACGCTTTATAGCGGTTTTTTTTCAATGGATCTTTACCGTTTCAGGCATCGCCTGTTTAACGGGGAAATGAGCGGCGAAATCAGACGCGAAATTTTTGAGCGCGGGCATGCGGCAGTCTTGCTACCCTTTGACCCAGTGCGTGACGAAGTTGTGCTGGTGGAGCAGATCCGCATCGCCGCTTATGACGTCAGTGAGAGCCCGTGGCTGCTGGAGATGGTGGCCGGGATGATCGAAGAAGGTGAAACGGTTGAAGACGTCGCCCGGCGCGAGGCGCTGGAAGAGGCCGGACTGGTGGTGGGTCGCACCAAGCCGGTGCTGAGCTATCTGGCAAGCCCGGGCGGTACCAGCGAGCGCTTGTCCATTATGGTGGGCGAAGTGGACGCCACGACGGCGGAAGGGATCCACGGTCTGGCAGATGAAAACGAAGATATTCGGGTTCATGTGGTGAGCCGGGAACAGGCTTATCAGTGGGTAGAAGAGGGGAAAATCGACAACGCAGCGTCTGTCATCGCCCTGCAATGGCTACAGCTGCATTATCAGACATTACGAAACGAGTGGAAAAAATGAAGCGCTATACGCCTGACTTCCCAGAAATGATGCGCCTGTGCGAAACCAATTTCGCACAGCTGCGCCGCCTGCTGCCGCGAAACGACGCACCCGGCGAAACGGTAAGCTATCAGGTGAGCAACGCGCAGTATCGGTTAACGATAACAGAATCAACGCGCTACACTACGCTGGTGGAGATTGAGCAAACGGCACCCAGCATTAGCTACTGGAGCCTGCCGTCGATGACGGTGCGTCTCTATCACGACGCGATGGTCGCTGAAGTGTGTTCAAGCCAGCAGATCTTTCGCTTCAAGGCGCGGTATGATTACCCGAATAAAAAGTTGCATCAACGCGACGAAAAGCATCAAATTAACCAGTTTTTAGCCGACTGGCTAAGATATTGTTTAGCACATGGAGCAATGGCGATTCCGGTTTGTTAGCGTCATAAACCTACCTAAGGACACCATTTGGAAAGCCTGTTGAACCTGACTGTTGCTGGTGGGGCGCCAGTCAGGATATTACAAATCACCGATACCCACCTTTTTGCCGAAAAGCATGAGACGCTACTGGGGGTTAACACCTGGGAGAGTTATCAGGCGGTGCTTAGCGCCATTCACGCTGAAAACCGTGCATGCGATCTGATTGTCGCAACGGGCGATCTGGCGCAGGATCAGTCCTCCGCGGCCTACCAGCATTTTGCTGAAGGCATCGCGAGCTTTAGCGTGCCTTGCGTCTGGCTGCCAGGAAACCATGACTTTCAGCCCGCCATGTACAGTTCTCTCCAGGATGCGGGGATTTCTCCGGCGAAATGTGTTTTTGCGGGTGAACAGTGGCAGATCCTGCTGCTGGACAGCCAGGTGTTTGGCGTCCCGCACGGTGAGTTAAGCGAGTTTCAGCTCGACTGGCTTGAGACCAAACTGGCTGCTGAACCTGAACGCCATACGCTGCTGTTGCTGCATCATCATCCTCTTCCGGCGGGCTGCAGCTGGCTCGATCAGCACAGCCTGCGCAACTCCGCAGCGCTGGATCGCGTGCTGGCGAAGTTCCCGCGGGTGAAAAATCTGCTGTGTGGGCATATTCACCAGGAACAGGATCTCGACTGGAACGGACGCCGCATGCTGGCGACGCCATCGACCTGCGTTCAGTTTAAGCCGCACTGCGCCAACTTTACGCTGGATACCATCGCGCCAGGCTGGCGCTGGCTGGAACTGCATGCCGACGGCACGCTGACCACGGAAGTCTGCCGTTTGACCGGTGCAAAATTCCGCCCGGATACCGCTTCAGAAGGCTATTGATGTCTACGCTCCTTTACCTGCACGGGTTCAACAGCTCGCCGCGCTCCGCAAAAGCGACACAGTTTCGCCAGTGGCTGAGCGAGCATCACCCCGACGTTGAGATGATTATCCCGCAGCTGCCGCCTTACCCGGCAGAGGCCGCGGAGATGCTGGAATCTATTGTGCTTGCGCACGGCGGCGAAACCTTCGGTGTGGTCGGTTCATCCCTGGGCGGGTACTACGCCATCTGGCTCTCACAATGCTTCATGCTGCCCGCCGTTGTGGTTAATCCGGCGGTTCGGCCATTTGAGCTGCTGAGGGACTTTCTTGGCGAAAACGAGAACCCCTACACCGGGCAGCAATATGTGCTAGAGTCACGCCATATTTACGATCTCAAAGTTATGCAGGTCGACCCGCTTGAGGCGCCGGATCTCATCTGGCTGCTGCAACAGACGGGTGATGAAGTGCTGGATTACCGCCAGGCAGTGGCGTATTACGCCTCCTGCCGCCAGACTATAGAAGAGGGCGGAAACCATGCTTTCACGGGCTTTGAGAATCATTTCACCCAGATTGTCGATTTTCTTGGACTGCACAGCCACTGACAATCAATGCGAATTGCTAGTTTAAATCATGACGCAAACCTATAACGCTGGTGCCATTGAGGTCCTCACCGGGCTTGAGCCGGTTCGCCGCCGCCCGGGGATGTACACCGATACGACGCGCCCAAACCATCTGGGCCAGGAAGTTATTGATAACAGTGTGGACGAAGCGCTGGCGGGCCATGCCAAACGCGTCGACGTTATCCTGCACGCCGATCAGTCGCTGGAAGTCATCGACGACGGGCGCGGCATGCCGGTGGATATCCACCCGGAAGAGGGCGTGCCTGCCGTTGAGCTGATCCTCTGTCGTCTGCACGCGGGCGGTAAGTTCTCCAACAAGAACTACCAGTTCTCCGGTGGTCTGCACGGCGTGGGCATTTCCGTCGTGAACGCCCTGTCCAAACGCGTGGAAGTGAACGTCCGCCGCGACGGCCAGGTCTATAACATCGCGTTTGAAAACGGCGATAAGGTGCAGGATCTGCAGGTTGTCGGCACGTGCGGCAAACGCAACACCGGCACCAGCGTCCACTTCTGGCCTGACGAAAGCTTCTTCGACAGCCCGCGTTTTTCCGTTTCTCGCCTGACGCACCTGCTGAAAGCCAAAGCGGTGCTGTGTCCGGGCGTGGAAATCACCTTTACCGATCACGTTAACAATACCGCACAAACCTGGTGCTACGCCGACGGTCTGAACGACTACCTGTGCGAAGCGGTAAACGGCCTGCCGACGCTGCCGGAAAAACCGTTTGTCGGTAACTTTAGCGGCGATACCGAAGCGGTGGACTGGGCGCTGCTGTGGCTGCCGGAAGGCGGCGAGCTGCTGACGGAAAGCTACGTCAACCTGATCCCGACCATGCTCGGCGGTACGCACGTCAACGGCCTGCGTCAGGGGCTGCTGGACGCGATGCGTGAGTTCTGCGAATACCGCAATATTCTGCCACGCGGCGTGAAGCTGTCGGCGGAAGATATCTGGGATCGCTGCGCCTACGTGCTCTCCGTGAAGATGCAGGATCCGCAGTTTGCTGGTCAGACCAAAGAGCGCCTGTCGTCACGTCAGTGTGCGGCGTTCGTTTCCGGCGTGGTGAAAGATGCGTTTACCCTGTGGCTGAACCAGAACGTGCAGGCGGCAGAGATGCTGGCCGAAATGGCCATTTCCAGCGCCCAGCGTCGTCTGCGTGCCGCGAAGAAAGTGGTGCGTAAAAAGCTGACCAGCGGCCCTGCGCTGCCGGGCAAGCTGGCGGACTGTACCGCGCAGGATCTCAACCGTACTGAGCTGTTCCTCGTGGAAGGGGACTCGGCGGGCGGATCGGCCAAGCAGGCGCGCGATCGTGAATATCAGGCGATCATGCCGCTCAAGGGTAAGATCCTGAATACCTGGGAGGTCTCATCTGATGAAGTGCTGGCCTCGCAGGAAGTGCACGATATCTCGGTAGCGATCGGTATCGATCCGGACAGCGACGATCTGAGCCAGCTGCGCTACGGCAAGATCTGTATCCTCGCGGATGCGGACTCCGATGGTCTGCACATCGCCACGCTGCTGTGCGCGCTCTTCGTGAAGCATTTCAAAACGCTGGTGAAAAACGGTCACGTCCACGTGGCGCTGCCGCCGCTGTACCGTATCGACCTTGGCAAAGAGGTTTACTACGCGCTGACGGAAGAAGAGAAAGCGGGCGTGCTGGAACAGCTGAAGCGCAAGAAGGGCAAACCGAACGTACAGCGCTTTAAAGGGCTGGGCGAGATGAACCCGATGCAGCTTCGCGAAACGACGCTGGATCCGAACACGCGCCGTCTGGTGCAGCTGACGATCAGCGACGAAGACGAACAGCAAACCAACGCCATGATGGATATGCTCCTTGCCAAGAAACGTTCGGAAGACCGACGCAACTGGCTGCAGGAGAAAGGCGATATGGCGGATATTGAGGCCTGATGCCCTCACCCTAACCCTCTCCCACAGGGAGAGGGAATGGATCGTAGGCCCGGTAAGCGTTAGCGCCACCGGGCTTTTTTACGTCAAAACTCCATCTTCACCGTCAACTGCACTTCGCGCGGATCGCCAATCTGGTTGCCCAGGTTGTTGGTCGCAATGGACGACGTGTAGTAGGTCTTATCAAACAGATTTTTCACGTTCACCTGCAGCGTCACCGGATACTGTAGCTTCATTTTGTACGCCGCAAACGCATCCGCCACGAAATAGCCCGGCAGATAATAATCCGCGCCGTTGGTTGCGGAACGACGGCTTACGCCGTGCCCGCCGCCGCCCAGCGTCAGGGTATTCCCGGCAAACGCATTGTGAATATCGTAGGTCAGGAACAGGGAGCCGGTATGGCGCGGCACGTTTGGCAGCGGTTTGCCCGCATAGTCCGGGTCTTCCAGCACCTTCGCGTCGGTATAGCCGTAGCTGGCGATAATGTTGGTGTTCTCGGTCAGCGAGCCGGCAAGATCCACTTCCACGCCCTGCGAGCGCACGCGGCCCGCGGTTTTGGCGACGGTTTCATCACCAATGCTTTCGGTGTACAGCACGTTGCGCTTGTGGATATCAAACAGCGCGATATTGGCAGTAATGCCGTCGAACAGGTCAAACTTAGCGCCGATTTCATACGCGTTAGACGTTTCCGGCGGCAGGTCGCCGATGTAGCTCGCAATGGACGACTGCGGCATAAACGTCTGGGAATAGTTGGCAAACAGCGAGACCGCTGGGGTGAGCTTATAAACAAGACCCAGCTTCGGCGTCCACTGGTCGTCGCGGCTGTCGGTGTTCACGTTAAACGGACGGCCTTTCCCCGCATACTGGGTGTAATACTGATAGCGCATCCCGGCGACGGCGATCCACTTATCGGTCAGGTACAGCGCGTCCTGCGCGTAGGCGGAGTAGCTCTCCTGCTTGATGGTTTGATCGCTGTCGGATGCCGAGACGGTGGTGCACTTGCCGAGGCTGCCGTAGCTCGGGTTGTAAATATTGAAATCCTTAACGTTCTTACAGCGGATCATGTCCGTACGCAGCAGATCGTAATTCTCATACGACACGCCGGTCAGGATCTCATTGTAAAAGCCCGCGATGTCCACGTTTCCCTGTAGATCCGCGCGCGTCGTGTGCATACGCTGGGTCGAGCCCTGGGTCGCATCCACGCGGCGGGTCAGGTTGCCGGTTTTTGAATCGTAGGCCATCACGCGGGCCTGGTTATCGCTGTATTTATCCTGGCTGTAGCTGTAGTCGAACTTCGCGGTCCACTGGCTGTTGAGGCGATACTCCGCGTTGAGCTGAGCGAGATCGGACTGGCCGTCGGTCACGTTAAACGGTTCGTCGAAGCGGGTTTTACGATCGACGTCGACGGCTTTTTTAGTGTTGAGATCGAAGATCGTTCCGCGATCGAACGGCGTTTTATAGTCGCGATGCGAATAGAGCACGGTCACAGTGGCATCGTCGCCGAACCAGGTCAGCGACGGGGCGATAAAGGTGCTGCGTTCGTTGCCGAAATTACGCCAGTAATCCTCGTCCTGATATTCGCCCGTCAGGCGATACGCCAGACGCGTGCCGTCAATCGGGCCGGTAACATCAACCTGTCCGGTGCCGCCGCCAAAGCTGGACGAGGTAGCGGAAAGTGAGCCGCCGAAGGTCTTCTCCGGGCGTTTGGTGACGACGTTGATCAGGCCGCCGGGGTCGAGAATACCGTATAGGGTCGAGGCCGGGCCTTTCAGCACCTCCACGCGCTCGGTTGCGGCATTAAAGCTGCGCGGCAGCACGGTGCGCAGGCCGTTGGTCATGATCGAGCCGTCGCGGTTCGCGCCAAATCCGCGGCGCACGAAGGCATCCTGCGTACCGCCCAGGGTGTTGGTCTGCACCACGTTGCTGACGTTATAGAGCGCTTCATCCAGCGTGGTGGCATGCTGATCCTCCAGCACTTTATCGCTGACGGTATTGACCACCTGCGGGATGTCCAGCATCGGCATGTTGGTTAACGTCGCGGTGGAGGTATTCAACGGCTGATAGCCACTCGTGGCCTCCGCCGTCGTATTTGGCTCGGCGGTGACGGTAAGCGTTTCGCCGTCTTTAGTCGCGGTGTTATCTGCTGCCTGCACCAGCGGCGCTATGAACAGCAGTGAAAAGAGCGCGCGCCCTTTTACCCCAGAGAGTGAAGGTGTGAACGTAGCCATTACATCTGTTATCCCGAAATATTCCGCGAATGCGTTCGCGGCAAACTGTGTGAGTCATTGCCCTTTACGATCTGTCCGTTAGCCACGGCGGGCATCGGACATGTAATTGAGAATCATTCAATCATGCGCGAATGTAGTAGTAAATGGAAAAAAGCAAAAATCGGCTACAACGTTTAGCCGGGCGTATAAGCGCAGCGGGATAATTATTAACTTATTGAATTAAATGCTTTTGAAAGTCCTTTTTTGTTCATTTCCCTTCAGGCTTATCCCTGGTTTTATCAGGGTGTTTCTTCTCTTGACTACTACATGGCGCAGCGTCAAACTCTCAAAAGAGAATGATTTTTATTTATATTTGTTGCGCTTTTTTATTACGTTGGCATTCACGTGGCTCACAACACAAAAAAACCGGGACTGGTTCTGGAGAACCTCTCTGCGGGCTATCAGAAAAAAATCATCGTTGATGATATCTCCCTTGCGATCCCACAGCAGAAAATGACGGTGCTGGTAGGGGCGAACGGCTGCGGAAAATCCACGCTGCTGAGCACCATTGCGCGTTTGCTTCAGCCGCTTGGCGGCGCGGCAGTTCTCGACGGCAAGGCGATCCACGAGCAGCCGACCAAAGCCGTCGCCCGCGAGCTGGGTATCCTGCCGCAGTCTCCGCTGCTGCCGGAAGGGTTAACCGTCTTTGAGCTGGTCTCGCGCGGGCGTTTTCCCTGGCAAAACTTTATGCGCCAGTGGAGCGACGAGGACGAGCTGGCGGTGGAAGAGGCCCTGCGTCTGACCGGAACGGCGGAGTTTGCCCATATGCCGGTGGAAAGCTTATCCGGCGGCCAGCGTCAGCGCTGCTGGATCGCCATGGCGCTGGCGCAGCAAACGCCGTATATCCTGCTTGACGAGCCCACGACGTACCTCGATCTTCGCTATCAGGTGGAGATCCTGGAACTGCTGCACACCCTGACCCGCCAGCACGGACGTACCGTCGTGGTGGTGCTGCACGATCTCAACTTCGCCGTGAACTACGGCGATTCGCTGGTCTTTTTACGCCAGGGGAAAGTTGAAGGCGTATTGCATGAGGGCGATGCCTGCACGCCGGAGCTGATCAAAGCGGTGTTTGATGTCGACGTGCATATGTCCATAAATCCGTTGACCGGCAAGCCGTTCTTTATGCCGTTTCGCCAGAGCACCGTTCAGCCATGATGCGCTCCTCTCTGGCCTTTCCGATCTTCGCACTGCTGCTGGCGCTGGGCGCGATTATGCACCTGGGCATCGGCGCACGCTTCATCGCCCCGCAGACGGTGGTGGAGGCATTCTTCCATTTCGATCCGCGCAATTTCGACCATAACGTCATTATCAAATTAAGACTGCTGCGCCTCTGCGCCGCGATGGTGACGGGCGCCTCGCTCGGCGTGGCGGGCGTGCTGTTGCAATCCGTGATCCGCAACCCGCTCGGCGAGCCGCATATTCTGGGGCTCAACGCCGGGGCCGCGCTGGCGGTCGTGATTACCAGCGCGCTTGGGCTGTCGCTGCCGTTTGGTCGCCCGCTCGTTGCCGCCGCCGGTGCCGCCGCGCTGTTTTTGCTGGTGCTGATGTTCTCCTCGTCCGGTCGCACCGGGCTTACGCCGATGAAGGTCACGCTGTGCGGCGTGGCGATGTCGGCGTTTGCCTCGTCGATTACCGCCGCGGTGTTAATCCTCGATGAACAGACGCTGCTCGCCATGCGCACCTGGCTGGCAGGGGACCTGGCCGGGATCAACGTGCAGACGCTCCGGAGCGCCCTTTGGGCCGCAGCAGCCGGTTTTGTTCTCGCCATCGGTCTGTCGCCCTCGCTCAACATGCTTGCGCTGGGAGACCGAATGGCGCAGGGGCTTGGCGTGTCGCTGCTGAAAACCCGCCTGCTCGCCCTGCTGGCCATCGCGCTGCTCTGCGGTGCGGCCGTCTCAATTGCCGGGCCGATTGGCTTTATCGGCCTGGTCGTGCCGCAGCTCATTCGCCGTCTGGTGTCGGTCGATTTACGCGTGATGGTGCCGCTGTCAGCCCTGTGCGGCGCGCTGGTTCTGCTGCTGGCGGATATCGCCGCCCGCACGCTGTTTACGCCCTGGGAGCTGGCAACCGGCATCATGACGGCCCTGGTCGGCGCACCCGTATTCATCTTTATGGCGTCGAGGATGTTCAAATGAACCGGGCCGGATTCCGCGCGATCCGTATTGGCCGTGTATCGGCGCTGGTTCGCCCGCGGGCGCTGGCGTGCCTGACGCTTTTGGCGCTGGTGGCGTTAAGCCTGCTGGGCTTTGGCCTGACGCACGGATCTCTTCCTGTTCCCACCTCCGCCATCGGGCGCGCGCTGTTTTCTCCTGAGAGTCTGACGGCAGAGACGCGCTACATCGTGATGGATATCCGCCTGCCGCGCCTGCTGATGGCGGTGCTGTGCGGCGCGATGCTCGGCATGGCGGGGGCGGCAATGCAGTCCATCACCCGCAATGGTCTGGCCGATCCCGGGCTTATCGGCGTGAAGGAGGGCTGTAGCGCGGCGGTACTGCTGCTGATTTTTCAGTTCCCGGCGCTGGGCCTGGCCTGGCGTCCGCTGGTCGGCATGGCCGGAGGGCTGCTTACCGTGCTGCTGGTTATCGCCCTGGCGCGCGATATCTCGCGCCCGCGGTTCATCCTGATCGGCATCGGCGTGTCGTGGGCGTTTGCCGCCGCAATGGGCGTCTTTATCACCACCGCCGACGTGCGGGACGTGCAGACGGCGATGCTATGGCTGGCGGGAAGCCTGCATGCGGCAAACTGGACGCTGGTGGGGTTAGCCGCGCTCTGGGCTGCCCCCGCGTTTGCGCTGCTGCTTTTTACCGCACGGGCTGCGGACGTGGCGTTGCTCGGCAATCAGGCCGCAGCGGGCCTTGGCGTTCGCATAACCCGGCTGGCGCTGCTGCGGGTTCTCGCCCCGGTGGTGCTGACGGCGGCCTGCGTCTCGTGCGTGGGCAGTATAGGTTTCGTGGGGCTTATTGCCCCGCATATGGCGCGCCTGCTGCTGCGCGGTGGGCAAACCGCGCTCCTGACTGGAAGCGCCGTGCTGGGCGCGCTGCTGGTGCTGCTGGCGGATAACGTCGGACGTCTGGCGTTTCTCCCGCTGCAGCTGCCGGCGGGAATTGTGATTTCATTGATTGGCGGACCGTTTTTCCTGCTGCTGCTCTGGCAGCGTCGGGACAGATTTTAGGGGACTAGGATGCGCGTAGTGTTTTCGATGCTGTTGCTGGTGGGGTTCGCGGTGGGGGCGGCGGAGCCGACGCAGACGTTTACTGACGATCTGAACCGAAAAGTGGTGGTGCCGGTTCATCCGAAACGGATTGTCTCTTTACACGATCTGGATATCACCATTCCGCTGATTGAGCTTGGCGTGCCGCCGGTGGCAAGCCATGGCCGCACGCGGCCGGACGGCAGCCACTTTCTGCGCTCCAGCGGCATGTTGACCGGCGTCGACTTCGATAATTCCGACATTAAATTTATCGGTACGGCCGATATCGACATTGAAGCCATCGCCGCCGCAAAGCCTGACCTGATCGTTACCGAGCCGACCCGCAACACCCCGGTGGAACAGCTGGCGAAAATTGCTCCGACGGTGAGCATCGATCATCTCGACGGCGGCGCGCCGGAGATCTACCGCAAGCTGGCTCAGCTGACGGGAACGCAGGCGCGGCTTAAGGTTCTGGAGCGGCGCTATCAGGAGCAGATTAAGGCGCTGAAGGCGACTATTGATACCCGCAAGGTGACCGTGTCCGTGATTCAGGCGAATCAGGGAAAGATTAACGCCATGCACAGCTACCACTCGCTGGGCCGCGTGCTGCGCGACGCCGGGTTCACCTTCCCGCCGCTGATTGAGAGCATCCCGGAAGGAGGGCGCATCGACGTCAGCGCCGAGCGTCTGCCGGAGCTGGATGCCGATTTCGTCTTCGCCACCTGGCGCGGGGATACGGGCGGTAAACCGCAGGACGAGCTGACGGCGATGAATGCGGTCATGCCGGGCTGGTGTCAGTTCCTGAATGCCTGCCGAACCGGGCATTACGTACTGATCTCGCGTGAAGAGGCCATCTCGAATTCGTACGCCTCGTTAGGGCTGATGGCCGCGCAGGTACAGTCGCAGATTGCCGGACGTCCGCTGCCGGAGGCGACACGGTGATCCGCAAAGAGAAAGGGCGCGTGGATGTCTATGGCGACCGCTTTCGCGCGCGCGCGCATCAGCTGACGCCGCGTCTGCTGCAGGTTGCACGCTATATTCATGACAACCGAGAAGCGGTGATGGAACAGACCGCAATGGAGATCGCGACGCTGTTGAAAACCTCAGACGCCACGGTGGTCCGCGCCATTCAGGCGCTGGGTTTCGCCGGGCTGCGCGATCTCAAGCAAACGCTGGAGCAGTGGTTTGGTCCGGTGGTCACCTCCAGCGAAAAGATGTCCACCACAGTGAATACGCTCGCCAGCGACGTCAACGCGAGCATTGATTTCGTGCTGGAGGGGCATCAACACACCTGCGAAGTGTTATCCGAACCCCACAACCGCTACGCGATGGCCCAGGCCGTCTCGCTGCTGGCGCAGGCGAGGCAGGTCGCCATATTTGGCATTGGCGCCTCCGGCATTCTGGCCGAGTACACCGCCAGGCTGTTCAGCCGCATGGGGTTACCCGCCACGCCGCTTAACCGTACCGGCATAGGGCTTGCCGAGCAGCTTATTGCGCTTCAGCGCGGCGACGTGCTGGTGATGATGGCGCAGAAATCCGCGCACCGGGAGGGGCAAACCACGCTGCGTGAAGCAAAACGGCTGGGCATTCCAACCATCCTGCTGACCAATGCCCTCGATTCGCGCTTCAGCAAGGAGGCCAGCGTGGTGATCCACGTTCCGCGCGGCGGCGAAAAAGGCAAAATCCCGCTCCACGGCACGGTGCTGCTGTGTCTGGAGATGATTATTTTATCCGTGGCTTCCACCGAGCCGCAGCGCACCATCAAGTCGATGAAGCGCATCAACGAGTTACATCGTGGGTTAAAACCGGGGAAGAAAAGCAGCTGATTTCCCCGGCTCGCGGATCACGCCTTAGGAATACGCAGCGTCTGGCCAGGATAGATTTTATCCGGGCTGGAGAGCATCGGGCGGTTAGCCTCAAAAATCTTATTGTACTTGTTGGCATCGCCGTAGACGGTTTTGGAGATAGCGCTCAGGGTATCGCCGGATTTCACCGTGTAGTAGGTGGCTTCATCTTTGGCATCGGTCGCGGTGATGTTGTTCTCCACCTCGCTGACGCCGGCGATGTTCCCGACGGCGACCTGGATTTTTTCTTTCTGCTCCTGGGTCAGCCCGTCACCCGTCACGCTGGCTTTGCCGTCGGTAACGTTGACCTGAACCTTATCTGAACCGGGAATATTGAGTTTTTTGAGATGCTCGGTGATTTTGTCGCTCTGGCCTTTATGATCGGTCAGGTTATCCCATAGCTTTTCGCCTGCTTCTTTCACGAAGTTAAAAAGACCCATTCCATCCTCCTGTTAATCATGAAGTCAGAATAAGCATAGCAGTTGAGTTTTAAGCTGATAAAAAACCCGGTAGCGCTGACGCTCACCGGGCCTGGATCTGTTCTCCCTCTCCCGGTGGGAGAGGGCGGGGTGGGGGGAAACTTAAACCCCTTGCTCCAGAATGCGGATGTGGGTTTCCAGCACGTCACCCTTCACCGCGTCACTCCACGCTTTCATGTGAGGGGTCTGCAGGTGCGCTTCAAGATGCGCGACGGTTTCCCACTGCTCAACCATAATGATTGAGTCTGGCGCGGTCGCCTGGAAGCTGGCGTCAGTGGCGGCATCCACCATCGGCGCGTAGCCGTGGCAGCCTTCTTCTTTCAGTACGGTCGGGATAATTTTCACGAACTGATCCAGCACCGCCTGACGGTGATGTTGACCTGGACGAGTACGGATTTCTGCG
Organism: Enterobacter cloacae complex sp. P16RS2; assembly: GCF_014982155.1. Taxonomy (NCBI): domain Bacteria; kingdom Pseudomonadati; phylum Pseudomonadota; class Gammaproteobacteria; order Enterobacterales; family Enterobacteriaceae; genus Enterobacter; species Enterobacter cloacae complex sp. P16RS2. The sequence continues at coordinate 42,241 of NZ_JADCKW010000010.1, read as the reverse complement.
ATTACGGTAAGCATGTTTACTACTCCTTTAATTCCAGGCTACCAGTTAAGCAAAAATTTTCGCGAGATGCTTGCGATATTCTGCGATATAGCTCGGGACGTCAGGCATTTTAATCACGTCGTTGACGATAAAGGTCGGCAGCGGATCCATGCCCAGGAACTGGTTAGCCTTGTGGAACGGCAGGTACGCGCCGTCGACGCCCACGCCTTCGAAGAACTGATCTTTATCGGTGAAGGCTTCCAGCGGGGCGTTCCAGGTCAGCGAGAGCATATATTTTTTGCCCTGAATCAGGCCGCCCGAGCCGTATTTTTTGGAGGCGTCAGAGCGGGTGCGGCCATCGCTGGCATACAGTGAGCCATGACCTTCGGTGAACACGTCGTCCATGTATTTTTTTACGGTCCACGGCGCGCCCATCCACCAGCCTGGCATCTGCCAGATCACCACGTCAGCCCACAGGAAGTTCTGCACTTCGGCCTTCACGTCATAATTGCTGTCTGCACGCACGACCTTAACATCATGCCCGGCGTCGCGCAGGAAACCGTCCGCGACCTCGGTCAGGGTGTCATTCAGCTGGCCTTTAGAATGCGCAAATTCTTTTGCACCGTTGATAATCAGGATATTGCTCATTATTTGTCCTCGATGATAAGATTATGGCCAGTATTCTACGCGCGAGGACGGTGCGGTAAAATGAGCAAAATGTGCAAAGTCTTTTGCGTTAAACGCAATAATCCCTACCAGTTGACCTTCACTTCAAAACCGCCTTCAGGCGCATTGCTCAGCGAAACGCGCATCCCGTGCAGGGCGGCGATGCGTTTTACTATGGATAACCCCAGCCCGCTGCCCGTGGCATCCTGACCCGGCGGACGATAAAAGCGCTCGCCGACGCGCGCCAGCGCGTCAGGTGAAATGCCTGGGCCGTTGTCGCGCACGGTAAAGCTACGCGCGTCCAGCGTCACGTCCACCACGCTGCCGCGCGGACTGTAGCGAATCGCGTTATCCAGCAGGTTGCGCACCAGCAGGCTCATGAGGAGCTGCTGGCCCGTGCGTGTAACCTCTGGTGCATGGATGTTCAGGCGAATATCAATGCCCGCCTGCTGCGCCGGATGCCAGATATCCAGCACGGCTGACTGCAGTAAGTCGGCCAGGGGAATCGGTTCGACATCGTCAAGGTTATCCAGCGAGTCCAGGCGCGACAGCGTGAGAAGTTGATCCACCAGCCGGGAAGCGCGGTCGATGCCAGCATGTAGCTGCGAAAGGGCTTTGGACTGCGCCTCGGGATCGTCCTGATACAGCTGCGCCACGTCAGTTTGCACCTTCAGGGCCGCCAGCGGGCTGCGTAGCTCGTGGGCGGCATCGGACGTAAAGCGGCGCTCGCGGGTCATCATCTCCTGGGTGCGCGCGAAGAGATGATTCAGCGCGTCGAGCAGGGGACGCACTTCCGTAGGAAGGCCCTCCGTCGGCAGTTTATCGGTGGCATCCGGCGAGCGGGAGCGCAGGGTCTGCGCCAGCTTTTTCAGCGGCTTCAGCTCCCGACTCAGGAGGACGATCAACAGCAGCAACATCACGGGCAGCGCCACCAGCCAGGGGGTCAGCTGCGAGCTGACCACGTCCAGCGCCATCTCCTGGCGGTACTCCCACTCCTGGCCGACCACCACGCGGTATTTTCCGTCAGGTGAGGTCAGCCATAAAAAACGCCACTCGTCGTTGTCGCTCTGTAGTTGCCCGTTATCGAACCCGTCGCGGCGATAGTGGTACGGAATATTGCGTCCGTTTTCACCGTCGTTGAGGAGCATTTTGCCGTCGACGGCGTAAATGGCGAAAGCCAGCGCGTCGTCGTCCAGACGACCGTGCTTCACTTTTTTCGGGATCTCGCGCATGCGTTCGGGGGCGCGGATCTCGTCCAGATCCATCGTCAGCAGTCGTTTAGCAAACAGCATTTGCTGGGTATCGAACAGCTTGTCGAGCTTGTGGGTCGTCTGCTGCCAGGCGACCAGGCTGGCGGCAAACCAGGCCGTCAGAGAGAGCAGCAGGAAGAGAAGCGTCAGGCGCAGCTTCAGGCTCAGGCGTTGCGTCAGTTTCATGCTTTACCCAGGGTGTAGCCGATGCCGTGCACGGTGCGGATAAACTCGCTCCCGAGCTTGCGGCGCAAATGATGGACGTGAACCTCGATGGCGTTGCTGGAGACGTCGTCGTCCCAGGTATAGAGTTTTTCCTCGATCAGCTTTCGCGGCAGCACCCGACCGGCGTTACGCATTAACAGCTCCAGCAGCGCGAACTCTTTCGGCTTGAGCGTCAGCGGCTCACCGTCCAGCGTGGCGATGAGACGGGTCGGATCGAGCGTGACCTTCCCGTGACGCAGCTCGCTACGCGCCTGGCCGTGGCTGCGGCGGACCAGCGCTTCGAGGCGGGCACCCACTTCGATCAGCGCGAACGGCTTACAGAGATAATCATCCGCCCCAAGACGCAGCCCCTCGACGCGCTGGTTCAGCGCATCCCGCGCCGTCAGAATTAATACCGGCTCGCTGCGCCCGCTTTCGCGCCACGCGCGCAGAATGTCCAGACCGTCATTTTCCGGCAGCGTCAGATCCAGCACCACGGCATCATAGGGTGCAGAGGAGAGCGCGGCCTGGCCTGTTTTACCGTCGGTAAACCAGTCCACGCTAAAGCCCATTTTGCTCAACCCCGCCTTGATACCGTCGCCGATTAACCTGTCGTCTTCTACCAGTAAAATACGCATGTTCCCTCCTTGATGCCGTCAGTAAACCCTCTGTAAGCGCCTGCTGTACAGCAATAATAAATAAATTTTTCCCTTAAGAAGTTGTTAAGGATTACCCTGTTAAATGGATTGCGAAACGACATTAAAGGGAGAGATGAAAATGAAAAAATTCGCTGCAATTGCTGCCATCATGATGATGACCACCGCGCCGGTCTTTGCTGCTCAGGGCGGTTTTACTGGCCCATCGGCCACACAGACCCAGACGCAAACTCAGCAGGGCGGTTTTGTCGATAACAACGCCAACCTCACCACCGCGGCAAAAGTGAAAGACCTGAAGGACGATGCCTGGGTGAAGCTGCGCGGGAACATTACCGAGCGCCTGTCCGATGACCGCTACACCTTCCGCGATGAGTCCGGCGCGGTCGTAGTTGAGATTGACCACAAGCGCTGGAACGGCGTGACCGTCACTCCGCAGGATAAAGTTGAACTGCAGGGTAAAGTCGATAAAGACTGGAACGAGTTTGAAATCGACGTGAAGCAGGTTATTAAGCTGAACAAATAACCCGAAAAGGGCCGCCTGTGCGGCCCTTTTTCTTTGTGACTCAATTCATCAGATGAGGTAGTATCTGCGGCAACATTGCCTGAAACCCTTCGGTTTCTGAGTTGAGGAATCACACGTAATGAGCGATATGGCAGAGCGCCTCGCGCTACATGAATTCACGGAAAACGCCTACCTGAACTACTCCATGTACGTCATCATGGACAGGGCGTTGCCGTTTATCGGGGATGGCCTGAAGCCCGTTCAGCGCCGCATCGTCTATGCGATGTCCGAACTGGGGCTGAACGCCACCGCCAAGTTCAAGAAATCCGCCCGTACCGTCGGTGACGTACTGGGTAAATACCATCCGCACGGCGACAGCGCCTGTTATGAAGCGATGGTGCTGATGGCGCAGCCGTTCTCTTACCGCTACCCGCTGGTGGACGGTCAGGGGAACTGGGGGGCGCCGGACGATCCGAAATCCTTCGCGGCGATGCGTTATACCGAATCCCGTCTCTCTAAATATGCCGAAGTGCTGCTGGGTGAGCTGGGTCAGGGAACCGTTGACTGGGTGCCAAACTTCGACGGTACGATGCAGGAGCCGAAGATGCTGCCCGCGCGTCTGCCGAACATCCTGCTGAACGGCACCACCGGTATCGCGGTCGGTATGGCGACGGACATTCCGCCGCACAACCTGCGTGAAGTGGCGAAAGCCGCTATTACCCTCATCGAGCAGCCGAAAGCGACGCTCGACGAGCTGCTGGATATCGTGCAGGGGCCAGATTTCCCGACCGAAGCTGAGATCATCACCTCGCGCGCGGAAATCCGCAAAATCTACCAGAACGGTCGCGGCTCCGTGCGCATGCGCGCGGTGTGGAATAAAGAGGACGGCGCCGTGGTGATCACCGCGCTGCCGCACCAGGTTTCCGGTGCCAAAGTGCTGGAGCAGATCGCCTCCCAGATGCGCAATAAAAAGCTGCCGATGGTGGACGACCTGCGCGACGAATCCGACCACGAGAACCCGACCCGCCTGGTGATCGTGCCGCGCTCCAACCGCGTGGACATGGAGCAGGTGATGAACCACCTGTTCGCCACCACCGATCTGGAAAAAAGCTACCGCATCAACCTGAACATGATTGGCCTCGACGGACGCCCGGCGGTGAAAAACCTGCTGGAGATCCTCACCGAATGGCTGACCTTCCGCCGCGATACTGTCCGTCGTCGTCTGAACCATCGTCTGGAGAAAGTGCTTAAGCGCCTGCATATCCTCGAAGGTTTGCTGGTGGCGTTCCTCAATATCGATGAAGTGATTGAGATCATCCGTACCGAGGACGAGCCGAAGCCGGCGCTGATGTCGCGCTTTGGCATCAGCGAAACCCAGGCCGAAGCGATCCTCGAACTGAAGCTGCGCCATCTCGCCAAACTGGAAGAGATGAAAATCCGCGGCGAGCAGAACGAGCTGGAGAAAGAGCGCGATCAGCTGCAGGCGATCCTCGCGTCCGAGCGCAAGATGAACACCCTGCTGAAAAAAGAGCTGCAGGCTGATGCCGACGCGTTTGGTGACGACCGTCGTTCTCCGCTGCACGAGCGCGAAGAAGCGAAGGCGATGAACGAGCATGACATGCAGCCGTCCGAGCCGGTCACCATTGTTCTGTCGCAGAGCGGCTGGGTGCGCAGCGCCAAAGGCCACGATATCGACGCGCCGGGGCTGAGCTACAAAGCGGGCGACAGCTTCAAAGCGGCGGTGAAAGGCAAGAGCAACCAGCCGGTGGCGTTTATCGACTCCACCGGCCGCAGCTACGCCATCGACCCGATTACGCTGCCTTCCGCGCGCGGGCAGGGCGAGCCGCTCACCGGCAAGCTGACGCTGCCGCCGGGTGCGACGGTTGACCATATGCTGATGGAAGCCGATGACCAGAAGCTGCTGCTGGCGTCCGATGCGGGCTACGGCTTTATCTGTACCTTCAACGATCTGGTCTCCCGTAACCGTGCCGGTAAGGCGCTGATAAGCCTGCCGGACAACGCCCACGTGATGGCGCCGCTGGTGATTGAGAATGAAAGCGACATGCTGCTGGCGATCACCACCGCCGGACGTATGCTGATGTTCCCGGTCAGCGATCTGCCGGAGCTGTCTAAAGGCAAGGGCAATAAGATCATCAACATCCCGTCGGCGGAAGCCGCGAAAGGCGAAGATGGCCTGGCGCACCTCTTCCTCCTGCCGCCGCAGAGTACGCTGACCATTCACGTCGGCAAGCGTAAGATCAAGCTGCGTCCGGAAGAGCTGCAGAAAGTGGTGGGTGAGCGCGGTCGCCGCGGCTCGCTGATGCGCGGCCTGCAGCGCATCGACCGCGTGGAGATTGACTCTCCTGCACGCAGCGCTGCGGGTGACAGCGAAGAGTAATGTCGTGATATCCCCCTCTGCCCGGAGGGGGAGTTTCAATAAAATTTCCCGTAAAATCGTTGTTAATTCGTGCGTTGCGATTAACAATACGCGCTCGTAATAAAGTCCTTACCTGGCCACAGGTGAAGTATAATTGTCAGCTGTTGGGGCTTCAGAGGTCGCTATGCTATATATTGTTCGTCTTATTCTTACCGTTATCTACTGCATTCTGGTCTGTATTTTCGGCTCTATTTATTGCCTTTTCAGCCCGCGTAATCCGAAGCATGTTGCCACCTTTGGCCATATGTTCGGTCGTCTTGCGCCGCTGTTTGGTCTGAAGGTTGAAAAACGTCTGCCTGAAGGGGCGGAGAATTTCGGTAACGCCATCTATATCGCCAACCATCAGAACAATTACGATATGGTGACCGCCGCAAATATCGTGCTTCCACCGACCGTGACGGTGGGAAAAAAAAGCCTGCTGTGGATCCCGTTTTTTGGCCAGCTGTACTGGCTGACCGGTAACCTGCTGATCGACCGTAACAACCGTGCGAAAGCGCACAGCACCATTGCGGAAGTGGTGAATCATTTTAAAAAGCGCAAAATCTCAATCTGGATGTTCCCGGAAGGAACGCGCAGCCGCGGCCGCGGCCTGCTGCCGTTTAAAACCGGGGCGTTTCATGCCGCAATTGCGGCAGGTGTTCCAATTATTCCCGTGTGCGTTTCCAATACTTCGAATAAGATTAATCTTAACCGCCTGAATAACGGGCTGGTGATTGTCGAAATGCTGCCACCCGTCGATACCAGCAAATACGGTAAAGACCAGGTGCGCGAGCTGGCAGCGCACTGCCGTGAGCTGATGGCTCAGCATATTGCGCAGCTCGACAAAGAAGTCGCAGAGAGAGAAGCCGCCGGTAAGATTTAATCCGGCGTTGAAGGGAAAACGAATTCCCGCGTTGTTAGTCGTTTCAGATGGAGCTTATATGTCACTCAGTCGGCGTCAGTTTATTCAGGCTTCCGGGATCGCCCTTTGTGCGGGTGCGATGCCGCTGACAGCCAGCGCCGCCGGGCAGCAACAGCCGCTGCCTATTCCGCCATTAATTGAATCTCGTCGCGGTCAGCCGCTTTTCCTGACGCTGCAGCGCAGCCACTGGTCCTTCACCCAGGGGACGCGCGCGCCGGTCTGGGGCATTAACGGACGTTACCTTGGGCCGACCATACGCGTGTGGAATGGCGATGACGTAAAGCTCATCTACAGTAACCGCACCCCTGAAAATGTTGCCATGACCATCAGCGGCCTACAGGTGCCCGGCCCGTTGATTGGCGGCGCGGCGCGAATGATGTCACCCAGCGCCGACTGGGCGCCGGTTCTGCCGATTCGCCAGAGCGCGGCCACCCTGTGGTATCACGCCAACACGCCTAACCGTACGGCGCAGCAGGTTTATAACGGCCTGGCAGGAATGTGGCTGGTGGAAGATGAGGTCAGCAAATCCCTGCCGATCCCGAACCACTACGGCGTGGATGACTTCCCGATTATCATCCAGGACAAGCGTCTGGATAATTTCGGTACGCCGGAATACAGCGAGCCGGGCAGCGGTGGTTTCGTCGGCGATACGCTGTTGGTCAACGGCGCGCAAAGCCCGTATGTCGAGGTCTCGCGCGGCTGGGTGCGCCTGCGCCTGCTCAACGCGTCCAACTCGCGCCGCTATCAGCTGCAAATGAGCGATGGCCGTCCGCTGCACGTGATCTCCGGCGACCAGGGCTTTTTACCGGCCCCGGTGTCCGTCAAACAGCTGGCGCTCTCGCCGGGAGAACGTCGCGAAGTTCTCATTGATATGACCAATGGGGATGAAGTGTCTGTCACCTGCGGTGAAGCGGCCAGCATTGTGGACCGCATTCGCGGGTTCTTTGAACCGTCGAGCATTCTTGTCTCGACCCTGGTGCTGACCCTGCGCCCGACCGGTCTGCTGCCGCTGGTGACCGATAGCCTGCCAATGCGCCTGCTGCCGCAGGAGATCATGAGCGGCTCGCCGGTGCGCAGCCGTGATATCAGCCTGGGCGACGATCCGGGCATCAACGGCGCGCTGTGGGACGTCAACCGCATCGACATTACCGCGCAGCAGGGCACCTGGGAGCGCTGGACGGTCCGTTCAGATATGCCGCAGTCGTTCCATATTGAAGGGGTGGCATTCCTGATCCGCAACGTCAACGGTGCGATGCCGTTCCCGGAAGACCGCGGCTGGAAAGATACTGTCTGGGTGGACGGTCAGGTTGAACTGCTTGTCTACTATGGTCAGCCTTCGTGGCCGCACTTCCCGTTCCTGTTCCACAGCCAGACGCTGGAGATGATGGACAGGGGCTCCGTGGGGCAGATGCTGATCAACCCTGCGCCATAATCCTGACATTCCCGGTTCGCCGGGAATGGTTTATGCCCGCCAGAAAAAGCGCGAGAACAGAATCAGCACCGGGTAAATTTCCAGACGCCCTAAGATCATCGCCGCGCACATCAGCAGTTTTGCCCCCTCTGTTAACGTGCCAAACGTCGACGCCGTCTCCCCAAACCCCAGCCCCATGTTGTTGATGCAGGCGGCGACCGTTGCGAATGCGGTGAACAGGTCGTAGCCCATCAGATTGAGCGACCAGACAAAAAAGCCCGTGATCATGACGTAGAGAAAAAAGAAGCTCCATACCGAGCGCAGGACGCGTTCATTCACCACGCTTTTGCCCACCTTAATGCTCAGCAGCGCTCTCGGATGCGCCAGCTGGTTCATCTCCTGAATACTCTGCTTGAACATAATGAGAAAACGCAGGGCTTTGATCCCGCCGCAGGTCGAGCCTACGCAGCCGCCAAAAAAGCTGGCGCTCAACAGCAGGAAAATGGTGTGTGCGGGCCATTGGGCATAGTCGGCGGTCGAAAGGCCGTTATCGGTCATCATCGAACTGGCAAGGAAGAAGGCGTGCACCAGGCTATCCGTAGCGTTGTACATCCCGGCATGCCAGACCTGCCAGGCGGTGATGGCAATAATCACCGCGGCGGCGCTCAGAAAGAATTTAACCTCCGGGCTGCGGCGAATCGGTTTTAGGGTGCGTCTGACAATGGCGACGTACCAGAGGGTGAAGTTGAACGCGGAGAGCAGTGAAAACGCCCCGGCGACCAGCTCAATCGCGTGGCTGTCATAAAACCCAATGCTTTCGCTGCGGGTGGAGAACCCGCCCAGCGACACGGTCGACAGCCCGTGACAGAGGGCGTCAAAAAATGACATTCCCGCCAGCCAGTAGGCCAGGGTGCAGGCCACGCCCAGCGCGAAGTAGGTCACCCACAGCGTGCGCGCGGTATCGGCAAGGCGGGGAGTCAGACGCTCCTCCTTGAACGGCCCCGGCATCTCTGACTGATAGAGCTTCATGCCACCAATGCCCAGCAGCGGCAGGACCGCGACGGCCAGCACGATGACGCCTAACCCGCCAATGAAATTCAGCTGTGCGCGGTAATAAAGGTACGACTTAGGCAGGGCGCTGACGTCCCCGATCACCGTTGCCCCGGTGGTGGTGATCCCGGAAACCCCTTCAAAGAGCGCGTCGGCAAAGGAGAGCCGTAGCCCGTCATCCATCCAGAGCGGCATGGCGCTAATGAATGAAAACAGCAGCCAGAACAGCACGATAATCACAAACCCGTCGCGGGTGCGCAGCTGTATGCCGGCGTGACGGGTTGCCCGCCAGGTTAACCCTCCGAGAGTAAAAAAGGTTAAAAAGGTGGTCAGAAAGGCAAAGTAGGTCCGCTCTTTATTCAGCAGGGCGATAACCATCGGCGGCAGCATGGAAAGGCTGTACAGCAGAACCAGAAAACCGCAGAGGTGAAGGACAACCCGCAGCTGGGATACATGTAACGAATCGTTGGGCTTCACGACAGAGCTCCGCGCAATAACACGTTCCGGGGCAAATCACCGGAAAATATAGTGAATATTATGATTCAAAATTATCAGGGCGCCGTATTTTAACGACTTCCCCGAATATCTGCCTGCTTCATGCAACCTTTTCTTCAAATCTGGCGGATGAACAGCGTATAATCCCGCTCCTTTTGTCTATTTTTTCTTCGGAAGCATTATGAGCGCAATCTCCCTGATCCAGCCGGATCGTGACCTCTTCTCCTGGCCTCAGTACTGGGCGGCCTGCTTTGGACCGGCGCCGTTCCTGCCGATGTCCCGGGAAGAGATGGACCAACTGGGCTGGGATAGCTGCGACATCATTCTGGTCACGGGCGATGCCTACGTTGACCACCCGAGCTTTGGTATGGCGATTTGTGGCCGTATGCTCGAAGCGCAGGGCTTCCGCGTGGGGATCATCTCCCAGCCTGACTGGAACAGCAAAGACGACTTTATGCGTCTGGGTAAACCGAACCTGTTCTTCGGCGTGACCGCAGGCAACATGGATTCGATGATCAACCGCTACACCGCCGACCGTAAGCTGCGCCATGACGATGCCTACACGCCGGATAACGTGGCGGGCAAACGCCCCGACCGCGCAACCCTGGTCTATACCCAGCGCTGTAAAGAAGCCTGGAAAGACGTGCCGGTGATCCTGGGCGGCATCGAGGCGAGCCTGCGCCGCACCGCCCACTACGACTACTGGTCTGATACCGTACGCCGCTCGGTGCTGGTGGATTCCAAAGCCGATATGCTGATTTACGGTAACGGCGAGCGTCCGCTGGTGGAAGTGGCGCACCGTCTGTCGCAGGGTGAGCCGGTTAGCAGCATCCGCGACGTGCGCAATACCGCCATTATGGTGAAAGAGGCGCTGCCGGGCTGGAGCGGGGTGGATTCCCGCATCATTGATATGCCGGGCAAAATCGACCCGATCCCGCACCCGTACGGCGAAGATCTGCCGTGTGCCGATAACAAGCCGGTTGAGCCGAAAAAAGCGGAAGCGAAGGCTATCGTTGTGCAGCCGCCGCGCCCGAAACCGTGGGAAAAGACCTACGTGCTGCTGCCGTCCTACGAGAAGGTGAAAGCCGACAAGGTGCTCTACGCGCACGCGTCCCGTATTCTGCACCATGAAACCAACCCTGGCTGCGCCCGCGCGCTGATGCAGAAGCACGGCGAGCGCTTTATCTGGATCAACCCGCCGGCGATCCCGCTCTCCACCGAAGAGATGGACAGCGTCTTTGCGCTGCCGTACAAACGCGTTCCGCACCCGGCGTACGGCAACGCCCGTATCCCGGCGTATGAGATGATCCGCTTCTCGATCAACATCATGCGCGGCTGCTTCGGCGGCTGTTCGTTTACTCTTGTTTTTATGTATTTAGAGTTAAACTCTACTTTTCTATTTTTAGAATTCAAGCTATTCATCGTAATTGAGAGATATCCTTTTAATGTTCAGCAAGCCTGTTAAAAGCACTTTATCTGAACCGCGTTTTGCCTAAATCCTGCTCAATATATACTCTCCCTGAGTTCTGAAATCCTCAAATTCCCCAATCTTAAAGCATTGATACATAGATGATGTCAGATAATGCGCAATCATCTCACCGCCAATATGGATCCGTTCCGGGTGTGAGTATGTCGCCTGTATAGCCCTTTGTTCATTCATCATTACAGGAATTGTCTGCAACAAATCCCCATCCAGGATTTGGCACTCAGGTTTTACTCCTGTTCCGTATTGTAATTGCTCTGATTCGAAATCATGGACTGAGCGATAGGCGAACGAAACGATATTTCCTGTTTCCTCGCAAATTGCGAACTGATAAACACTGGTTGTCACCGTTGAAGAAGAGGGAATTGCATGGTCATGCTTGTATTGTTTCCACAGCCTCCTTAGACAGGCCGATGTATGATAATTGAGATTTTGTATACCTGATACGACCATTCTGGTTGATGCTTCAAGCAACCAGGTGTTAGAAAATCCACCTGCCCCCGTACCTGCTATGATGGTTCTTAGCTGGGGGATGTAACCTGCTTTGGAAACAAAAGATAACGGCTCCCCATTATCGGTGACGGCAAGGGTATCTGTTACAATCAGTGCTTGTGCTTCGTCTGTATAAAATATCAGTGATGACATATTTTCCTCATCCAGAAAAGACATTACATGAATCACAGAACAGGTCACTACAACCACGTGAAAGGGAGTCAGACCATTTTCCAGAGGTAAATATATTCTTGTGTTTGGACGCGTTGCGGTTCTCTGTAAAAAATATATAGCACAAACAAAAGTCCCCGCAGGGATAAATATAGTTATATGCGCTTTTTCTGCTGGCTTTTACAATTGAAAGTGACAGGTAAACGAAATGTGTTACAGGTTTCTTTTGCTTTTCGTTGGGTTCTGTATATGCGAATTTACCCTGTGTGTTATTTTTGCAATGGACTCAGGCTGTATTCAATCAATTAAGGTTTACTTCTGGCATTAAGATGTATCCGTTGCCTGTTTTTTAAGGGCACGGTTTGTGCCGGGAAATGAAAATCACATCTTAAGTTCTTCACTCAAAGGATTTGTGATGTTTATCACGTATGGTCCGGGTAACGTGTTGAGGTCAATGTATTGCATCGTGATGGTGTCGTTACATCTTTTACTTTCCTCCTGATTTGCATATTCACTCCCGGCAACCTGGTTGTTTGTTTTTTCTTCTTCCGGATTTATAGTGTAGGCATGAGGTGGCGTTTCAGGGCGACAGACTGTGAGGATAATCACTAACATTCATGCGCGTTATGGGCGTGTCAGCAAACTGGATGCAACAGAGCCGAAACTGAAATTTGAACCCGGATTTCTGTATGCTGAAATACCTTATATTAGCGGCATCCAGAATCGAAAACTGAGCCGATATGTACACTTTTATCTTATGGATAAAGCTATCCTGCAGGCCAGGGATTTAAAGCCTTTAGCCCGGGCATTTTTACGCTGGATAAGGTGGCTGGAGGATAACGGACTTGACCCTTTCACCCCGGGAACGTTGAAATACCAAAGCCCTACATATGGCTTCAGGGAGTATCTTCTGGGGGCCGTAAGGCAGGGGCGCATCGCCTCATCCACCGCGGCGGTGTACATCAGCGTTATCCGACGGTTTTACGTATTTCTGGGCAAGTGTGGTGAGCTGGCTGCCAGCTCATTTTTTACGTTGGTCGAAAAAGTCGTTGACGGGCGACGCAAGGTGATAAGTTCGGATCTTGCCATCAGGATAACCAGCACAACAAAAAGGACAATCAACCCACTGAATGATGCAGAGGTTCATATCCTGGATGAGGCACTGAAATCTGAGTCCGGGTTGTTCAGTTTAATGATTGTGCTGATGAAAAATTGTGGGTTACGGCTGGATGAAATGCTGACCCTGCCGTCGTCACTCTTTACTGAAGAGTACCTTGCCAGTGTCCCTGTATCTGAGTTGACCATCAGGGGGCTTCATATTGGTCCGAGATGCGGAGTTCATACGAAGTTTGGGATGACGCGAGAACTCTTCATCACCAGACGATTGTACGAGCAGGTTCTGGATTATCTGGCGGATGAGGAGTATGAAAAGAAGATCCAAAAATGGCGTGCACGACAGGGTGGGGAAGGGCGGCACGAGCCTTTATTTTTAATGGCAAACGGGAAACGGATGTCTGAAAAAGCCTTTTACTCCCGCTGGTACAGTTTTCGCCATCGCCTGGCCCGGTCTGCTCCGGGAAATGTGTTCAGACATAAACCCCATGATTTGCGGGCAACGTTTGCGACCCATTTTTTACGCTCGGCACTGAGTTGCTATCCCGATCAGGCCGCAAATGCGCTGGGTACAGTAAAATACTGGATGGGCCATAAAAGCGAAAATACGACGATGAAATACATCGTCTTTCTTCAGCAAAACCAGATTTCTGATGCAGTCGCCGGGGTCATGGACGCATTGATTGACGGTGCTGCAGGTCGCGATGGAGCCATATATGAGCCGGAGTGAAACGCAGATAACGTGGATGGCCGAAAATGTGCTGTCATGGGAGACGGTCAGCGGACACATCACTCAGCGGGATCTGAACCGATATTATTTACTTGACGTTTATCTTCAGGCTCATTTTTCAGATTATGTGTTGCTCCCCGGATGGTTTAGTGAACATTCGCATCTTGCCCGCCCTGAAAAACGCGATTTTATTGCCTCTCTGAAACGATTTCTTCTGTCTTACCGTCCCGCCGGAAGGTTAACCATTTTCCGTTATCTCAATATGTTTTTTATATGGCAGTCAGTCAATCAGTATGACTATGGCACGGCTGAAGGCGTTGAAATGTATATTAAACATCTCATGAACGATATTCGTCGGCGAAAAATTTCAGTCAGGATGGCAAGACACTACTTGTCCGTGGTCAACCGGTTTTTGCTTACGGGCGGGCAGATTCAGAGGCGGTATGAATATGAATTCTTACCGAAAGGAACGTATCAGCAGCAGGGAAGGGATAGCTATACCAGGAATGAACTTTCCGAGATCCTGAGGCAGTTGTCATCCATGAATGAGTTCCTTGCGGGATGTATCCGGGAGCATATCGCTAAATCGGAAAAAGGGGTGCGGCATTTCTCACCGTCTTTGCTGGCACCTGTTTATGAAGCGTATTTCCGGTATCCGGGAGAGAACGGGGTCAGCAGGGCAGAGATCATCATCAGGGACGTTCTGGAAAATTACTTTCTTACTTCTTTTTTTCTGTTCTGTTACCACACATGGGGAAACACCTCTCAGGTTCTGGGTCTGACGCGGGATGATATACATCTGGATGAAAAGGGTATCAGCACTGATTATGTTTATAAGGGGAGAGCGAATAAGTATATACGTCTGACGATAGGTAAATCGGAGTATGTGACCAAACGTGCGGGCTATTACTGGTTTCTGTCTTTTATCAGGCTCAGGGACGACATCGTTAACTATCTGGTTTCCGCAGATAACTTCCCTCCGGTACAGGCGCTGTTTCTGAGTGAGCCGCAGGTGAAATTCCGTAAGCTTTATTCTCTTAATCCCAGTCATCTGACTAAATTTTCTAACTCTGAGGGGGCGTGGGCCACGATGCGGCAGCTTAATCCCTCGCTTCCATCAATTACCGTTTCTGGCTTGCGCAAAACGTCTGAGCAGTATACGGACAGAACATTAAAGAATGGTCTGATTACGGCGGAAAAAGCACAGCATAACTGGGGCACTTACAGGCGGAATTATGCTGCAGGTAACCCACAGGGGGCGAAGGAAAACTTCAGTGCTGCACTTGATACGCTTATGAATCAGGGGATTGCGACACGTGCGTTATCCGAGCGGGTAAAAGTTGCTGATGAGCTGGGGATCGATCTGCGTGGAAGCGATGAGGGTGTGGATCTTTTATTGAATGGCCTGGGATGTCGATCGCAGGAGCCGCCTACAGATATTGAATTGCGCTTTATAAAAAAGCAAAAACGATTTGGCCGGACACCAAAGGCTTGTGCGGATTTTTCTCATTGTGTCGAATGTTCAAAAAGTTGCGTTGTGGAAACGCTGGAGTCTGTATGGCTCCTGCTGTCATTCAGGCATGCTATCGAGTATGGAAAACCGTTGTACATCGGTTCGGTCAATGCTGTGGAGCGTTATGAAACGTTACTCCTGAAGATTGATTTACGGCTTGGGCTGGTAGATGAGGCGACCCTGAAAAAAGCGCGCGTTAAACTTCAGCGAGAAGGTGTGGCTCCGGTATGGCAGATTTGAAGAAAAAAGAGGTAAGCCGTAGTCGAATGGCGGAGTTTCCTGCCGGAACGCCGCTTCGTTCAGGGGATGAGTTTCCGACTGAGGATATCATCTGTGAGGCACTAGAAAACAAAAGCTTTGAACGTCTGAATAACTGCCTGGTTATCGCCAGCTCAGATGAACATGATATGCGTTTTATTAATGAGGAGACGCTGAATATTTATTTCAGGGATGATGTCTGGACCAATCGCTATGTCAGAACCCATATTGGTGAAACGTTAAGAACCGTTAATTTTTCAGGCATACGGGATCCTGAACTGCGTCTTGAAGCCAAAATCATCTCAGCCAGCCTGCTCTGGATTGTCGGCAGGACCGCGAAGACGCAGTCCCTGATCCGGAAATGTGCAAACATTGTGGCGGGAGCCCGTATTATTGAGTCTATGGGGTATCGCAGTCTGTTTCAGCTTCGTTTTCCGCTTGTCCGGAATGCTTTCATTGTAAAGATGAAGGAGGAGGATGAGCACGGCAGGAAGCGTTCTGAAAGAACATTACGTAATTACTTTATGGACCTGGCGGATATCTCGCTGACAGGTCATACCCGTCTTCGAAAATACGGTTACTTTCCTGATATTAGCTTCGACAGTTACAACAGTGTGGATGATTCAAACCAGACATATTGTATGCCTTTCAGTCTTATGATGTCTGTCTGGGAAGGGCTGATTACTGAACTGGATGCTGAAATCAGTGATTTCGATTTTGACGGGTTTTCCCGGCTGTGCGCTATCATAAACGGTTTTTATGATTCGCCTTACTATACGTCGATGCTGGAAGCCCGTAAAAGAGGGACAGCAAAAAGCATACCGGATTACCGGGCCGCGTATTACTACAATATTGTTGCCGGGGAAATTCGGGCGCTTTTCGCGACACTTGGCCCCGGGATGCAGGGCTGGTTCTCGGTACATAAAAATAAGCGCTGGAGATCTGATTTTATTGGCGTTGATCACATAAAGCTGAACACCTGGCATTTTGAGCTGACGTTAAAAGTCATGAATGTGATACAGGCCATGTCGGGGATGAGACACAGCGAAGTGCTTGGCGTGATGCACGGTTCACTGATTTATGATGGTGATATCCTGGGACTTCGTTCGGTGTTGCATAAGTTCGCCCCGGAAGGTGGAAGTCACGAAGACTGGGTTGTTTGTCGCTATGTGGAAAAGCCTTTTCAGCATTTACGCAGAATTAATCAAATCATGACAGGCCTGGACGGGAAGACGCTGGACAATGTTCCATTGTCTTTAAATATCAGGTCGTGGTTCTCGGAGCAAAAACTCTCTTTTATGGGGACGCAGCGCCAGACTGAGTGGGCAAAGAAATTTGTGAAAAGACACCATCTGTTCATCCGACGTGACCATATTGATGAGTTCAGGCTTTTAAATCCAAACATACGTGATGATGAACGCGTTGCGATGGAGATTCGGGAGGGGGCTTTCTGGCCATTGCGAACCCATCAGTTTCGCCGTTCACTTGCTGTACACCTCAGGCGTCTTGATCTGATTTCTACTAATGATCTTATCCGGCAGTTTAAGCACTTAATCAGAGGCATGACGGAGTGGTATATGTCCGGTGCACTCAACGCTTCGCATTTTAGCCGGGCGATCCCTCAGGCATTCGCTGCCGAGATTGAGAGGGTTGATACCGAACTCTCAGCTTCCAGGGCTGTTTCTTATCAGCATGAAGGCCTGCTTTATGGCGAAGGCGGGAAGTTACTGATGTCCCAGAGAGGTGGGCACTTACATCAGATGACGTTTCCTACACTGAAAAAAGCGATGAGCATGGCTAAACGAGGCGGGCAAAAACTGGTATCTCTTGGAAACGGTTTTTATTGCATGAATGGCCATGACTGCGAGTTTAAGGCGGTTGTTCAGTCAGCGTCCTGCAATCCGGGATGTGAGAACATGCTGGCCGGAGCTGATTCTGTTCCCGTGTGGAAACGCAGGATGGCTCATTATGACAACCTTCTGGAGATTGCCGTGCGAAATAATGCTCCTCAGGCTGACAGGGATTTTCTGATGCTTGAGAGAGATTTTTATGCAGATGCTGTCCGTTTTTTTGAAAAGGATGAATAGAGCATGACGAACGAACAGTCGGGGGTTAAAAAAACACAGGCAAGAGCAGAGCAGGCCCTGAGGGAACTGATGTTATCAGGGGAGCGTATCAGCCAGTATGCTGTGGAAAAACGAGCGGGGCTGGCAAACGGCACCCTGAATTATAACTGTCCTGAGTACAGGCAGGTCAGGGAGGCTATCCGCAGTCTGAAAAAAACGTGCCAGGGCACCGCGCCGGTTGATGAGCAGGGCATTGAGCAGCAGATCAAGCTGAAAGAAAAGTATCGCCGTCAGAGAAATGAGCTGAGGGAAGAAATCAAAAAGATGATGGCTGAAAATGTAGAGCTGTTACATAACCTTATACTTTTACAGCAGTATGTCAGGGAGCTTGAACGCAACACCGGGAGGGAGAAAGGGGACGTCATTCCGTTCTCGGGTGGTGTCAGGGACTGAGGCTATACTGAACGGAAGGACGCGAGGTGAATCGCCACAGGTTTAACAGACACCTCAGAGTCATTTAAGATGACTTAAAGAGAGGTGCCCATGAGCGGTAAGCGTTATCCTGAAGAGTTTAAAATTGAAGCAGTCAAACAGGTTGTTGATCGCGGTTATTCTGTTGCCAGCGTTGCAACGCGTCTCGATATCACCACCCACAGCCTTTACGCCTGGATAAAGAACTACGGTCCGGATTCTTCCACTAATAAAGAACAGTCAGATGCTCAGGCCGAGATCCGCCGTCTTCAGAAAGAGCTGAAGCGGGTTACCGACGAACGGGACATATTAAAAAAAGCCGCGGCGTACTTCGCAAAGCTGTCCGACTGAGGTACGCCTTTATTCGTGACAACACCTATTGCTGGCCTGTTCGCCTGCTCTGTCGGGTGCTGGATGAACATCCCAGTGGTTTTTACGCCTGGCTTCAGCAGCCGCATTCACAACGCCATCAGGCAGACCTGAGACTGACAGGACAGATTAAACAGTTCTGGCTGGAATCGGGATGCGTCTATGGTTATCGCAAAATCCATCTGGATCTGCGGGACAGCGGGCAACAGTGCGGAGTGAACAGAGTCTGGCGACTGATGAAACGTGTCGGGATAAAGGCTCAGGTCGGATACCGGAGCCCGAGGGCATGTAAAGGCGAGGCCAGTATCGTGTCGCCCAACAAGCTCCAGCGACAGTTCAATCCGGATGCTCCGGATGAGCGTTGGGTAATCACAGCGTGGTTTCCTCAAACCCTCGCTGTGAATTAACTGAAATACTTCATTGAAGCTGTAACCAAACAGTTAACTGAAAGAATGAGCCCGCAGAGCATTGCACAGCGATGACACCATTTGTTGAGCTTCACCGTTTTCGCATACAACCGTCCGGAATTTGGAAAAGCACTGTCTTTTTGTACTGACCGATCATGATTAAGTGACACCTCTTCGAAAAAGAGAGCGCGATGAGCGATTAATATATGGCTCGAAAGACAATTATGTTGGGCTTTTATGACCGCTGTCAGAGGTATTATCTTACCCGGACGGCAACAGGGTCGGAATGTCATCAGCGGCACTGTAACAAGCTATCCGCCATCTTAAATATCTGCAGGTCCTTGCACCGAGTATGCACACCAACCGACAGAGTGATTTGACCCAAACTGGTGGATATTTTGCAAAACTATTAGCCTCTTATGACCGGTCTGCAGCCTGATATTGAGGAATTAGTGCGCTTTCATGGAATGCCTGCCGGGATCGCAAGTACGAACCCCCGGTACTGTTACACTGAATGTGCTCAGTCCTGTATCAGATTGTATTTTTCAGCAACTCAAGAACAACCCTTATTTTATCATTGTCACGTTTGTAGTACGTCCAGGGACCGATGCGCTGAGAAGTAACAAGTTGTGCCCGTTGAAGAGCTGAGAGGTAAAGAGAAACGGTAGACTGTGAGAGCCCGACCTTTTCCTGAATGATACTGACACACACACCGAACTCGTCCGCATCAGCATAAGGCTGATGGAAGTGTATTTTCGGTTCCTTGAGCATATGCAGAATTTTTCTTCTAACAGGGTTTCCCAGCGCCTTAATCACGTCATTCAAATCAATATCAGGCATAAACTCTGTCACTTGTCGCATTGAGGAATTGCAATGTTACGATACTTCTCTACGTTAAGCATCAGCTTTTGAAAAGCTGATGCTCATAAGAATGGTTAGCCAAAGGCGGGATAATCTGTGTAGCCTTTTGCCGTTCCACCATACATGGTTGTTGGATCGACCGGATTCAGTGGCCATTCATGATAAAGGCGCTGCGGTAAATCCGGATTAGCTATGAACGGGCGGCCAAATCCGATAATGTCTCCCCAGCCAGCACCGATAATCCGTTCGGCTTTTTCTTGCGTATATCGCCCGGCATACATAATTACACCGCTGAATAACTTACGGACTTCAGCTCTGAATGCTTCAGGCAATTCGGGAGCATCATCCCAGTCGGCTTCAGCAAGAGAAATATAGGCTATTCCGATTTCTTCAAGAATTTTAACGGCTTCGGTATAGGTTTCATGGGGATCATCTTCCACCAGGCCAAGATAGACCCTTACTTCATCCGTGGTCTGAAAGAGCGGAGCAAAACGGACTCCCACACGGTCTTTACCGACCACATCAGCGACAGCCTGCGTCACTTCGCGCAGAAACCGCAGCCGGTTATGTAATGAGCCACCATATTCATCCTCTCTTTTGTTGCTATGGGATGACATGAACTGGTTAACCAGGTATCCATTTGCACAGTGAATTTCCACACCGTCAAAACCGGCATCAAGGGCGTTCTGAGCTGCCCCGGCGTACATCCTGACAATCTCACTAATTTCCTCTTTTTCCAGTGCGCGGGGGCAGGAAGCGGTAGCCAGCGCACCCTCTCCCGGCCCGGTTTCGATGAATACCTTAACGTTTTCCCCTGCCGGTATCGCCGACGGAGCGACAGGCGAGGCGTTACATGGCTGCAGGGAGTTATGGGATACTCTTCCGACATGCCAGAGCTGGGCAAAAATGATGCCTTCTTTTTCATGCACTGCCCGCGTCACTTTCTTCCAGCCTTCCACTTGCCGTGAGCTGTAGATCCCCGGGGTCCACGCATAACCCTGCCCACGAGGTTCGATTTGTGTTCCTTCGGTCACCATAAACCCGGCACTGCTGCGCTGTGCGTAATATTCAGCCATCAGTTCGTTCGGAATATCACCCGGTTGTGAGCTCCGTGAGCGGGTTAAAGGCGGAAGTACAACACGATTCTTCAGGGTGTAGGGACCTAGTCTGGTGGGAGAGAACAGGTTTTTCGTCTTCATTACATATCCTGATATAGCGAATTTTCAATATCACTGAAACGCCATGTCTCAGCATTTACGACCTGGCATGTCGTCGTTCGGCCGATGTAGCCGCAGAACCACGACACTTTATTCCACATATTGAGATTTACCAATATCTAGATTTATAAAAATTATGATCGGATGAGCGGAACGGGGGGGTTGCCTGATGGCTCACAGAATCGGCATCATGAACCTAAATGGTTCTGATAATGTTATCGGAGATCCTGAACGGGAACGGTATGCGTCACGATTTTAATGACTATGTTGCATTCATGGCAGTAGCACAGGAGTGCAGTTTTTCACGGGCTGCTGTCCGCCTCGGGATCTCGGCATCCACGCTTTCACACACGATACGTCGTCTCGAGGAGCGCGTTGGCATGCCGTTACTTATGCGTACAACCAGGCGGGTGGCTGTCACCGAAGCCGGTAAACAATTATTACTGACGCTTGAACCCGGTCTTGCGCGCATTGAAGCGGGCGTGACAGCTCTTCAGAGACTGCGCCATACACCGGCTGGGCTGGTCAGACTTACGGTATCAGATCACATGATTCATGAATGTCTCTGGCCACGATTGTCACCGTTACTAAAAAAATATTCGGATATCAAGGTGGAAATGTCGCAGCAGAACGGTTTTGTCGACATTGTTGAGGGCAATTTTGATGCCGGAGTCCGAATTGGTGATGACATATTAAAGGATATGGTGGCCGTCCGAATCGCACCGGACATACGGTTTGTCGTCATTGGATCGTCCACCTATCTTGCAGAAAGAGGTCTGCCGCTACATCCCTCTCAGCTGGAAAAACATGACTGCATCAATATACGTCTGTCACCCACAGGCCCGCTGTATGGCTGGGAATTTGTCAGGCAGGGGGAGATTGTGAAAAAAGTGGACGGGCAGCTTACTTTTTCAAGCATTTATCCAATGCTTCAGGCAGTAAAAGATGGCTACGGCCTGGCCTACCTGCCGGAGTCTTCTGCCCTGGCGGGGATTGAGGCGGGACACTATTGTCGGGTGCTTGAGGACTGGTCAGAGGCTTTTCCCGCCGACATGATAATTCCAATAATGTCCATTACAGGCTCCGGTAAAGATAATACCGACACCTTACATGAGAAAGGCAAAAGCAATATAACCTGCTGTGCTCCGGATTTTAAGAATGAGCGGTTTACGTAGCAGGATGAGCAGTTCGAACCAGAAATTTCGTTACTATTGCTAAAGTAAAACCTGATGACCTCTAATCGTAACGGAGACCAATATGACTTCACAACTGAACTGGCAGGCCCCGGCTATCAATCGCAAAAAAGTAGGTGACATGACTGTGACCATGCTGAGTGATGGCTATCTGGACGTATCTTTTGAGCTGCTGTCTGGTATTGACGGCTCACGTGCCGAGGATTTACTGCAGAAGCGCGGTGTGCCAGCAGTACCCCGTATTAATATCAACGTCTACGTTATCCAGACGCCTGAGCGAACCATCCTGATTGACAGTGGTGCCGGAGGTATCAATGGCTGGGGCGGTCGGCTTCAGGTAGCCCTGGCCGCGGCAGGCATTGACCCGCTTCAGATTGATACCCTTCTCCTGACTCACGCGCATCCTGACCATATCGGCGGGCTTGCAGGCCCCCTGCAGACTCCCGTTTTCCGCAATGTTCAGCAGTTGTTTGTGCATGAGAAAGAACTCGCTTTCTGGCGTGATGAAACCATTTCCGCTGGCGCGCCTGACGCATTCAAGCCGTTCTTTGAAGTAGCAAGGAACGCCTTCAGCGCTTATGACGACAAACTGGTGCCATTCCGCGAGGAAGCGATTTTACCAGGTATTCAGACTGTACCGCTGTTCGGCCATACACCAGGACATACCGGTTATCTGCTGGGTGATGAAAAAGAGTCGCTGCTCATCTGGGGTGATATTGTTCACTTCCCGCACATTCAGGTTGCTCAGCCTGACGTTACTATCGCGTTCGACAGCGATCCTGCGGCGGCGGCGGCCATCCGTAGCAAAGTGCTTGACCGCGCAGCGAGCGATAACCTGGCTGTCAGTGGTATGCACTTCAACCTGCCTACTACCGGTAAGGTTATCCGTGAAGGTAACAGCTTCGCACTGAATTACGACCTGTGGTCACCCGCAGTCTGATCACCTTCCTTCCCGGTGCACACAATAGTGACCGGGAAGATCCCCTTTCATATCGCCCGACAAGAACCCACCTGCAATACTATGAATATCACTGCCTCACAAAAAAATGGCTCATTACTCTTGCGCCCTGGCTTTTTGTATTCCTCTGGAGTCAGGGTTTGTCGCAGCCAAATTTACCGTGCAGTACAGCGCGCCGTTTCATCTTTTATTCCTGCGTGGCGCATTTTCCTGTCTGGTCCTTCTGCTGCTTACACTGGGGTTCAGGGCCCGTTTTCCGTCCGGCAGAGGAATGGTTCGCAACCTGATTGTCGGACTTTTCCTGCAGAGCTTCTTTCTGGGCGGATGCTTTTATGCCATCCATCGTGGCATGCCGTCAGGCATTGTGGCGCTCATCACCGGCCTGCAGCCGGTACTGACTGCAATACTGGTTTCACTCATGCACCGTCAGTCCCTGCATCCCCGGAAATGGCTGGGTATTGCGATTGGCTTTGCGGGCGTTTTCCTGGTGCTCTCGCCAGGCCAGCATAGTTTTGCACTGGATCCTGTGGCTTTTGGGTCGGTCATGCTGGGGTTATTTGGCGTAACGATCGGAGCGCTTTATCAGCGCCGTGCTCAGGGAGATGGACATATCTTTGCGAACACGTTTTTACAGTACGTCACTTTGACAATATCGATGGGTGCAATTAGCCTGATGTTCGAATCTGCTCCGACGCAGTGGAGCTTATCATTTGCGCTGGGTCTGGGCTGGCTGGTTATTGGCGTATCGGTTCTGGCGATTATGTTGCTGATTTTTATGATACGAAGCGGTGAAGCAACCAAAGTCGCTACTTACTTTTACCTGGTTCCCATTCTCACGGCAGCTGAAGCGTGGTTGCTGTTTGGAGAGGCCATTACATTGCCCATGCTTGTGGGTATGGCAATAACTATAATCGGCCTGATTTTTGTCATCCGGGAATAGACAACCGCACGCGTCGCTGTATGCTTTTGTATATGGCGACGTATAATAGCGGTCAAAGTCAAATTCCGGATGAATATGCAAACAGTCAGCTTTTCCGATTCTCCCGTTGATGATCTCCTCGCTGAGCTTCTTACCCTGGCACGCTCCCGTTTTCCACTTCCCTGCGATTGCCTTCGCGCAGAACAGACGCATCAGGTAAAGAAGTTCGAGGTGGAAGGTGCGACCCTTTCCTTCCCGCTGGAAGGAGAATTCCGGTATCGTGAAAATGAGAAATGGCACCGGGTGATCCCGGGCGAGATTATGGTCGTCCCGAATGCCCGTAGCATCGATATAGAATATGCCCCTTCAGAACAAAGTGGTGAGTTTGTTGCCCTGAGCGTGGTGCTCGCGGAGGAACAGCTTGAAGCAGCCAGGCTGTTACTTGCCGCACCACCACCACAGGACACCGGCAGCATCGCAGCCATTTCCGTATCAGCTCTTCTTTCACCCCTTAACCGCTGGACAGCCGCAATGCGGGAAGGGAAGCGTCCGCTTTCCCTGCACGCCATGGTTGAAGTGGTGCTCTGGCTTTATGGCATGGGATACCATGCTTTGCTGCGAGCCCGGCAGCCAAGTCTGGCCATGAAAATCCGTCAGATGGTAGCGGACAAACCGGCTCATCCCTGGAGTGCTGCTGAAATTGAAGATCTGACGGGACTCAGTGGCCCCACGCTTCGGCGCCACCTGGCCAGTGAGTCAACCAGCTTACGCTCAGTTATCGCCGATGCACGTATCGCGGAGGCTCTCCGCCTGCTGATGACATCGACGCTGCCGGTAAAAACGGTCGCGGGGCGGGTGGGTTACAATTCACTATCGAGCTTCAGCAAGCAGTTTTCTGAACGCTATGGAATCGAACCTTCAGGGTTCCGCTGACTTCAGTTCGTTCAAGGTACACATTGCGTCCCTCGCACTTCAGTAACTTGCGTGGATCTTTCGAATATAACGGAAGATATTGGCCGGCATTGCGTGTAACCGGTTCAGGAGTTCTCATCGTGACGGGAGAGCTAAATCGGTACGGCTGTTGTTCTCAGCTATAAGAACAACTGAGTATCTGACCAGCTGTCTGGTGCTGGCAGCAGCATGCAGTGCAATCGGTCAGGCTCAAAGGAACTGACCTGATGTCAGGTTATAATTTCGGACACATCATAACCCCAGAAGGAGACAACTGTGGTTCATGTTTTCATTATCGGTGGTGCAGGCAAAATCGGCCAGCGTCTGTGCAGGATCCTTTCAGGTAGGGGGCATGCTGTTCGTGCCCTCTACCGTAAGCCAGAGCAGCAGGCATTGCTAGGCGAGCTGGGTGCTGAGCCCGTCAGTGGGAGCCTGACAGAGCTGGATGCAGCTGCGCTGGCGATGCACTTTGCAGGTAGTGATACAGTGGTGTTTACTGCCGGTGCCGGCGGTAAGGGGGGACAGGAGATGACCAATGCGGTCGACGGCGAAGGGCTGAAAAAGTCGGTAGCTGCCGCCCTCAGTGCCGGTGTGTCTCGCTTTCTGCTCGTTTCTGCATTCCCGGAGTCCGCACGGGGAGAAACCACTTCTGAATCATTCGAAAATTATATGCGTGTTAAAAAAATGGCCGATGTGGAACTAGCACAAAGCGAGCTTGACTGGGTGATCCTGCGCCCCGGCGCGCTGCAGGATAAGACTGGTACGGGTTATGTACGTGCCGGCCTGGCCATCCCGTATGGTAACGTGCCCCGTGATGACGTGGCGGCTACGCTGGCTGAACTCATTGAGCAACCTGCCGTCAGCCGCGTCATCATTGAGCTGACGTCTGGCGATGCTCCTGTCCGTGAAGCCATACAGAAGCTGGCGGGCCGATAAAAGGCAGCGCACGTACCAGCAGGCTGCAGGCCCCCAGGCGTTTACAATAAACTTTCCAGCCAGTCGGTAAACGCCCGTACTTTTCGGGAGAGATGGCGGTGCGGATACAGAAGTTACAGTTTGCGATTCGGGGACGTATTATCTGGCAGAACCTCTACCAACAGCCCGCGATCGAGATAAGGCTGCAAAAAAATATTCATGCCCTGTAGTATTCCCAGCCCCGCCAGGCCTGCTGCAATGTAGGCTTCTGAGTTATCCACGACAAGCCTGCCTGGAAGTTCAATTTCGGTGGAGCCCTCTGACGTCCCGAATGTCCAGGGCATAACTTGTCTGTTGCTGCTGTTAATCCAGTTGACGGCCTGATGCTGCTGCAACTCGTCCATTGTTTCCGGGGTGCCGTGTTGATCAAGATACGCAGGACTGGCGCAGGTCGTCATTTTAACGGTTCCCACCTCCTTTGCGATATAGTCGCCATCGTCCAGCTCCCCCACCCTCAGTATGCAGTCCAGGCCATCATGCAGCATATTCCGTCGGCGGTCTGAGCTGCTCAGGATAATTTCAATTCCGGGATGCTGGCGATAAAAATCAGGCAGGTTGGGTATAACAAGTAAAGCCGCAAACGCGACAGGCATATCTATGAGCGAATAGCGGGCGTCAAAATGATAGCGACAGGAAAGTTCTGCCATATTAAACATAACAACCCTTGGGCGCACCGCCGCAGGCGCCCTCAGCACGTTTCTGCGGCCTCCCGCCTGTTTCCGGCACCTTTCAAACGCCCCTGATGATTTCTGCGCGTCTGCATGGCTATGCAGTGAGATCTGCTCTCCACCGATTAGTGCATGCAGATTTTGGAAACGTCCAATTCTGGCACGAAGCGGTCACCCCGGCGGGGTGCAGTCCGCTGTCAGCGAAAACGGACATTGAGCCAATCAAATAATCTGTGCCAGAATTTGTCATTGAGGCTAGTACTTTCGAGTAGATCTATTTCCCGCCCGTACTCTTAAACTCATCTATCTCATCCTTCTACGACTTATTACCGGGAATATAAAACCCCGCCGAAGCGGGTTTGGTAATTTGAGTTTTTCTCAGGCGGCCATCTTTCTGCATTGTTCGGCGCAGTGATGACAAGCGCTTGAGCAATCCTGACAATGGTCATGTTCATGCTTTCCACACTCGTCACCGCACTTCTGACAAACATCAGCGCAAAGACGGCAAAGATCCTGGGCAGACCCGCTATTTAGTGTCATGAATTGAGCTGCAAGACGGCAGATATTTGCACACTGCATATCCAGTTTTATGCACTCGCGCATCATCTCCAGATTCTCTTCGTCGAGACACGAAGCCGCACAGTTATCACATGCCGTTGCACATAGATAACAGGCTTCGATGCATTTTTTGTATTCGTCTAACATAATTTCTCCTTAGCTAAGGTTACGTATTAAGCATGGAAGAGATAACTGATTATTCAAATTTTGAATTAGTTAATTACCTTTTCAGCATTTCATATCATTGATTCAAAGTGCATCTCTAGGGTTACCTAATTCACCTATGTCTACTTCTGGCACAATGCAGAAATGAGATAGATTTACTTTATCCGCTTCTCGCTCAAAGCTGTCCGTAATCCCTTGCCTGCTTAAAAAAACCGGATTAACGTGTGATGTTTTTACGTTTTCCAGGCAGCCTTCATCGGTAAGTACCTGTCTTACAGACTTCAATGCACTTAGTTAAGAAACATCCTAATCGTCCTTTCGCCGATCGCGAGATCTGTTATGGCAGCTAAACTCGATTGATACCCCAATCCGCGGGGCAGCATTTCCTTTCCGCACGCAAGAAGGAGAAGATCATGAAAGCAGTAATTTACAACGGTCCTTATGATGTAAAAGTAAAAGACGTACCGGATGCGAAAATTGTCCGCCCCACGGATGTACTCGTCCGCATCACCACCACCAACATTTGTGGGTCGGACTTGCACATGTATGAGGGCCGGACCAGCTTTGAACAGGGACGGATTCTGGGTCACGAAAACCTGGGTGAAGTGGTCGAAATTGGCTCAGGCGTTGAACGTATTAAGGTGGGCGACTATGTTTGTCTGCCGTTTAACGTGGGATGTGGTTTTTGCGAAAACTGTGAAAAAGGTCTGACCGGCTTTTGTCTCACTACCAATCCGGGTACGGCAGGCGCAGCTTATGGTTTTGCTGAAATGGGTCCCTGGGAGGGAGGTCAGGCGGAACTGCTTCGGGTGCCATTTGCCGACTTTAACTGCCTTGTTCTTCCCCCTGATGCGGCAGAAAAAGAAGATGATTATGTGATGCTCTCTGACATTTTTCCTACCGGCTGGCATGCAACAGAACTTGCCGGATTGAAGCCTGGTGAAAGCGTGGCCATTTATGGCGCGGGGCCGGTCGGTTTGATGGCAGCTCATTCGGCGATCATTAAAGGTGCTTCACAGGTGTTTGTGGTTGATACGCACACAGACCGGTTGGCTCTGGCTGAAAAAATGGGGGCGACGGGCATCAATGCTACTGGCGATGAAGCTGTACAAAAAATTCTCGACCTGACGGATGGACGCGGTACGGATTGTGGCTGCGAATGTGTTGGCTATCAGTGCTGTAACAAACATGGCCATGAAGATAACTCTGTTACCATGAACAGTCTTGTTGCGTCGACGAAAGCAACCGGGGGAATTGGTGTGGTTGGCGTCTTTATTCCTCAGGATCCGGGGGCTGAATCGGAGCTTGCCAGAGAGGGTAAGATGCCATTTGATTTTGGGAGTTTCTGGTTTAAAGGACAGGCAATCCGTACCGGCCAGGCGAACGTTAAGGCCTATAACCGTCAGCTGTCTCGCCTCATCCATCACGATAAAGCCAGTCCGGGCAAAATAATTTCTCATCGTCTTTCGCTTGAAGAGGCTCCTGCCGGATATAAGCACTTCGATGAGCGGGATGAAGGATGGACGAAGGTTATCCTTAAGCCTTAAATAGAGTTATCCGGTATGAGAAAGCAAAAACCGGGAAAGAATGTATGACTTTTGACAGGGTGCAATAAAATATCCTGTCAGGGCGTTATTATTCATACTTTCAGCTGCCAGGCGCTTCCATATCCAGACTTGTTCCCTGATTTTGCCGACGAGATAGCAAAATTAATACATTCAGGAGGAGGCATCTGCGGTTGATCTGTTCCGTATTTATTAACGCCCTGTGCTGTAAGTATTGTCTGCCTCTACCACATAGCAGACATGTGCGCAGGAACGGTCCGCTATGAGCGAAAAGCGGACTTCCGGTCCTTGCGCAAACTCCCGTTCCGAGAAGTTGCAGTTCACAAATCACCTGTTAAAGAAGGTATGGTAGCCCACAGCATTAATTTTGCTTCCATCTTCAGTCAGACTGGCCGGTACCGGCTTCCGATAAGTTTCGTCGGCTGAGGCCCGCTAAAGTAGAGAGGTCAAAAAATAACCTTGACGTACAATAATTTTCGATATCCAAACTGACCCCTAATTAGGTGGACACCTGATGACTGACTTAAAATTTCTATCACGCCAGCGTTACACATCCGCAGTCGCATCTTGCGGGGTTCAGCGGGGTGTTGCAGGCGGACGTGCACGTGCGGACGCCCTCTGACACCACGACCGAAGCGCTGTGCCGTATCGGCGAGCTGTATGGCATCGAGGCGGGCATCCGGGGCAAAAGCGCGGCGGAACGGCTGGCCATTCGGCAGGAAAAAGCGGTACCGCTGCTGACCGCGCTGGAGGGCTGGCTGCGTGAAAAGCAGAAAACGCTGTCACGGCACTCGGAGCTGTCGAAGGCGTTCGCGTACGCGCTGAACCAGTGGGATGCGCTGAAATTATACCTGCGGGAGATTACTGATACAGAACACGCCGGGAATGTGCCGCCATTGACGCAATGACGACACAGCCCTTTTTAACCGTTCCGTGAGAGTTCCCTGGCAATATACTGTGCGGTACGGCTTTCTTTGACCTGCGATACCTGTTCGGGAGTTCCTGCGGCAACCAGGCGTCCTCCCTCATGTCCCGCTCCAGGACCGATGTCGATAACCTGGTCTGCCTGAGTAACCGCCCGCATATCGTGTTCAATCATTATCACCGTATTTTCTGCATCAACAAGCCGCTGCAGCTGCACAAGGAGGCGGTCGGCGTCTGAAGCATGCAGGCCGGTTGTCGGTTCATCTAGGATATACAACGTGTGGCCACGTTGGCTACGTTGTAGTTCGGTTGCCAGCTTGATCCTTTGCGCCTCCCCTCCGGATAACTCGGTTGCTGGTTGTCCCAGACGCAGGTAGCCCAGACCAATTTCACTCAGCAGACGGAGGGGACGAGCCACTGGTTCTTCAGTCGCAAAGAACTGACTGGCTTCATCCACCGTCATATGCAGGACCTCCGCGATATTTTTGTCCTGCCAGCAGATCCTGAGAGTATCCCGGTTATACCGCGCGCCATGGCAGGTCGGGCACGGTGCATACACGCTCGGCATAAACAACAGCTCCACGCTGACGAATCCTTCACCTTCACAGGTTGCACAGCGGCCTTTTGCCACATTGAAAGAGAATTGACCCGCATCGTAATGATGGAGTTTGGCGTCAGTCGTTCCGGCAAAGAGCTTACGAACAGGATCAAACAACCCGGTATATGTCGCCAGGTTTGAACGGGGGGTCCTGCCTATCGGTTTCTGGTCAACCTGAACCAGACGCTTTACCAGTCCGGTATCACCGGTCAGGGTACCGTACGTTTTCTCCGTTACGGATGGCCCCTCAGCGTCGCTGGCTTCGGAAAGCACGTCTTCTGGCTCACCGCCAAGTGAAGAAAGCACCAGTTCCGGTAAGGCCTGGGCAATCAGACTGGATTTACCGGAGCCAGAGACTCCCGTCACGGCTGTCAGCACACCCAGAGGAATATCAACATCGATCCACTTAAGATTGTGGCGATGGATCCCCTGCAGTTTCAGCCACCCGGATGGGATACGGGCAAAAGATTGTGGTGGCCGGACTTCATCAAATAAATAACGCGCGGTACGAGATTGGGTGACGGCTTTCAGATCTTCAGGAATACCACTGTAGAGAACATGTCCTCCCTGTTCACCAGCCGACGGTCCCACATCAACAAGCCATTGCGCCCGTCGCATCAGGTTAAGATCATGTTCAACGACAAACACCGAGTTGCCGGCATCACGAAGGTTCTCAAGCGCATCGTAAAGCGCTTTACTGTCTGAGGGGTGCAGACCCGCAGACGGTTCATCAAGAACATAGACCACACCAAACAGCATCGAACTGAGTTGCGTGGCAAGACGCAGTCGCTGAAGCTCTCCTGCAGATAGAGTTGGGGTTGCTCTGTCCAGCGTAAGATAACCCAGCCCCAGCTTCTGCAACTGATACAACCGGGCCATGACACCACCGGTCAGCCGTTGTGCCGCCAGTCGTTTCTCTTCCGATAACGCCGATGTCCGGCAGACATCGGCGTTATCGGAATGGACCGCTTTTCCGGATGCAGCACGCTCTGTCAGATCCCGACGGGTGATATCCCTGTCGGCATCTGCGCCGGCGTGGTGGGCACTGAAATCCCCCCGGGAGATTGGAAGGAGCAATTCCGCCAGCTGGTCTAAGGGCATCTGCATAAATTCACCAATGTCCACACCGGCAAAGGTGACGGACAATGATTCTGACTTCAGTCTTTTCCCGTGACAGACCGGACACAGCTTGCCTTCCATAAAACGGGAGACTCGTTTTCTCATCAACGCGCTTTGCGTGCTGGCGAAGGTATGTAGCACATAACGACGTGCCCCGGTGAAGGTCCCCATATAACCCGGCGTCATTTTTTTCCTGACGGCTTCGCGCGTATCTTCCGGACTCAGTCCCGGGAAAACCGGTACAGTGGGGGTGTCTTCGGTAAAAAGGATCCACTGACGGTCTTCCGCTGGCAGATTTTTCCAGGGAGTGTCGATGTCATACCCCAGCGTCACCAGAATATCCCGCAGATTCTGTCCGTGCCAGGCCGGGGGCCAGGAAGCAATAGCCTTTTCACGGATACTAAGTGAGGGATCGGGCACCATCAGTGTTTCAGTTACCTCATAGATATGGCCCAGACCATGGCAAGAAGGGCATGCCCCCTGCGGCGTGTTGGGAGAAAAATCCTCGGCATACAGCATCGGTTGTCCGGCAGGATAAGCGCCCGCCCGTGAGTACATCATTCGCACCAGACTGGATAAGGTGGTCACGCTGCCGACAGAGGAGCGCGCGTTACTGGCACCGCGTTGTTGCTGAAGCGCAACGGCTGGCGGCAGTCCGTCAATGGCATCCACATCCGGAACCCCGACCTGATCAATGAGGCGACGAGCGTAGGGGGCAACCGATTCAAAGTAGCGCCGTTGCGCCTCAGCATAAATGGTGCCAAAGGCCAGTGAAGACTTACCCGAGCCTGACACACCCGAAAAAACAACCAATGCGTTGCGCGGAATGGAAACATCCACCTCTTTAAGGTTGTTCTCGCGAGCACCGCGAATCACAACTGAATTGTTGTCGTCAGTCAGGATGGGATGATAACCGAAAAGTTTCTTTGCCATAGAATTTCCTGTGCTAGGTGTGTCCGCTCTTAATAAGGCCACCTCTTGTGACGGTATCTGGTGTGCCGGACCGCTCGATCAGAAAGCCCGTCGAAAAAAGCGTTTGTGTGACTGGAAACAGATTGCTGAAGCTGGGCCCGGTGGTACCATGTGGGACACCGCTGAAGTTTCAGCGGTACCCTGCGGATCCGCCTTCTGTATGAGAACTGGCTGGCGGCGTACCCGGGACCGGAGATTTGGCTCCCGTGATAATGCGGGCTCCCCGGTACGCGACGCTGTGGTTCCAGACCCAGCTGATGGCGACACTCAGGCGGTTTCGGGTACCAATTAAAAAATACAGATGAATAATGCACGTGATTTCATATGTCATTTCCTTTCATTACAGTTTTAGACCCCATCAGACATCTGCCTGGCAGAGTTAACGGAGATAGGAGCGGACTATCGAAATGGTGTCGTCGATTGACCTCTTCTGCGACTCATTTCGTTTGCCCGTATCGGGGAATTCCTCCCGAAGATAGCTTTCCAGAACAACCGCCATCAGGTCGTTAACGGCTCCCTGGACTGACCCCGCCCCGGTAGACGATCCTGCCCTATAGTTTGAGTATAGGAGGAGCGTATGGGCACACCACGATTTACACCTGAATTTAAGGAAGAAGCCGTCCGTCAGATAACGGAACGCGGTTATTCCGTCGCCTAAGTATCTGAGCGTCTGGGCGTCTCTGCACACCGCCTCTACAAGTGGCTACGGGCTATCAAACCTGATAACAGCGAGCAGCATGCCCGGGATTTACTGGAAGCTAAAAGCGAGATCCTGAAACTCCGGGCGCAGCTAAAACGCACCGAAGAAGAACGGGATATCCTGAAAAAGGCCGCGCGGTACTTTGCAAAGGAGCCCGACTGAAGTACCGCTTTATCAATGAGCACCGAACTGTATGGGGTGTGATGACGATGTGTCGGGTACTGAATGTCGCCCGGGCCGGGTTCTATGCGTGGCTGCATAACCCTGTCTCGGCGCGTGATAAAGATAACCAGCGCCTGCTGATGCTTATCCGCGACTCATATTCCCTGAGCGGAGGCGTATACGGTTACCGGCGGGTTCATGGCGATCTGAACGAAATCGGGGAAACCTGTGGTAGAAACCGGGTGGGTCGGATCATGCAACTGGACCGGATTAAAGCTGTGCGCGGCTATAAAGCGCCACGTCGTATCGCTGGCAGGCCTTCAGTCGTTGCTCCTAATCTCGTGCAGCGGCAGTTCACCGTTGTCCGGGCCACCCAGGTCTGGGTCACCGATATTACTTATATCCGCACCTGGCAGGGCTGGCTGTATCTGGCGGTGGTTATCGATCTCTTCGCCCGTAATGTGGTCGGCTGGTCGATGAAACCCACTCTCTCACGCGAACTGGCGCTCGACGCGCTGATGATGGCGGTCTGGCGCCGAAAACCAGACAGCGAGGTTATCGTACATAGCGATCAGGGCAGCCAGTACGGCAGTGACGACTGGCAGCGCTTCTACCGGGCCAATAACCTGGCGCCGAG
Source organism: Enterobacter cloacae complex sp. P16RS2 (assembly GCF_014982155.1). Lineage (NCBI taxonomy): Bacteria > Pseudomonadati > Pseudomonadota > Gammaproteobacteria > Enterobacterales > Enterobacteriaceae > Enterobacter > Enterobacter cloacae complex sp. P16RS2. The sequence goes on along the minus strand of NZ_JADCKW010000010.1, from coordinate 8,475 downwards.
CATGAGCCGGCGTGGCAACTGCTGGGATAATGCGGTGGCCGAATCGTTCTTCAGTTCGCTGAAAAAAGAACGGATCAGAAAACGCATATATAAAACCAGGGATCTGGCCCGGGCGGATCTTCGATTACATTGAAGTCTTCTATAACCGGTCCCGGCGCCACAGCCACCTCGGCGACGTCAGTCCGGAGGCCTTCGAACAGGCCTCGTCGTGAGGACAGGATTTGTCTACAGGCGTGGGGTCAGTCCAAACTATAGGGCAGGATCGTCTACCGGGGCGGGGTCAGTCCATCAACGGCTCGGAAGTGTCTAGATTATCCGTGGCGATTCAGTTACAGTACATCTCAGGTCTGCAGGGTTCAGGCCCTGTTCAGGCCTGAAAATTAAGCACATTTTCTGAGGCTGGAAATCAACTCATGCTGACAGCCTGAGCCTGTTGGCATGGTAAGCAATGTGCTCACCAATAAAGCTGGAAATGAAATAATAGCTGTGGTCGTATCCAGTATGATATCGGAACGACGCATTGAGGTTCATCTCATTGCATACTCTCTCAAGGATTTTGGTGCGCAGTTGCTCTTCATAAAAGGCGTCACTCAGCCCCTGATCAATGAAGATTTCTGGTAATTTTTCACCCTGTAAAATGAGGCTGACTGGATCGTAGGCTTCCCACGTTTTTCTGTTTTCACCCAGGTAAGCGCTAAATGCCTGTTGCCCCCATGGCACCTGAGAAGGCGATACTATCGGGGAAAATGCTGATACGCTCACATATTCACCAGGATTTCGCAGAGCCAGCACCAGAGCACCCAGCCCTCCCATAGAATGACCGGATATAGATTTTCTTGCCGTTGCAGGAAAATGATTCATGACGACATCCGGAAGCTCTCTGAGAATATAGTCATACATCCTGTAATGAACATTCCACGGCTGTTCCGTCGCGTTCAGATAAAAACCGGCCCCCTGGCCAAGATCGTAACTGTCGGCATCCGGGACATTATTACCCCGGGGACTGGTATCCGGGACAACAACGATGACGTTATGCCGGGCTGCATAATGCTGCATACCTGATTTGGTGATGAAATTCTGCTCAGTACAGGTCAGGCCCGACAACCAGTATAGTACCGGCAGTTTTTCTGTTACTGCTTTGGGAGGAAGATACACACCGAAATTCATTTCACAATTAAGGGATTGTGAATAATGCCGGTACACGTTTTGCCAGCCGCCAGAGCTGGCATGCTGCTCAATGAGTTCCATCAGCCGTTATCTCATGGTTATTTCCCCTGACCGAAGCCAGGGGAAGTATCTTTAAATCCGGACGTCAGATAAACGTATACGCCGTGATTTTGTTACCCGCCGGATCCCGCAGGTAGGCAGCATAGGCCCCGGGAAGGTGACCACGCGGGCCAGGTTGACCTTCATCAGCTCCACCGGCGGCAAGGCCGGCAGCATGGAAAGCATCAACCTCTTCCGGGGTGGCAGCAGCGAAGCCGACAGTCACCCCGTTAGCGGAAGGTGCTTCACCGTTGCCCGGACGGGCAATGATAAATGCCGGCTTTTCGCGGCCATAGAGTACCCAGCCGTTGCCAAACGGGCCGAGGTTATTGATACCAAGCGTGCCCAGGACGACATCGTAAAATGCGGAGGATTTCTCGACATCGGCTGCGCCAATGAACACATGAGAAAAGATGCCGTCACCAGAAATTACCGGAGTTGTCATTTTCCACTTCCTTCAGTTTGAGTTGATTAAAATTCTGATGGGATCAGTAATGAATCACTGTCCGGATAGATTTGCCTTCATGCATAAGCTCGAAGGCGTCATTGATTTCATCCAGTGTCATCGTATGGGTTACAAATGGCTCAAGGTCAATATCCCCCTTCATGGCATCCTCGACCATACCGGGGAGCTGAGTGCGGCCTTTTACTCCGCCAAACGCGGAACCTTTCCATACGCGCCCGGTGACCAGCTGGAAAGGACGGGTGGAAATCTCCTGTCCGGCCCCTGCGACACCAATGACAACGGACTGCCCCCACCCACGGTGAGCACTTTCCAGCGCTGCACGCATGACGTTAACGTTACCGATACATTCAAAGGTATGGTCAATACCCCACTTGTTGATATCCAGCAGAACATCTTTAATCGGTTTGTCATAATCATTCGGGTTAATGCAGTCAGTGGCCCCGAACTGACGGGCCAGGTCAAATTTTGTCGGATTAGTATCGATAGCGATAATACGTCCCGCTTTTGCCTGACGGGCCCCCTGTACCGCAGCCAGACCAATTGCCCCCAGACCAAAAATGGCAACTGAATCGCCCGGCTGCACTTTAGCCGTGTTATGGACGGCGCCAATACCGGTAGTCACGCCACAACCCAACAGGCAGACGTGTTCATGGTTCGCCTCCGGGTTAATTTTTGCCAGAGAAACCTCGGCCACAACGGTGTATTCACTGAATGTGGAACATCCCATGTAGTGGTAAAGAGGCTGACCGTTGTATGAAAAGCGAGTGGTCCCGTCAGGCATCAGTCCTTTGCCCTGAGTCTCGCGAACCGATACACAGAGGTTCGTTTTACCGGACTGGCAGAATTCACACTCCCCGCATTCAGCGGTGTAGAGCGGAATAACATGGTCACCCGGCTTCACACTGGTGACGCCTTCACCAACTTCAACGACGATACCGGCTCCCTCGTGGCCGAGAACCACCGGGAAAACGCCCTCAGGGTCATTCCCTGAGAGGGTAAAGGCATCGGTATGGCAGACACCTGTGTGGGTGTTTTTAATCAGCACCTCGCCTTTTTTAGGCGGAGCAACATCAATTTCAACAATCTCCAGGGGCTTCCCTGGTGCAAATGCAACAGCGGCACGTGATTTCATACGTAATATATCCTCAATGTAATAATGGCCTCACCTATTTAAGATAGGCACGAACCAGCTCAATCGTATCGTCAACTGATTTACTGACTTCATGACTGTAGCTGTCATTCTGGTCAAAGGTTTCCCGTATGTGGCTCTCCAGCACCTCTGCCATCAGTCCGTTAGCGGCGCCCCGGACGGCGGCGATTTGCTGGAGAACGGAACGGCATTCAGCGCCACTTTCAAGTGCTCTTTCCAGAGCATCAATCTGACCCCGGATACGGCGAACCCGGGTTAGGACCTTTTTTTTCTCTTCAGGAGTACTGGGCATTGCTTACCTCACTGCTCTGTATTTCTTATACTATAGGGGAGTATTACATTAAGATCAACACATACCCCACTATAGTATAATAAATATATCAGAGCACCGGTAATGACTCCAACTTACTGATAGTGTTTTATGTTCAGATAATGCCCGATGACTTTGTCATGCAGCTCCACCGATTTTGAGAACGACAGTGACTTCCTGCCCAGCCTTGCCAGATGCTGCCTCAGATTCAGGTTATGCCGCTCAATGCGCTGCGTATATCGCTTGCTGATAACGTGCAGTTCTCCCTTCAGGCGTGATTCATAAAGCGGCCAGCCATCCGTCATCCATACCACGACCTCAAAGGCCGACAGCAGGCCCAGAAGACGCTCCAGCGTGACCAACGTGCGTTCACCGAATACGTGCGCCACAACCGTCCTCCGTATCCTGTCATACGCGTAAAACAACCAGCGCTGGCGTGATTTAGCGCCGACGTAACCCCACTGTTCGTCCATTTCCGCGCAAACAATGACGTCACTGCCCGGTTGTATGCGTGAGTTTACCGACTGCGGCCTGAGTTTTTTAAGTGTCGTAAAATCGTGTTGAGGCCAACGCCCATAATGCGTGCACTGGCGCGACATCCGACGCCATTCATGGCCATATCAATAATTTTCTGGTGTGTACCGGGCTGAGAGACGGTGTAAGTGAACTGTAGCTGCCATGTTTTACGGCAGTGAGAGCAGAGATAGCGCTGATGTCCGGCAGTACTTTTACCGTTACGCACCACGCCTTCAGTAGCTGAACAGGAGGGACAGCTGATAGAAACAGAAGCCACTGGAGCACCTCAAAAACACCATCATACACTAAATCAGTAAGTTGGCACCATTACCCGAATTACCAGCGTCTGCTCTTGGCACGGAGCGGACCTATTTACTGAGCCGAAGGTCCGCTCAGACTAACTCATTAAAGCCTGGTTGTTTTATCGCATCATCAGCCGTGTTCTGAAGCATTAGCTATGTATCTTCAGGGATGCTGATTTTCCCTCTGCACCAGATAAACCAGAATACAGTTTGATGTCGGTCAAAAAAGACAGCTTTAAGTGCATGAAATGAATAATGTTTCTTGAATGCTGGCAAAGCACTGGGATCGTAGTGTTGATTATTAGACGATCGGTCAATATTATTTATTGACGACTTAATGACTGAACGGTAAACGCCCGGACAAACGAGGTGAACGTGTTTAAATCTTTATTAATCAACAAAACAGATGGACGCTATAGTGCGCAACTTGCTGAAATCGCTGAAAGTGAACTACCGCAGGGGGATGTGGAGGTCAATGTTGACTATTCATCCATCAACTACAAAGACGCACTGGCCATTACGGGCCGGGGCCCAATCGTCCGACGCTTTCCCATGGTGCCCGGCATTGATTTTACCGGTACAGTGTCCGCCAGTTCACATCCCGAATATCAGGCCGGAGATAAGGTTCTCCTGACCGGCTGGGGTGTTGGGGAAAAACACTGGGGCGGACTATCCGAAAAAGCACGGGTAAATGGAGACTGGCTGACGCCGCTCCCGGCTGGCGCTAACGGCAAACACGTAATGGCAATCGGAACAGCTGGGTTTACCGCGATGCTGTGCGTAGACGCACTTCTGAATCATGGTATTAAGCCTGAAGATGGTCCGGTACTTGTTACCGGTGCCAGCGGCGGCGTCGGGAGCATTGCGGCCATGATCCTTGCATCAATGGGGTACCGCGTTACGGCGTCTACTGGACGCCCGGAAGAGGCTGCCTGGCTCTATAAAACGGTCGGTGTGGACGAGATTATTAACCGTTCCGAGCTCTCCTGTCCCGGAAAACCGTTACAGAAAGAACGCTGGGCTGCCGCCATTGATACAGTCGGTAGCCATACGCTCTGCAATGTATGCGCCGGGGTGCGTTATGGCAGTATTGTTGCAGCCTGCGGCATGGCACAGGGGATGGAACTAATGGGGAATGTGGCTCCGTTTATCCTGCGTGGCGTCACGCTGAAAGGGATTGACAGTGTCATGTTCGCGAAGGAAAAAAGAGCGGCGATCTGGCAGCAGGCGGTACAGTATTTACCGGAGTCCAGACTGGATAGCCTGACCACCGTTTATCCGCTGAGTGATGCCATCAATGTGGCCGAAAAACTTCTGAGTGGCGGAATTCGTGGCCGGGCAGTAATTCAGTGTAGCTAATGAAGTGGAAGCCAGGCTCAGCCTGGGTTTGATAATTATTATCAGGGGCTGCGGCCCCTTTTTTACTTTTCAACAGCCGTGTCCTTAGAGGGCTGATAGCGTACTGACTTTTTGAAATAGCTCCAGAAGTCGTACACAGGCTGGGTTGAGCAATAAAGTTTGGCACGCATTACGGCACCCTCCCAACTGCTCCAGAAAATGGCCGCCAGTTGCGTATTATTCATATCGGAACGGATTTCGCCCGAAGATAACGCGTCGGACAGACAGCACGCCACAAGCGCCTGCCAGCGCTCAAGTATTTCGTGGAGCTGTTTGATAAAGGACAGTGGAAGACCCGGACTCTCCTGCATCATATTGCCAACCAGACAGCCCCGGGTGAAATTGTACTTTTTAATGCCGTCGCAGGCATCGTCGATGAAATTTTCCAGACGCATCATTGGTGTGAAGGATGATTCATACAGATGTTTTTGGAGTTTATGCACAAAGAAACTGTCATAGGCGCTCAGAACAGTCTGGGCATACTCTTCTTTGCTCTTGAAATAGTAATAAAATGAGCCTTTAGGAACACTGGCATTTTTGACAATGGCATCGACTCCCGTTGAAAGAAAACCATTCTGCGTGAGCAGTTCAAGCCCGCTTCGGATCAGGTCATTACGGGTATCTGTATAGGTACTCTCTGTTTTTCGTGGCCTGCCTCGCCCACGAATTTCGCCAGTCATGACTTTGCTCCTGCATTTTATTAACGGAAAAGAATAAGTGATTTTGCGCGGAGGCTTCAATCAGTTTATCCCCGGCGGTGACGAGGTGGCCACCTATGCCGACTGGACAGGGGACTGACTATTGCCATAACGCCATCGCAGGTTGCTTCAGTAAACCTGCTAATCCCGTACAATGGCGAATTCGCTATATCCGCTTCTCGCACTTAGCTGCCATAAATCGGCCAGGCAATCACAGGTCATTTCTGTCTCGCAAAGAAGGTGCCGTTTCTGCTTTGCGTTGACACCCCTAAATATTAGAATTAAAAGGAGAGAGTTACTGGAAAAAGGCAGCGGAGGCAGTGACAATCGTGGCTTGAAGCCACTACTCGATGGATGCGGACATGTAGTTGGCGTCATTCGACAAAACTAGCAAACTTCTAATAGTCACCATTTCTCCCGTCTGGCGGGAGTGCTGTCAAATGCCCCCCTCATCTCTGTGTGGGAAATGAAGGGTGAAGGGGAAATAGATGACAGCGTTATTTCTACGCCCAGAATACTGAATACCTTGTACAGACGATCAATACTGGCGCTAGCAGGGTTTGCTTCCAGGCGGGCATAGGTTTGCTGCGTTACGGCAAGCCTCTCAGACACATCTTTTTGCGTGAAGCCCTTGATTTTGCGAAACCCGATTAGCACAGGTCTGAGCTGGTTCAGCGTTTTTATCGGGAACTGATTATTCATAAGTGACCTGCCTCGCAGACTGAGTAGGGAGTACCGCCCTGTAATACAGCAGGTAAGGTGTATTTTGTGTTATACAGACTATAGGCTGTAAAACCTTTATTGAAAAGATGCTGATGTTCCAGGGGCATGCCGAGCATGGACGATTTTCTGCGGGGCGGTATTTCGCTACGGGGGAGATTGCGTTCGGGCAATGTACCGGTGTAAAAAACGTCAATTTTTCAAAACCGCTGTTATCGGGATAAGCTGAAAACTCCGAAGGCAGACACAGCCACGAATAATGTCAGACTTAAACTCTGTAGCTGTCTTCTTTTGCCTGTAAATAACGTCTAGTTTGACTCTGATGAAGGCTGTACCAGGCAGAGAACATGTCACTCTCGGGGCCGGATGATAAAATGTGTTCAACTGGCTGGGCAGGGTAATAGCGAAGAACGTTCTCTGAAATTCGATTCAGCTCAGCGTAACGTGCGCTGTAGGTATGTATAATCCATTGCATCAATTTTGCATCCGTATTATTCGCAGATTACACACAAGAAGCTTAACAATGGCTGAAAGAGTGAGCAGGGATATGTAACAAAAACAAGGGCTTCAAGATGAACTGGATAAAACCGGAGCAGAGCAAGCCCTGTTGCGGTTTGTCAGGCTTTGGAATTTCTTCCAGGCCCCTGCAGCTAGTCACAACAAACACATTAATGTTTTCATTGCTTCAATTCAATATTATTGTGTGAAAGGGATTCCATCGAAATCGGCTTATGCATGCTTAAAACTAAACTGCCCCGGCTGCAGTCATTTGGTTGCTGTGGGCTCTGTACTGTGTCTAATAGTGAAAGAATCTTACGTTATAACGAAGGAAATTGCTGAATGACTCTACGATTGCAGACGGAATCACCCGCTGACCAGGATATGTTTAGAGGCAGCAGTCATGAAAAAGTTGCAGAGAATGTGGCTCAGATCATCAGGACACCTGATGTCAATATTATTGGTCTGGAAGGTGAGCTGGGTTCAGGTAAGTCAACAATATTGAAGTTCCTGCAGAAAAAGCTTAAAGATGATTTTACGTTCATTAACTTTGATGCAGAACGTTACCATCATGGCTCAACTAAAAAAGCGCTTATCGATGTCATCCACCACGGGGTCAGCCTACAATGTCCGGGCTCCCGGGATGTGTTGGATAAGTATAAAAATCTGGCTCTGGGTAACATCGTTGAATACGACAAGAGGGTCAGCAGCAGGCTAAGCTGGTTGACCGTCGTTTTTATTTTACTGTCATTGCTTTCCATGCAGATGCTTCGTTATGTGCTAACAGACCTTAATCAATATTTTACTAACAAGGAGTCATTATTAGGGTGGCTTTTTTATGTTGAGGTGGCCGCGTTTCTTTCTCCTGCCATTATGGTCGCAGGACTGGCATGCCTGCAGAACATGGAATGGTACAGAAAGAAAGGGTATTCGAGTATTGGTGATTTGTTCAAACGCAACAGTACTGACAGGATTGAAGAGACTTGGCTAGTTAATAAGGAGGTCGGAGCTATTGAGCTGGCTGAAGCTCTGCAGGGATTTACCTCCAAAGAGGTCATTTCCCATGGAGATCGCTTCATCCTTATCATTGATAATCTGGACCGAATCAGTGCAGACAAAGTGAAAGAGCTCTGTGAAGTGGCACACTGAAT
>NZ_JADCKW010000001.1:48460-81606 GCF_014982155.1 Enterobacter cloacae complex sp. P16RS2 | reverse complement strand
CCTGACCCCATGCCGAACTCAGAAGTGAAACGCCGTAGCGCCGATGGTAGTGTGGGGTCTCCCCATGTGAGAGTAGGGAACTGCCAGGCATCAAATTAAGTAGTAAGCCGGTGCATATATCCGGTGGTTACAGCAGTCTTCGGTGGAGCGGTAGTTCAGTCGGTTAGAATACCTGCCTGTCACGCAGGGGGTCGCGGGTTCGAGTCCCGTCCGTTCCGCCACTTATTAAGACATTAAGCCTGCCTTGTTGGCAGGCTTAATGGCAAAAAACTTTAGGGGCGTAGCTCAGTTGGTAGAGCACCGGTCTCCAAAACCGGGTGTCGCGAGTTCGAGTCTCTCCGCCCCTGCCAAATATAATCCTTTGCTTCGGCAAAGGATTTTTTTTGCCTGAAATACTGCAGAAAATTCTCTTCTTAATTTTCAGCCAGCATCCCTGCTGGCTGATGCATCAATCCATTACATTGATTTTTAACAGATCTTTTATCTGTGATTGCTTATCACTGTTTTGCAGCCAAATTGCATACAGCGGCCTGGTAAGCGTGGTTGAATCCATCACGGTGTGCAGCCCTGCTTTAGTGTCTGCCCAGCGAACAGGTAACCAGGTACAACCTTTCAGCAGGGGCAGCTGCTGGCAGGCGATCTCTGCCGAGCTGGTCGTTAACTGCGGAACATCATCAGGTGCAATCAGTCCCGTCTCGTGCTGCTGAAAATCCGGCCCCCATTCCAGGCGTAAATAGGTCAGGTCTGCCTTCATCATCGACGGTTCAGACGCATAAAGCGCCAGGCCAAACTGGCCCACAATCTGGCTGCTAAATTCGTCCATCTTGGGGGCTTCGGTTGTGATCAGAAGATCAAGCTGGCGCTCATGAAGTTGCTTAACCAGCGACTGCCGCTGTGCAATTCTCGCTTCAAATTGCAGGTGGCCGTGTGAATGATACAGCCGGGTAAGCCACTGACTTAGCATGCATTCCCACAGAGAAGCGCTGGCCCCTATCGAGAACTCATTGTGCCTCGAAGTATGTGCCACCTCTTTACGTGCCGCCTGCCAGGTATTCATGAGCGTTTCTGCGTACGGCAGCAGTTTCTCACCGGCAGGCGTTAAGCGAATATTGTTGCGATGGCGGGTAAAAAGATTCACACCCAGTTGATTTTCCAGCTGTCGAATACGAAAACTGACTGCTGACTGCGTCAGGTAAAGGGCTTCAGCTGCTCGCCCAAAGTGGCGTGTTCTGCTCACTTCAAGGAAAGTTTTAAGCAATTCCGTATCCACATCTTTCTCCGCAAAATTATTTGTCGTTATGATTTAAATGTTTTGTTTTACACTCTGTCAAGCGTAACTAATACTCCGCGCCATAAATAGCTCGGCCAAAGAATTAGGAGCGTGTAGGATGGCGGAAAGCTTTACGACGACTAATCGTTTTTTCGACAATAAACATTATCCGCGCGGGTTCTCTCGTCACGGCGATTTCACCATCAAAGAAGCTCAACTGCTTGAGCGCCATGGTTATGCCTTTAACGAGCTGGATCTGGGTAAGCGTGAACCTGCAACCGAAGACGAAAAACAGTTTGTTTCTGTTTGCCGTGGTGAGCGTGAGCCGGAGTCTGAAGCGGAACGTGTATGGATCAAATACATGGCGCGCATTAAGCGTCCAAAACGCTTCCATACGCTGTCTGGCGGCAAGCCGCAGATGGAAGGTGCAGAAGACTACACCGAGTCTGATGACTAAAATGAAAAGAAGGGGCTACGGCCCCTTTTTTTATGCCAGCAATTTCTGCAAATGCAGCAGCAAACGATCGATAGCGCGGTAGCTCAGCGCCTCCTGCAAATGTTTCCTCTCAATGTCAGTGCACCCCTCTACGTCAGCAATAGTTCTGGCCACCTTCAGCAAACGCTGCCAAGCACGTATGGACAGCCCGAACCGCGTCAACGTCTCCTCCAGCCATCCCGCATCTTCGACGTTAAGAGAACAAAACTGCCGGATCCCGACATTATCCAGCCGCGCATTCAGCCTGTTCTGACGAGCGTACTGCCGCGTCTGGGCTGCAATCACCCGCTCGCGTACCTCCGCTGAGCTTTCACCCGTTATGCTCGTTTGCCTGAGCAGACCCGGCGGGGGAAGGGGAATTTCGAGGGATAAATCGAAACGGTCAAGGAACGGGCCGGATAACTTACCCAGATAACGCAACGTCTGCTCTGGCGTACAGCGGTTATGGTTGCCCTGGTAGTGACCCGTCGGGCTGGGATTCATCGCCGCGACCAGCTGAAACTGTGCGGGATAGCTTATTTTGGCTCTCGTGCGTGAGATATGTATCTCACCGGATTCAATGGGCTCCCGCAGTGCATCCAGCACGCGGCGCTCAAATTCAGGCAGCTCATCAAGAAACAGAATGCCATTGTGTGCTAGCGAGATCTCTCCCGGCCCCGGAATCGCCCCGCCGCCGACCATTGCCGTCAGTGAAGCGCTATGATGCGGGGAACGAAAAGGACGACGGCGCCACTGTTTTTGCAACGACGTCGAACTGATAAGGCTATATATGGCGGCGCTTTCCAGCGCTTCATGATTATTGAGCGGTGGAAGTAACCCACTCAACCTGCTTGCCAGCATGGTTTTACCCGTACCCGGCGGGCCAATTAACAGAAGATTGTGTCCACCTGCAGCCGTAATCTCCAGTGCCCGTTTCCCTTGCTCCTGTCCCATAATCTCGCTGAGATCCTCTGGTGAATCCGCTATAGCATCATCACACTCCTCCGGCTCGGACAGTTCATGGCGCCCTTCCAGCCAGGCACAAACTTCCTGTAAATGCCCTGCGATGAGACACCCCTTCTCGGCGATAAGACTCACTTCTGATGCGTTTTCATTGGCGACAATGATTTGCCGTCCTGCTCGTATGGCTTCCAGCGCTCCCGATATCGCACCGGGAACGCCTCTTAACGCGCCTGTAAGCGCGAGTTCGCCAACGAACTCATACGAGCCTAGCCGTGTCGTATTAAGCTGCTCAGAAGCCGCGAGAAGGGCAATTGCGATAGGTAAATCGTATCGTCCCCCCTCTTTAGGCAGATCGGCGGGGGCAAGGTTGATGGTGATCTTCTTCGCTGGGAAGGTATAACCGCTATTTATTATTGCGCTGCGAACGCGATCCCTGGCCTCTTTAACCGTCGTTTCAGGTAACCCGACAAGAGTGAGTCCGGGTAGCCCATTGCTCAAATGAACCTCGACGGAAATAAGCGGTGCCTTTACCCCGAGAGCCGCACGCGTATAAACAACTGACAGTGACATTTGCACTACCTCCTGGTGTAACTATGCCAGCGCCGATTTTGTCTGTTTAGTGTCATTTTGCGAATGTACGCCACCCGTTCAGAGATTTTAAGCGCACACTGAAACCCTTGCATAACCGTGGAAACCTCCTCGCAGAATGTAAAAAGCCCCGTTTTGACGGTAAGAACAGCAGTGAAAAAATGAAAAATATTCATTTTCTAATTTCCGTATATAAAACAACGGTTTTAAGAAATATAATTCGCTGCCTAATCAAATCCGTCATAAATAAATCTTGTGTTTGATTTAAAAACTGTGATAACTCTTTAGGTATTCCTTCGAACAAGATGCAAAAAGAACTGAAAATGACAGCCCTTCTACGAGTGATTAGCCTGGTCGTGATTAGCGTGGTGGTGATTATTATCCCACCGTGCGGGGCTGCACTTGGACGAGGAAAGGCTTAGAAATCAAGCCTTAACGAACTAAGACCCCCGCACCGAAAGGTCCGGGGGTTTTTTTATGACTAAAAAACGAAAATGAGGAGCAGAGAATGACGACTAGCACAAAATTCTGTTTCTCCCGATTTATGACGGGGAACTAACTATGAATGGGGCACAGTGGGTAGTACATGCGTTGCGCGCGCAGGGAGTCGAAACCGTATTCGGTTATCCGGGTGGCGCAATTATGCCGATTTACGATGCACTGTATGACGGCGGCGTGGAACATCTCTTGTGCCGACACGAGCAGGGCGCAGCGATGGCAGCCATCGGTTATGCCCGCGCGACCGGTAAAACCGGCGTGTGTATGGCGACTTCAGGCCCGGGCGCAACGAACCTGATCACCGGCCTGGCTGACGCGCTGCTGGATTCCGTTCCCGTTGTCGCCATCACCGGGCAGGTGGCGTCTCCGTTCATCGGTACCGATGCTTTTCAGGAAGTCGACGTCCTCGGTTTATCGCTGGCCTGCACCAAACACAGCTTCCTCGTCCAGTCTCTGGAAGAGCTGCCGCGCGTAATGGCAGAAGCGTTCGACGTGGCAAACTCCGGTCGTCCCGGTCCGGTACTGGTTGATATCCCGAAAGATATCCAGGTGGCACTCGGCGAGCTGGAACCGCACTTCTCTACCGTTGAAAGCGACGATGCCTTTCCGGAAGCGGAAGTTGAAGAGGCCCGTCAGATGCTGGCCCAGGCGAAACAGCCAATGCTGTACGTCGGCGGTGGCGTCGGCATGGCGCAGGCCGTTCCTGCCCTGCGCGAATTTATCGCAACAACGCAGATGCCAGCGACCTGCACGCTGAAAGGTCTCGGTGCAGTCGACGCGGATTACCCCTACTATCTGGGCATGCTGGGGATGCACGGCACCAAAGCGGCAAACCTGGCGGTGCAGGAGTGCGACTTGCTTATCGCCGTAGGTGCCCGTTTTGACGACCGCGTCACCGGCAAGCTGAATACCTTTGCGCCGAACGCCAAAGTCATCCATATGGATATCGACCCGGCGGAGATGAACAAGCTGCGTCAGGCGCATGTCGCCTTGCAGGGCGATCTCAACGCGCTGTTACCAGCATTGCAGCAGCCGCTGGATATCAACGCATGGCGTCAGCACACCGCTGATATGCGCGCCGAGCACGCCTGGCGTTACGACCACCCCGGCGAGGCCATCTACGCGCCGCTGCTGTTGAAGCAGTTGTCCGACCGTAAACCGGCTGACAGCGTCGTCACCACCGACGTAGGCCAGCACCAGATGTGGTCCGCGCAGCACATGACCTACACCCGCCCGGAAAACTTCATCACCTCTAGCGGCTTGGGTACCATGGGCTTCGGTCTGCCAGCAGCCGTTGGCGCGCAGGTGGCTCGCCCTAACGATACCGTTATCTGTATCTCCGGTGACGGCTCCTTCATGATGAACGTTCAGGAGCTCGGCACCGTTAAGCGCAAGCAGTTGCCGCTGAAGATCGTCTTGCTCGACAACCAGCGTTTAGGGATGGTTCGCCAGTGGCAACAGCTGTTCTTCCAGGAGCGCTACAGCGAAACGACGCTCACCGATAACCCCGATTTCCTCACCCTGGCCAGCGCCTTCGGCATCCCTGGTCAGCACATCACCCGTAAAGATCAGGTTGAAGCGGCGCTCGACACCATGCTGAACAGCGATGGGCCTTACCTGCTTCATGTCTCAATCGACGAACTCGAGAACGTCTGGCCGTTGGTACCGCCAGGTGCCAGTAACTCACAAATGATGGAGAAATTATCATGATGCAGCATCAGGTCGCCGTACAGGCTCGCTTCAACCCGGAAACCTTAGAGCGCGTTTTGCGCGTGGTGCGTCATCGTGGTTTTCAGATTTGCTCTATGAATATGGAGACGGCCACTGACGCCCGGAATATCAGTATCGAATTAACCGTTGCCAGCCCGCGGTCGGTCGACTTACTGTTTAGTCAGTTATCAAAGCTGGTAGACGTTGCCCATGTTGCCATCTGCCAGAGCACAACCACATCAAAACAAATCCGCGCTTAAGCGTGACAGGACGAAAAAATGACGACAAAAAAAGCTGATTACATTTGGTTCAACGGTGAGATGGTTCGCTGGGAGGACGCGAAGGTCCACGTGATGTCCCACGCGCTGCACTACGGTACCTCCGTATTTGAAGGCATCCGCTGCTACGATTCTCACAAAGGGCCAGTGGTGTTCCGCCATCGCGAACACATGCAGCGTCTGCATGACTCAGCCAAAATTTATCGTTTCCCGGTTTCACAAAGCGTTGATGAGCTAATGGAAGCCTGCCGCGACGTGATCCGTAAAAACAACCTGACCAGCGCCTATATCCGTCCGCTGGTCTTCGTGGGTGACGTCGGTATGGGCGTGAACCCGCCAGCGGGCTATACCACCGATGTGATCATTGCCGCGTTCCCGTGGGGTGCTTATCTGGGTGCAGAAGCCCTGGAGCAGGGGATCGACGCAATGGTCTCTTCCTGGAATCGCGTGGCGCCAAACACCATCCCGACCGCCGCGAAGGCAGGCGGTAACTACCTCTCCTCATTGCTGGTCGGTAGCGAAGCGCGCCGCCACGGCTATCAGGAAGGGATCGCCCTCGACGTAAATGGCTACATCTCTGAAGGTGCGGGTGAAAACCTGTTTGAAGTGAAAGACGGCATTTTGTTTACGCCGCCATTCACCTCGTCCGCGCTGCCGGGCATCACCCGTGACGCCATCATCAAGCTGGCGAAAGATCTGGGTATTGAAGTGCGCGAGCAGGTACTGTCCCGCGAATCCCTGTATCTGGCAGATGAAGTGTTTATGTCCGGCACGGCGGCTGAAATCACGCCGGTACGCAGCGTGGACGGTATCCAGGTGGGCGAAGGCCGCTGCGGTCCGGTCACCAAACGTATTCAGCAAGCGTTCTTTGGCCTCTTCACCGGCGAAACAGAAGATAAATACGGCTGGTTGGATCAGGTTAATCACTAAGCATAAATTTGGGACGGCACGCACCGTCCCATTAAATAGTCAGACGGGAGTTAATAAAGCATGCCTAAGTATCGTTCAGCCACCACCACCCACGGCCGTAATATGGCGGGAGCCCGCGCGCTGTGGCGCGCCACCGGAATGACCGACGCCGATTTCGGCAAGCCGATTATCGCCGTGGTGAACTCCTTCACCCAGTTTGTACCGGGCCACGTGCACCTGCGCGATCTCGGTAAGCTGGTTGCCGAGCAAATCGAAGCCTCCGGCGGCGTGGCGAAAGAGTTCAACACCATTGCGGTGGATGACGGTATCGCGATGGGGCACGGGGGCATGCTCTATTCACTGCCGTCGCGCGAGCTGATCGCCGACTCCGTAGAATATATGGTTAACGCCCACTGCGCCGATGCGATGGTCTGCATCTCCAACTGCGACAAAATCACCCCGGGGATGCTGATGGCCTCCCTGCGCCTGAACATTCCGGTGATCTTCGTCTCCGGCGGCCCGATGGAAGCGGGGAAAACCAAGCTCTCCGACAAAATCATCAAGCTCGACCTGGTCGATGCGATGATCCAGGGCGCGGACCCGAAAGTCTCTGACGAGCAGAGCGACCAGGTGGAACGCTCCGCGTGCCCGACCTGCGGCTCCTGTTCCGGTATGTTTACCGCTAACTCCATGAACTGCCTGACCGAAGCGCTGGGTCTTTCTCAGCCGGGCAACGGCTCGCTGCTCGCGACCCACGCCGACCGTAAGCAGCTGTTCCTCAACGCCGGTAGGCGCATCGTTGAGCTGACCAAACGCTACTACGAGCAGGACGACGCCAGCGCGCTGCCGCGCAACATCGCCAGCAAGGCCGCGTTTGAGAACGCGATGACGCTGGATATCGCCATGGGCGGCTCCACCAACACCGTTCTGCACCTGCTGGCCGCCGCGCAGGAAGCCGAAATCGACTTCACCATGAGCGACATCGACAAGCTGTCCCGCAAAGTCCCGCAGCTGTGTAAAGTCGCGCCGAGCACCCAGAAGTACCATATGGAAGACGTACACCGTGCCGGTGGCGTAATCGGTATTCTCGGTGAGCTGGATCGTGCCGGACTGCTGAACCGTGACGTGAAAAACGTGCTTGGCCTGACGCTGCCTGAGTCGCTGGACCAGTACGACGTCATGCTGACCAAAGACGACGCGGTGAAAAAGATGTTCCGCGCCGGTCCTGCCGGTATCCGTACCACCCAGGCATTCTCGCAGGATTGTCGCTGGGATACGCTGGACGATGACCGCGCCGAAGGCTGCATCCGCTCGCTGGAACATGCCTACAGCAAAGACGGCGGTCTGGCCGTGCTGTACGGTAACTTCGCGGAAAACGGCTGCATCGTGAAAACTGCAGGCGTGGACGACAGCATCCTGAAATTCACCGGTCCGGCGAAGGTGTACGAAAGCCAGGATGAAGCGGTAGACGCGATTCTTGGCGGCAAAGTGGTGGAAGGCGACGTGGTTGTTATTCGCTACGAAGGGCCGAAAGGCGGCCCGGGCATGCAGGAGATGCTCTACCCAACCACCTTCCTGAAATCTATGGGACTCGGTAAGGCGTGTGCGCTGATTACCGACGGGCGTTTCTCCGGCGGTACCTCCGGCCTCTCTATCGGCCACGTTTCCCCTGAAGCGGCAAGCGGCGGCAACATTGCCATCATCGAAGATGGCGACCTGATCGAAATCGACATTCCGAATCGCGGCATTCAGCTGAAGCTGAGCGACCAGGAAATTGCGGCCCGTCGTGAAGCGCAGGAAGCCCGAGGCGACAAAGCCTGGACGCCGAAAGACCGCCAGCGTGAAGTCTCCTTCGCCCTGCGCGCCTACGCGAGCCTTGCCACCAGTGCAGATAAAGGCGCGGTGCGCGATAAATCTAAACTTGGGGGCTAATGATGGCCGAGTCACAACCCTTATCCGCCGCCCCTGAGGGGGCGGAATACCTGAGAGCGGTACTGCGCGCGCCGGTCTATGAAGCCGTGCAGGTCACGCCCCTGCAGAAAATGGAAAAACTCTCTTCGCGCCTCGACAACATCATTCTGGTGAAGCGCGAAGACCGACAGCCGGTGCACAGCTTTAAGCTGCGCGGCGCCTACGCGATGATGGCCGGGCTGACCGACGAGCAGAAAGCGCGCGGCGTGATTACCGCGTCTGCGGGCAACCACGCCCAGGGCGTGGCGTTCTCGTCTGCTCGTCTGGGGCTGAAGGCGCTGATCGTGATGCCGGTTGCTACCGCAGATATCAAAGTCGACGCGGTGCGCGGTTTCGGCGGCGAAGTGCTGCTCCACGGCGCCAACTTTGACGAAGCCAAAGCCAAAGCGATTGAGCTGGCGCAGCAGCAGGGCTTTACCTGGGTGCCGCCGTTCGACCACCCGATGGTGA
The DNA here is from genome assembly GCF_014982155.1 of Enterobacter cloacae complex sp. P16RS2. Classification (NCBI taxonomy): domain Bacteria; kingdom Pseudomonadati; phylum Pseudomonadota; class Gammaproteobacteria; order Enterobacterales; family Enterobacteriaceae; genus Enterobacter; species Enterobacter cloacae complex sp. P16RS2. Next base: position 72,494 of record NZ_JADCKW010000001.1, on the reverse strand, counting down.
TTGCCGGGCAGGGCACGCTGGCGCTGGAACTGCTGCAGCAGGATGCCCATCTAGACCGCGTCTTCGTTCCGGTTGGCGGCGGTGGCTTAGCCGCAGGCGTGGCGGTACTGATCAAACAGCTAATGCCGCAGATCAAAGTCATCGCCGTTGAAGCGGAAGACTCTGCCTGCCTCAAAGCGGCGCTGGATGCGGGTCATCCGGTGGACCTGCCGCGCGTCGGGCTGTTTGCCGAGGGCGTGGCGGTGAAGCGCATTGGCGACGAAACCTTCCGCCTGTGCCAGGAGTATCTCGACGATATCGTCACGGTTGATAGCGATGCCATCTGCGCGGCGATGAAAGATCTGTTCGAGGATGTGCGCGCGGTGGCGGAACCTTCCGGCGCGCTGGCGCTGGCGGGGATGAAAAAATACATCGCCCAGCACAACATTCGCGGCGAGCGTCTGGCGCACGTGCTTTCCGGCGCCAACGTGAACTTCCACGGTCTGCGCTACGTTTCCGAGCGCTGCGAGCTGGGTGAACAGCGGGAAGCGCTGCTGGCGGTGACGATTCCTGAAGAGAAGGGCAGCTTCCTGAAGTTCTGCCAGCTGCTGGGCGGCCGTTCGGTGACGGAGTTCAACTACCGTTTTGCCGATGCCAAAGACGCCTGCATTTTTGTCGGCGTGCGTCTGAGCCGCGGCGTCGAGGAGCGCAAAGAGATCCTCAACCTGCTGCATGAGGGCGGCTACAGCGTGGTCGATCTTTCTGACGATGAGATGGCGAAGCTGCACGTGCGCTACATGGTCGGCGGGCGTCCATCAAAGCCGCTCAAGGAACGTCTGTTTAGCTTCGAGTTCCCGGAATCGCCGGGCGCGCTGCTCAAGTTCCTGCACACGCTGGGCACGCACTGGAATATTTCACTATTCCACTACCGCAGCCACGGCACCGACTACGGCCGCGTGCTGGCGGCGTTCGAACTGGGCGAGCACGAGCCGGATTTCGAAACGCGGTTGAACGAGCTGGGTTATGAATGTCACGACGAAACCCATAACCCGGCGTTCCGCTTCTTCCTCGCGGGCTAAGGGACGAGCTGCATATAGGCCGGGGAAGCGCAGCGCCACCCGGTTTTAGTGGTTCGGCAATATCTTCCAGAACGCATCAATTAGCGGCTCATGCAGCCGCTTTTTTTGTGCGCACACGCCAAGCTCAAACGGCGTCTTCTCGTCGCTGCGCTCCAGAATCATCACGCGATTGCGCACCGGTTCCGGGCTATTTTCCAGCACCACTTCCGGCAGCAGCGCCACGCCGCAGCCGAGCGCCACCATCGACACCATCGCCTCGTGGCCGCTGACCGTGGCGTAAATCGACGGATTGCTGATTTTCTGACGGCGGAACCACAGCTCGATGCGGCGGCGCACCGGCCCCTGATCGGCCATGATAAAAGGTACCGTCGACCAGTCCGGTTTTTCCACCGACACCTGATTACGCACCGGGCAGGGCAGCGCCGGGGCAATCAGTACCACCGCCAGATTCTCCAGCATCGAGAATGCCACCGCGCCCGGCAGGGTTTCGGGTTTTCCGGCGATGGCGAGATCCGCTTCGCCCGTCACCACTTTTTCCATTGCGTCGGAGGCGTCGCCGGTGGTGAGCTTAATTTCAACCGACGGATGGGCCGCGCGGAAGCGGTCAAGGATGGGCGGCAGATGGCTGTAGGCGGCGGTGACGGAGCAGAAAATATGCAGCTCGCCGGAAAGTGACGGCCCCTGCTGGTCAATCGAGTGCCGCAGCTGCTGGTACTGCAACAGCGTCTGCTGGGCAAAAATGCGCAGCTCTTCACCCGCTTCCGTGAGGGTGACGGTGCGGTTGTCGCGCACGAACAGCGGCTGGCCGAGGTCTTCCTCAAGCCGCTGGATCTGGCGTGAAAGCGTGGAGGGGCTGACGTGCATCGCCCGGGCGCTGCGGCCAAAATGGCGGCTTTCCGCCAGGTGCAGGAACATTTTCAGATCGCGTAAATCCACCGATTCCACTCCCTCTTTTTACATTGCAAAAATTGCAACATGACGTTGTGAATATATCAATTTCCGCAATAAATTTCCTGTTGTAATGTGGGTACATTCTCGCTGAAACGCGAACCGAACAATAAGACACACAACATCACGAGGTATCACCCATGGCTAACTACTTTAATACACTGAACTTGCGCCAGCAGCTGGCGCAGCTGGGCAAATGCCGCTTCATGGCGCGCGACGAATTTGCCGATGGCGCGAGCTACCTTCAGGGTAAAAAAGTGGTCATCGTCGGCTGTGGCGCACAGGGTCTGAACCAGGGCCTGAACATGCGTGACTCCGGTCTGGATATCTCCTACGCCCTCCGTAAAGAAGCGATCGCCGAGAAGCGTGCTTCCTGGCGTAAAGCGACCGAAAACGGCTTCAAAGTGGGCACCTACGAAGAGCTGATCCCGCAGGCGGATCTGGTGGTTAACCTGACCCCGGACAAACAGCACTCTGACGTTGTGCGTTCCGTACAGCCGCTGATGAAAGACGGCGCCGCGCTGGGTTACTCCCACGGCTTCAACATCGTTGAAGTGGGCGAGCAGATCCGTAAAGACATCACCGTGGTGATGGTGGCGCCGAAGTGCCCGGGTACCGAAGTACGTGAAGAGTACAAGCGTGGCTTCGGCGTGCCGACCCTGATCGCGGTTCACCCGGAAAACGATCCGAAAGGCGAAGGCATGGCGATTGCCAAAGCGTGGGCAGCGGCGACCGGCGGCCACCGTGCGGGCGTGCTGGAATCTTCTTTCGTTGCCGAAGTGAAATCTGACCTGATGGGCGAGCAGACCATTCTGTGCGGCATGCTGCAGGCCGGTTCTCTGCTGTGCTTCGACAAGCTGGTGGAAGAGGGTACCGACCCGGCCTACGCGGAAAAACTGATTCAGTTCGGCTGGGAAACCATCACCGAAGCGCTGAAGCAGGGCGGTATTACGCTGATGATGGACCGTCTGTCCAACCCGGCAAAACTGCGTGCTTACGCGCTGTCTGAACAGCTGAAAACCATCATGGCACCGCTGTTCCAGAAACACATGGACGACATCATCTCCGGCGAATTCTCTTCCGGCATGATGGCGGACTGGGCGAACGACGATAAAAACCTGCTGACCTGGCGTGAAGAGACCGGTAAAACCGCGTTCGAAACCGCGCCACAGTACGAAGGTAAAATCGGCGAGCAGGAGTACTTCGATAAAGGCGTACTGATGATCGCGATGGTGAAAGCAGGCGTTGAGCTGGCGTTCGAAACCATGGTGGATTCCGGCATCATCGAAGAGTCTGCGTACTACGAATCTCTGCACGAGCTGCCGCTGATCGCGAACACCATCGCCCGTAAGCGTCTGTACGAAATGAACGTGGTGATCTCTGATACGGCAGAATACGGTAACTACCTGTTCTCTTACGCATGCGTACCGCTGCTGAAAGAGTTTATGACCACTCTGCAGACGGGCGATCTGGGTAAAGCGATTGCGGAAGGTGCCGTGGATAACGCGCAGCTGCGCGATGTGAACGAAGCGATTCGCAGCCACCAGATCGAGAAAGTGGGCCATAAACTGCGTGGCTACATGACCGATATGAAACGTATCGCGGTAGCGGGCTAACACCAGGTGCGGGCTGATGCCCTCACCCCGACCCTCTCCCACGGGGAGAGGGTGCAAACATTAAAGGCCTTCTCTTAGAGAAGGCCTTGCTGTTTATTTCCGATACAGCACTTTAATCACGTGGTAGCCGAACTGCGTGTGCAGCGGGCCGGTTGGCTCCAGCACCGGGCAGGAGAACACCACTTTATCGAACGCCGGTACCATCTGACCCTGGCGGAATTCACCCAGATCGCCGCCGCGTTTGCCTGACGGACAGATGGAGTGCTTCTTCGCCAGCTTGCCGAAGTCGGCGCCGTTTTTGATCTGCTCCAGAAGATCCAGAGCCAGTTTCTCTTCTTTAACAAGAATATGCAGTGCTGCTGCTGTTTTTGCCATGATCGTGCCTTGAGTGGTATGGATTAGGCTCGCTATACTACCACGCTGTTATTCTCCCCTCCTGACTTTCATTGAGTGATCATTTATGCGTTTAAACCCCGGACAACAACAAGCCGTCGAATTTGTCACCGGACCGTGTCTGGTGCTGGCGGGTGCAGGATCCGGCAAAACGCGCGTTATCACCAATAAGATTGCGCACCTGATCCGCGGCTGTGGCTATCAGGCCCGGCACATTGCGGCGGTGACGTTTACCAATAAAGCGGCGCGTGAGATGAAAGAGCGTGTCGGTCAGACGCTGGGACGAAAAGAGGCGCGCGGCCTGATGATCTCCACCTTCCACACGCTGGGGCTGGATATCATCAAACGCGAGTATGCGGCGCTGGGAATGAAGTCCAACTTCTCGCTCTTCGATGACACCGACCAGGTGGCGTTGCTCAAAGAGCTCACCGAGGGGTTGATCGAAGATGACAAGGTGCTGTTGCAGCAGCTGATCTCAACGATCTCAAACTGGAAAAACGATCTGATGACCCCGGCCCAGGCCGCGGCGATCGCCAAAGGCGAACGGGATCGGATCTTCGCCCACTGCTACGGTCTGTACGATGCGCACATGAAAGCGTGCAACGTGCTGGACTTTGACGACCTGATTTTGCTGCCCACGCTGCTGCTGCAGCGGAACGAAGAGGTTCGCGAGCGCTGGCAGAACAAAATCCGTTACCTGCTGGTGGATGAGTATCAGGACACCAACACCAGCCAGTACGAGCTGGTGAAGCTGCTGGTGGGGCAGCGCGCGCGTTTCACCGTGGTCGGCGACGACGACCAGTCAATTTACTCCTGGCGCGGCGCGCGTCCGCAAAACCTGGTGCTGCTGAGCAAAGATTTCCCCGCCCTGCAGGTGATTAAGCTGGAGCAAAACTACCGCTCCTCCGGGCGTATCCTGAAGGCAGCAAACATCCTGATTGCCAATAACCCGCACGTATTTGAGAAGCGTCTCTTCTCCGAGCTGGGTTACGGTACTGAATTGAAGGTGCTCAGCGCCAACAACGAAGAGCATGAGGCGGAGCGCGTGACGGGCGAACTGATCGCCCACCACTTCGTCAATAAAACCGAATATAAGGATTACGCGATCCTCTATCGCGGCAATCACCAGTCGCGCGTCTTTGAAAAGATGCTGATGCAGAACCGCATCCCGTACAAAATTTCGGGCGGTACGTCGTTCTTCTCACGGCCAGAGATTAAAGATCTGCTGGCCTATCTGCGCGTCCTCACGAACCCGGATGACGACAGCGCGTTTCTGCGCATCGTGAATACGCCGAAGCGCGAGATTGGCCCGGCGACGCTGCAAAAGCTGGGCGAGTGGGCGATGACGCGTAATAAAAGCCTGTTTACCGCCAGCTTCGACATGGGGCTGAGCCAGACGTTAACCGGCCGCGGTTACGATTCGTTAACACGATTCACCCACTGGCTCGGCGAAGTGCAGCGTCTCGCGGAGCGCGAGCCGGTGGCGGCGGTGCGCGATCTTATTCACGGCATCGACTATGAGTCCTGGCTGTACGAAACCTCGGCCAGCCCGAAAGCCGCTGAGATGCGCATGAAGAACGTTAACCAGCTCTTCAGCTGGATGACCGAAATGCTGGAGGGCTCTGAAATCGACGAGCCGATGACCCTGACGCAGGTCGTCACCCGCTTTACCCTGCGCGACATGATGGAGCGCGGCGAGAGCGAAGAAGAAGCCGATCAGGTTCAGCTGATGACGCTGCATGCGTCAAAAGGTCTGGAGTTCCCGTATGTCTATCTGGTTGGTATGGAAGAGGGGTTATTGCCGCACCAGAGCAGCATTGACGAAGATAACGTCGACGAGGAGCGCCGCCTGGCCTACGTGGGGATCACCCGTGCGCAGAAAGAGCTGACGTTTACGCTGTGTAAAGAGCGCCGTCAGTATGGCGAACTCGTCCGCCCGGAGCCGAGCCGTTTCCTGCTGGAGCTGCCGCAGGACGACCTGATCTGGGAACAGGAACGCAAAGTGATTACCGCAGAAGAGCGGATGCATAAGGGGCAGGCTAACGTGGCGAACATTCGCGCCATGCTGGCAAAAGCCAAAGAGAAAGGATAATGATGAGTAGGCCGGGTAAGGCGAAGCCGCCACCCGGCAATGTTCAGCGTATTACTTCACTTCCAGCACCCAGTGCACATAGCTTTGCCACTGGCACTCCTGCTCGATCATCTCTGCCCCAAGCGGGTGACGCTCAATCCAGTTTTCCGGCAGCGTCAGCGACAGTTTTTCGTCATCGGCCACCAGATTGATTGCAGGCAGCAAATCATCGCGACGGCGGCTGGCAAAGAGAATCGCCAGACGCAGCAGGCGGCACAGATGCTCGGCTACGCGCGGCGGTACGGCGTTTTGCTGATGCAATGATGAGAGATCAACGGTGTTGGTCTGGTTCAGCAGCAGCGTTGCCAGCAATTTTTTCTGCGCGGGCGTATAGCCCGGTAAATCAAGGTTTCGCACCAGATACGCTGCATGAGCCGGTGCCTGCTTAAAATCAATGCTCAGCCCCACTTCATGTAGCGCGCAGGCGCTCAGCAGTAAATCCCGGCTCAGATGGTCAAGATCCCAGACGTTAGCGACCCGATCGGCGAAGCGTGACGCCAGCTGCGATACGCGTCCGGCCTGATCGATATCAACCAGAAAACGACGCTGCACATTGCGCAGAGTACGGCTGCGGATATCCTGATCGACCGAAAGATGTAACATCCCGTAGACCAGACCTTCGCGCAGCGCGCCGCCGGCCAGGGTCATACACTGGATGTTCAGCTCGGTGAAAATGGCGATAAGAATAGCCAGCCCGCTCGGGAAAACCAGCGCGCGTTCCAGCGTCAGGCCTTCAATTTCCAGCTCTTCCAGGCGTCCACACTGAATGGCGCGCTGTTTTAGCTGCTGAAGCTTGGCAAGCGTAATCCGCTCGTCCATTCCTTGCGCCATCATGATTTCCTGCAGAGCCTGCACGGTACCCGAGGCACCCACGCAGACTTTCCAGCCGTGATAGCGCAGCTCGTCCATCACCGGGCGTAACACTTCGCGCGCTGCGTTTTCTGCCTCGTCGAAGTTCTCTTTCGCCAGATTCCGATCGGTAAAGTAGCGCTCAAGCCAGGTCACGCAGCCCATCGACAGGCTGAACAGCGACGTAGCCTGCGCGCCGGTGCCGGTCACCAGCTCGGTACTGGCTCCGCCGATATCCACCACCAGGCGGCGATCGTCACCCCCCGTGGTGTGTGCAACACCCTGATAAATCAGACGAGCTTCTTCTTCACCGCTGATAACCTGTACCGGACAACCCAGAATTTCCTGCGCTCTGGCAATGAAATCCACGGCGTTGACCGCCAGGCGGAGTGTCGCAGTGGCGACCACGGTGATTTGGGCGTGCGGGATATCCTGCAGACGTTCGGCAAAGAGCCGCAGACACTGCCAGCCACGTTCCATGGCTTCAGGGGAGAGGTGATTATCGCTGCTCAGGCCCGCCGCGAGGCGGACCTTGCGCTTGATGCGCGTCAGCGTTTGTATGCTTCCCGCCACCTCGCGCACAACCAGCATATGAAAACTATTCGAACCGAGATCAATTGCCGCATAAAGCGAGGTGGAGCTGAGCATATTTTCTTAACCTGAACGACGACGATTACGCGGCGCGCCACCTGAACGACGCGGACCATTGCCGGAGCGTGGGCGGGTTAGACGCTTAGGCGGCGGCAGTTCGCTTAACAGCGCTTCCGGATTGTATTTGCTCTGCGGAATAGAGTGACCGATATACGTCTCAATAGCCGGGAGATTCAGCGCATACTCTTCACACGCAAGGCTAATCGAGTGACCGCTTGCGCCCGCACGACCGGTTCGACCGATACGGTGTACGTAGTCTTCGCAGTCGTCTGGCAGATCGTAGTTAAAGACGTGCGTCACGGCCGGAATGTGCAGACCACGAGCCGCTACGTCGGTTGCGACCAGAATATCGAGATCGCCACGGGTAAACTCTTCCAGAATACGCAGGCGTTTTTTCTGCGCCACGTCGCCGGTCAACAGGCCAACACGGTGACCATCTGCAGCCAGATGGCCCCAAATGTCTTCACAACGGTGCTTGGTGTTCGCGAAGATAATGGCGCGATCTGGCCACTCTTCTTCAATCAGCGTTTGCAGCAGACGCATTTTCTCTTCATTGGAAGGATAGAAGAGCTCTTCTTTAATGCGGTGACCCGTTTTCTGCTCCGGTTCCACTTCTACATATTCGGCGTTGTTCATCTGTTCGAACGCCAGCTCGCGTACGCGATAAGAAAGGGTAGCGGAGAACAGCATATTCAGACGCTGATTGGCCGGCGGCATGCGGCGGAACAGCCAACGAATGTCTTTAATGAAGCCCAGATCGTACATGCGGTCAGCTTCATCGAGCACCACAACCTGGATTGCGCCGAGGTTAATGTGGTTCTGTTTGGCGTAATCGATAAGACGGCCGGTGGTACCGATCAGGATATCCACACCGCTTTCCAGCACTTTCAGCTGTTTATCGTAGCCGTCGCCGCCATAGGCCAGGCCAAGCTTCAGTCCGGTAGACTGCGCCAGGGGTTCAGCGTCTGCGTGGATCTGTACCGCAAGTTCTCGCGTCGGGGCCATAATTAGCGCGCGCGGCTGGTTAACTTTGCGGTCTGCAATCGCTGGGTGAGAAAGTAAATAATGAAACGTTGACGTTAAAAACGCCATCGTTTTGCCGGTACCGGTTTGCGCCTGCCCGGCAACATCGCGACCGGCCAGCGTCAGCGGCAGCGCGAGGGCCTGAATGGGCGTGCAGTTATGAAACCCTTTATTTTCAAGGGCTTCAATCACCTTCGGGTGCAGCGCGAAGTCGGAAAACTTCTGTTCTGTTAAATGTGTTTTGCTCATAGTGTGGTAGAATATCAGCTTACTATTGCTTTACGAAAGCGTATCCGGTGAAATAAAGTCAACCTTTAGTTGGTTAATGCGACATCAACACGTCGTTGGTGGAGACAAAACCAACGTACCAGGCTTATTCCTGTGGAGTTATATATGAGCGATAAAATTATTCACCTGACTGACGACAGTTTTGACACGGACGTACTTAAGGCTGACGGGCTGATCCTCGTCGATTTCTGGGCTGAATGGTGTGGTCCTTGCAAAATGATCGCCCCGATTCTGGATGAGATCGCCGACGAATATCAGGGCAAACTGACCGTTGCCAAGCTGAACATCGACCAGAACCCGGGCACCGCACCAAAATATGGTATCCGTGGCATCCCAACCCTTCTTCTGTTCAAAAACGGCGAAGTGGCCGCGACCAAAGTGGGCGCGCTGTCCAAAGGTCAACTGAAAGAGTTCCTGGACGCTAACCTGGCGTAAGGTTTCTCCGCTGTGCGTTCAGAGCTCCCGGCTAAATGATGTGGAACTCTGGACGCCCGGCTGAAGTCGTGCTAAGTTAGCTATGACTTCGTTTTAAACATATCTTGTTGTTTGAATCTTGTTTTACCCGATACTTCCCGTTGTTAACATGAACAGTGCGTGAAGTGGCTAAATTCCGGGCTTGTCACTCAATCCGTCTTGTCGTTTCAGTTCTGCGTTCTTTCCCTGTGACCAGACAGCGAACAGACATGAGTCGATGGCCGCTAAACAGGCATGGATGACCCTGCCATACCATTCACAACATTAAGTTCGAGAATCACCCCGAGTTTAAGAACCCACACCATTATGAATCTTACCGAATTAAAGAATACGCCGGTTTCTGAGCTGATCACTCTCGGCGAAAATATGGGGCTGGAAAACCAGGCTCGTATGCGCAAGCAGGACATCATTTTCGCCATCCTGAAGCAGCACGCTAAGAGTGGCGAAGATATCTTTGGCGACGGTGTGCTGGAGATATTGCAAGACGGATTTGGTTTCCTCCGCTCTGCAGACAGCTCCTACCTCGCCGGCCCTGACGACATCTACGTATCCCCCAGCCAAATCCGCCGTTTCAACCTCCGCACTGGTGACACCATTTCAGGTAAGATTCGTCCTCCTAAAGAGGGTGAACGCTACTTTGCGCTGTTGAAAGTCAATGAAGTTAACTTCGACAAACCGGAAAACTCGCGTAATAAGATCCTCTTCGAGAACTTAACGCCGCTGCACGCGAACTCTCGCCTGCGCATGGAGCGTGGTAACGGTTCTACTGAAGACTTAACCGCGCGTGTTCTGGATCTGGCCTCACCAATTGGGCGCGGCCAGCGTGGTTTGATTGTGGCACCGCCAAAAGCGGGTAAAACCATGCTGCTGCAGAACATCGCGCAGAGCATTGCCTATAATCACCCAGACTGCGTGCTGATGGTGCTGCTGATTGACGAACGTCCGGAAGAAGTGACCGAGATGCAGCGTCTGGTTAAAGGTGAAGTGGTTGCTTCTACCTTCGACGAGCCAGCATCTCGCCACGTTCAGGTTGCGGAAATGGTTATCGAGAAGGCGAAACGCCTGGTTGAGCACAAGAAAGACGTGATCATCCTGCTTGACTCCATCACCCGTCTGGCGCGTGCCTACAACACCGTGGTTCCGGCGTCTGGTAAAGTGCTGACCGGTGGTGTGGATGCTAACGCCCTGCATCGTCCGAAACGCTTCTTCGGTGCCGCGCGTAACGTGGAAGAGGGCGGCAGCCTGACCATCATCGCGACGGCGCTGATCGATACCGGTTCTAAAATGGACGAAGTGATTTACGAAGAATTTAAAGGTACAGGTAACATGGAACTGCACCTTTCTCGTAAAATCGCTGAAAAACGCGTCTTCCCGGCTATCGACTACAACCGTTCCGGTACCCGTAAAGAAGAGCTGCTCACCACTCAGGAAGAGCTGCAGAAAATGTGGATCCTGCGCAAAATCATCCATCCAATGGGTGAAATTGACGCGATGGAGTTCCTCATCAATAAACTGGCGATGACCAAAACCAACGACGATTTCTTCGACATGATGAAACGCTCGTAACGTAAATAAAGCCAGCGAACGCCACGTTTTTACGTGGCGTTTTCCTTTTATGGACTATACGCTAGTACTACTTACTCCCAATTTTGACCGGTCGGTGCGACAATAGAGCCGTTTCTGCATCCTGAGAAATAATTGATTGAAAAATATACAAAGGGAGTTGTTAGAAGCCATCTTTATTACTTCTGAGGTTGTGGCTTCATGGTTATACTTCCGGGACTAACAATTGTTGAGAGCAATCCATTGTGAATCTATTCACTGCCGTTACTGAACTGATCAGTATTTTTTTATTCACAACCTGTTTTTTGTTCATTGCACGCAAGGTGGCAAAACGAATAGGGTTGGTGGATAAACCTAATTTTCGTAAACGCCATCAGGGTCTTATTCCTTTAGTCGGCGGAATTTCTGTTTACGCAGGGATTTGCTTCACGTTTGGAATTGCCGACTATTATATTCCACATGCCGCCCTGTACATTGCATGCGCCGGTGTCCTGGTGTTAATCGGGGCTCTTGATGACCGATTCGATATCGCGGTGAAAATACGCGCCACCGTTCAGGCGGCCATTGGCGTGGTGATGATGGTTGTGGGTGGACTGTATCTGCGAAGCCTCGGCTATGTGTTTGGCCCCTGGGAGTTAGTCCTGGGTCCATTTGGCTTCTTCCTGACACTCTTTGCCGTCTGGGCGGCAATCAATGCTTTCAACATGGTGGATGGCATTGACGGCCTGCTCGGTGGGTTGTCATCCGTCTCGTTCGCCGCTATCGGCATTATTTTATGGTTTGATGGTCAGTACAGTCTGGCAATGTGGTGTTTTGCCATGATTGCCGCCATTCTGCCTTATATCCTCTTAAATCTCGGTGTGCTGGGCCGTCGCTATAAAGTCTTTATGGGAGACGCGGGCAGTACGCTGATTGGTTTTACGGTTATCTGGATCCTGCTAGAAACCACACAAGGTCAAACCCATCCGATAAGTCCCGTAACCGCGCTGTGGATTATTGCCATTCCATTAATGGATATGGTGGCGATTATGTATCGCCGCCTGCGCAAAGGGATGAGTCCTTTCTCTCCTGACCGCCAACACATTCATCACCTCATCATGCGTGCGGGTTTTACTTCTCGTCAGGCGTTTGTGCTGATTACTCTGGCAGCCGCTATTTTGGCCGCAATTGGTGTGGCTGCAGAATATTCTCATATCATTCCTGAGTGGGTTATGTTGGCATTATTCTTGCTGGCATTTTTCCTGTACGGCTACTGCATTAAGCGCGCATGGAAAGTGGCGCGATTTATTAAACGTCTTAAACGCAGGATGCGTCGTAACAGTGGCAAAAATACAACATTAACTAAGTAAAACCGGGACTATGATGACTCAACCGTTGGCGGGAGCGAAATCAGTGGTAACTGAAAATGAACTGGATATTCGGGGTTTGTTTCGCGTGTTATGGGCAGGCAAACTTTGGATTGCTGGGATCGCGCTGGGGTTTGCCCTGTTAGCGCTGGCCTATACGTTCTTTGCAAAGCAAGAGTGGAGCGCCACGGCAATCACAGACAAGCCAACGGTTAACATGCTCGGGGGATACTATTCCCAGCAGCAATTCCTGCGTAACCTGGACATCAAAGCCAGTCTTGCTACGCCTGACCAGGCTTCCGTTATGGATGAAGCCTATAAAGAGTTTGTGATGCAGCTGGCATCGTGGGATACCCGCCGCGATTTCTGGTCCCAGACGGATTACTACAAGCAGCGCCGGGTTGATAATACAAAAGCCGATGCCGCCCTGCTGGACGATCTGATTAACAATATTCAGTTTATGCCGGGCGACGCGCTGCGTAGCGTGAATGACAGCGTCAAGCTGATTGCAGAAACCGCGCCGGATGCCAACAACCTGTTGCGTCAGTATGTCGCGTTTGCCAGCCAACGTGCCGCAAGCCATCTTAACGAAGAGCTTAAAGGTGCCTGGGCGGCTCGTACCATCCAGATGAAAGCCCAGGTGAAACGTCAGGAAGAGGTGGCGAATACTATTTTCGGTCGCCGCGTGCATAACATTGAGCAGGCGCTGAAAATTGCGGAACAGCACAATATTTCCCGTACTGAGACGGACGTGCCGGCCGATGAGCTGCCTGACTCTGAAATGTTCCTTCTTGGTCGCCCTATGCTGCAGGCCCGGCTGGAAAACCTGAAGGCCGTCGGTCCTGATTTTGACCTCGATTACGATCAAAATCGCGCGATGCTCAATACGCTTAATGTCGGCCCATCCCTGGACCCGCGTTTTCAGACCTATCGTTATTTGCGAACGCCTGAAGAACCTGTAAAACGCGACAGTCCGCGTCGTGCATTCCTGATGATCATGTGGGGGATTGTGGGCGCATTGACGGGCGCTGGCGTGGCGTTAACGCGTCGTCGCAAAAACTAAGAACGCCGTCTACGATGAAGGCTGCGGCCTTCATCGCCTAATCGAAGAGAATCGATGTGAAAGTACTAACCGTATTTGGCACCAGGCCGGAGGCCATTAAGATGGCACCTCTGGTTCATGCGCTGGCCTGCGATCCTGATATTGAAGCGAAAGTCTGCGTCACGGCTCAACACCGTGAGATGCTCGATCAGGTTTTAACGCTCTTCTCCATCGTCCCGGATTACGACCTTAATATTATGAAACCGGGGCAAGGGCTAACGGAGATAACCTGTCGCATTCTGCAAGAGCTTAAGCCGATCCTGGAGTCATTCAAGCCTGACGTCGTGCTGGTACACGGTGACACCACCACAACCGTGGCGACAAGCCTGGCCGCGTTTTACCAGCGAATTCCCGTAGGGCATGTTGAGGCGGGGCTGCGTACCGGCAATCTTTATTCGCCGTGGCCGGAGGAGGCCAACCGCACGTTAACGGGTCATCTTGCGATGTACCACTTTGCGCCAACGGAAAACTCTCGTCAGAACCTGCTGCGTGAAAATATCGCCGATAACAAAATCTTTGTGACCGGCAATACGGTCATTGACGCGTTAATTTGGGTACGTGACCGCGTCCTGGCAAACAGCGATCTTCAGAAAGAGCTCGCTGCCCGCTATCCGTTCCTTCACAACGGCAAAAAAACCATTCTGGTCACTGGCCACCGTCGCGAGAGCTTTGGCCGGGGTTTTGAGCAAATCTGTCACGCGCTGGCTGAAATCGCCGCGCAGAATGACGATGTGCAAATTGTCTATCCAGTACACCTTAACCCTAACGTCAGCGAGCCGGTTAACCGGATCCTGGGCCATGTCGAAAATGTCCTTCTGATTGAACCTCAGGACTACATGCCGTTTGTCTGGCTGATGAACCATGCCTGGCTGATCCTCACCGATTCCGGCGGAATTCAGGAAGAAGCGCCATCCCTCGGCAAACCGGTGCTGGTGATGCGTGAAACGACCGAACGTCCGGAAGCTGTCAAAGCCGGTACGGTGCGTCTGGTCGGCACCAACGCGCAGCTCATCGTCGAAGAGGTCACGCGCCTGCTGCATGACGATGAAGCGTATCAGGCGATGAGCCGGGCCCATAATCCGTATGGAGACGGGCAGGCTTGTGGCCGTATTTTGCATGCACTTAAACACAATCGGGTATCGCTATGAGTTTTACTACCATCTCTGTCATTGGTCTTGGCTACATTGGCTTGCCTACTGCGGCCGCGTTTGCCTCTCGTCAGAAACAGGTTGTTGGTGTGGATATCAACGCACGGGCGGTAGAAACCATTAACCGTGGCGAGATTCATATTGTGGAGCCCGATCTTGACCGCGTGGTGAAAGAGGCGGTGGAGGGGGGCTTCCTGCGTGCCAGCACGACGCCAGTTGAAGCGGATGCCTACCTGATTGCCGTCCCCACCCCGTTTAAAGGCGACCACGAGCCCGACATGGCGTTCGTCGAGGCGGCGGCAAAATCCATCGCGCCTGTGCTGAAGAAAGGGGCGCTGGTGATCCTGGAATCGACCTCTCCGGTCGGCGCTACCGAGCAGATGGCACAGTGGCTGGCCGAGGCGCGTCCTGATTTAAGCTTCCCGCAGCAGGTGGGTGAGCAGGCGGATATCAACATCGCCTACTGTCCGGAGCGCGTGCTGCCGGGCCAGGTGATGGTCGAACTGATTAAAAACGACCGCGTCATTGGCGGTATGACGCCCGTCTGTTCCGAACGTGCCAGCGCGCTGTACAAGATTTTCCTGGAAGGCGAGTGCGTGGTGACCAATTCCCGCACCGCCGAGATGTGCAAGCTGACGGAGAACAGCTTCCGCGACGTCAATATTGCCTTTGCGAACGAACTGTCGCTAATTTGCGCCGATCAGGGGATTAACGTCTGGGAGCTGATTAGCCTGGCGAATCGCCATCCGCGTGTAAACATTCTCCAGCCAGGCCCGGGCGTGGGCGGACACTGTATCGCCGTCGATCCGTGGTTTATCGTGGCGCAGAATCCGGCGCAGGCGCGTCTGATTCGCACCGCGCGTGAAGTGAACGACAGCAAGCCTCACTGGGTGCTCAATCAGGTTAAAGCGACGGTAGCGGATTGTCTGGCAGAGAGCGGCAAGCGCGCCAGCGAGCTGAAAATTGCCTGCTTTGGTCTGGCATTTAAACCCAATATTGACGATCTGCGTGAAAGCCCGGCGATGGAAATTGCCGAGATGATTGCCGAATGGCACAAGGGTGAAACGCTGGTGGTTGAGCCGAATATCCATGAATTACCGGCAAAACTGGCGGGGCACTGCACGCTGACGGCGCTGGAAGACGCGCTGGCGACGGCGGACGTGCTGGTGCTGCTGGTAGATCATAAAGAGTTTAAAGCCACGTCCGGCGATGCCGTTCGTCAGCAGTATATTGTGGATACCAAAGGTGTCTGGCGTTGAACAGCCTGAATGGGGTGCTCGAGTCCCTGCAGTGGGAGAGTGCCTTTTTCGGCCTGCCGTCGGCCATCGTGCGTCTGCGCGATGACGCGCAAGTGCTGGCTGAAACAGATTTTATCGCCTGGCAACGAGTGCAGGCTAAGATCCCGGCGGAGCGCGCCGATCTGCTTGACGCGCTCCAGCAGCACGGCTTTCAGCTGGTTGAAGGTGAGGTAGACCTTTCCATTACCCTTACCCGGCACGATGCGCCCGGCGCGGAAATTGCAACCGAACAGGACATCCCCGTGCTGCGTCAGATGGCGGCCCAGGCATTTGCACAGAGTCGCTTTCGTGCTCCCTGGTATGCACCTGACGATAGCGGACGTTTCTATGCCCAGTGGATTGAGAATGCGGTCAAAGGCACCTTTGACCACGTCTGCCTGGTTTTCCGTGCAGGGGATGGTCAAATCCAGGGGTTCGTCTCGCTGCGTAAGCTCAACGAGCGCGAGGCGCGTATTGGCTTATTAGCCGGGCGCGGCATGGGTGAGAAACTCATGCAGGCGGCGCTGCACTGGGCGCAGCAGCAACAGCTTGTGACGCTGCGGGTCGCGACCCAACTGGGCAACACCGCCGCGCTTAAACGTTATATTGCGAGTGGTGCCAACATCGACGCCACCGCCTACTGGTTATACAGGTGACAAGATGATTCCATTTAACGCACCACCCGTTGTCGGAACTGAACTCGACTATATGCAGTCTGCCATGGGCAGCGGCAAACTCTGTGGTGACGGCGGTTTTACCCGTCGCTGTCAGCAGTGGATGGAACAGCGTTTTCGCAGCGCCAAAGTGCTGCTGACCCCGTCCTGTACGGCATCGCTGGAAATGGCGGCACTGTTGCTGGATATCCAGCCCGGCGATGAAGTGATTATGCCGAGCTATACCTTCGTTTCCACGGCGAACGCCTTTGTCCTGCGCGGAGCGAAAATCGTCTTTGTGGATATCCGCCCGGACACCATGAACATTGATGAGACGCTGATTGAAGCGGCGATCACCGACAAAACGCGCGCGATCGTGCCGGTTCACTACGCGGGCGTGGCCTGTGAAATGGACACCATCATGGCCATCGCCAAAAAACATAATCTGTTCGTGGTGGAAGATGCCGCGCAGGGCGTGATGTCCACCTACAAGGGACGCGCGCTGGGTACCATCGGCCATATCGGCTGCTTTAGCTTCCACGAAACCAAAAACTACACGGCGGGCGGAGAAGGTGGCGCGACGCTGATTAACGACCGGGCGCTCGTGGAGCGTGCGGAAGTGATCCGCGAAAAGGGCACCAACCGCAGCCAGTTCTTCCGGGGGCAGGTAGATAAATACACCTGGCGCGACATCGGCTCCAGCTATCTGATGGCGGATCTGCAGGCGGCATATCTGTGGGCGCAGCTGGAAGCGGCGGAACGTATCAACCTTCAGCGTCTTTCCCTGTGGCAAACGTATTACGATGCGCTTGAGCCGCTGGCCAAAGCCGGGCGCATTGAGCTGCCGACCATCCCGGCAGCTTGCGTCCACAACGCGCATATGTTCTACATCAAGCTGCGCGATAACGACGACCGCAGCGAGCTCATCGCCTGGCTGAAAGAGGCCGAAATTATGGCGGTGTTCCACTACATCCCGCTGCACTCCAGCCCGGCCGGCGAAGCGTTTGGCACGTTCGCGGGTGAAGATCGTTACACCACGAAAGAAAGTGAGCGTTTGCTTCGCCTGCCACTGTTCTACAACCTCGCGCCTGTTAACCAGCGTACGGTGATTAATACCCTTCTGAGTTATTTCGGCTGATATGTCTCTGGCAAAAGCATCGGTGTGGACCGCCGCGTCCACGCTTGTAAAAATTGGCGCCGGGCTGCTGGTCGTCAAGCTGCTGGCCGTCTCATTTGGCCCCTCTGGCGTGGGGCTGGCGGGTAATTTCCGCCAGCTCGTTACCGTCCTTGGGGTGCTGGCCGGCGCCGGCATTTTCAACGGCGTTACCAAATACGTTGCGCAGTATCACGATGATGCGGCTCAGCTGCGCAGGGTGGTGGGCACCTCTTCGGCGATGGTCACGGGTTTTTCGACCCTGATGGCGGTTGTCTTTCTGCTGGCGGCGGCGCCCATCAGCCAGGGATTGTTCGGGCACACCCATTATCAGGGGCTGGTGCGTCTGGTCGCGTTGGTTCAGATGGGCATTGCCTGGGCAAACCTGCTGCTGGCGCTGATGAAAGGTTTTCGTGATGCCGCCGGGAACGCGCTTGCCTTAATCCTGGGAAGCGTCATCGGCGTGATTGCCTATTACTTCTGCTATCGCCTGGGCGGCTATGAAGGCGCACTGCTGGGGCTTGCGCTGGTCCCGGCCCTGGTTGTTGTGCCTGCGGCATTTATGCTGATGCGTAGGGGCGTCATCCCTCTGAGCTACCTGAAACCGCAATGGGACACGATGCTTGCCAGCCAGCTGGGTAAATTTACCCTGATGGCGCTCATCACCTCCGTCACGCTGCCGGTAGCCTACGTGATGATGCGAAACCTGCTGGCGGCGCATTATAGCTGGGATGAAGTCGGGATTTGGCAGGGCGTGAGCAGCATTTCCGATGCATACCTCCAATTTATAACGGCTTCCTTTAGCGTCTATTTGCTGCCAACCTTATCGCGCCTAACGTCCAGACAAGAAATTACGCGCGAGATTTTCCGAGCTCTGCGCTTTGTGCTGCCGGCCGTCGCGGCGGCCAGCTTTACCGTCTGGTTACTGCGCGATGTCGCCATCTGGCTGCTGTTCTCGGCGAAGTTCACCGCCATGCGCGATCTCTTTGCATGGCAGCTGGTGGGTGATGTGCTGAAAGTGGGGGCTTACGTTTTCGGCTATCTGGTGATTGCAAAAGCGTCCCTGCGGCTGTATATCCTGGCGGAAATTAGCCAGTTTGCGTTACTGACAGCATTTTCACACTGGCTGATACCCGCGCACGGTGCGCTGGGGGCGGCTCAGGCCTACATGGCAACCTATATCGTTTATTTCGCCGCCTGTTGCGGCGTATTTTTATTGTGGCGTAAACGCGCATGACTGCACTGATTCACATCCTGGGATCGGATATCCCACACCATAACCAGACCGTTTTGCGGTTCTTCAACGACGAGCTGGCATCGGGTAATCCTGATGCGCGTGAGTTTATGGTTGCAGGTCAGGATAAGGGCCTGAGCGAGGCGTTTCCGGCGCTGACGATTCGCTTCTGGCCGGATAAGGCCGCGCTGGCGAAGGCGGTCATTGCCAAAGCCAAAGCGGATCGTAAGCAACGTTTCTTTTTCCACGGGCAGTTCAATACCGGCCTGTGGCTGGCGCTGCTCAGCGGGGGGATTAAATCCTCCCAGTGCAGCTGGCATATCTGGGGAGCCGATCTCTACGAAGTCTCCCGCGGCTGGAAATTCCGTCTTTTCTATCCGCTGCGGCGCATGGCGCAGGGGCGCGTAGGCTGTGTGTTTGCCACCCGCGGCGATCTCAACTATTTTGCTAAACAGCACCCGAACGTGCGCGGAGAACTACTCTATTTCCCAACCCGCATGGATCCGGCGCTGAACGCCATGGCAAATGACGCGGTGCGTGAAGGCAAGCTGACGATCCTGGTGGGGAATTCCGGCGATCGCAGTAACGAACACGTCGCGGCGCTCAGGGCCGTACATCAGCAGTTTGGCGACACGGTGAACGTGGTGGTGCCGATGGGCTATCCCGCCAACAACGACGCCTATATTGCTGACGTTCGCCAGCAGGGGCTTGCGCTGTTTAGTGCAGAAAACCTGCACATCCTTAGCGATAAGCTGGAATTTGATGAATATCTTGCGCTGCTGAGAAAATGCGATCTTGGCTATTTCATCTTCGCCCGACAGCAGGGAATCGGCACGCTGTGTCTGCTGATTCAGGCGGGTGTACCGTGCGTGCTCAACCGCGACAACCCGTTCTGGCAGGACATGGCCGAGCAGCATATTCCGGTGCTGTTTACCTCAGACACGCTGAATGTCGAGGTGGTTCGGGAAGCCCAACGCCAGCTCACGCTGGTGGATAAAAATAGCATCGATTTTTTCAGCCCGAATTACCTCACGCCGTGGCACCGCGCGCTGCGTATCGCTTCAGGAGACAAAGCATGAGTCAGTTGCAATTCAGCGGCTTACTGGTTGTCTGGCTTCTGAGCACCCTGTTTATTGCCACGCTTACCTGGTTTGAATTCCGCCGGGTACGTTTCAACTTTAACGTTTTCTTCTCGTTACTGTTTCTGCTGACCTTCTTTTTCGGCTTCCCGCTGACCAGCATTCTGGTCTTCCGTTTTGACGTGAGCGTCGCGCCGCCGGAAATCCTGCTCCAGGCGCTTCTGGCGGCAACCTGCTTCTATGCCGTCTACTACGTCACCTATAAAACGCGTCTGCGTTCAGCACAGGCTGCAGTCCCGCGTCGGCCGCTTTTTACCATGAATCGGGTGGAAACCCACCTGACGTGGGTGATGCTGATGACCATCGCCCTGGTCAGCGTCGGTATCTTCTTCATGCATAACGGCTTTCTGCTATTTAAGCTCCACTCCTACAGCCAGATTTTTTCGGCCGAAGTCTCGGGCGTGGCGCTTAAACGTTTCTTCTACTTCTTCATTCCGGCGATGCTGGTGATCTTTTTCCTGCGCCAGGACAGCAAAGCGTGGCTGTTTTTCCTGGTCAGCACCATCGCGTTTGGCATTCTGACCTACATGATTGTGGGCGGCACGCGCGCGAACATTATCATCGCCTTCGCCATCTTCCTGTTTATCGGCATCATTCGCGGCTGGATCTCGCTGTGGATGCTGGTTGCGGCAGGCGTGTTTGGCATTGTCGGGATGTTCTGGCTGGCGCTGAAGCGCTACGGGATGAACGTGGCGGGCGATGAGGCGTTTTACACGTTCCTCTACCTGACTCGCGATACCTTCTCGCCATGGGAAAATCTGGCATTGTTGCTGCAAAACTACGACAAGATTGATTTCCAGGGGCTGGCGCCGATTGTTCGCGACTTCTACGTTTTTATCCCTTCCTGGCTATGGCCGGACCGGCCTGGCGTGGTGCTTAACACGGCAAATTACTTTACCTGGGAAGTGCTGAACAACCATTCCGGTCTGGCAATTTCGCCAACGCTGATTGGTTCCCTGGTGGTGATGGGGGGGGCGTGGTTCATTCTGCCCGGGGCGGTTGCCGTGGGGCTGATTATCAAGTGGTTCGACTGGCTTTACCTGCGCGGCAACGAAGAGACCAACCGCTATAAAGCCGCCATTTTGCACAGTTTCTGCTTTGGTGCCATTTTCAATATGATCGTTCTGGCGCGCGAAGGGCTGGACTCGTTCGTTTCGCGAGTGGTGTTCTTCATGGTCGTTTTCGGCCTCTGCCTGTTGCTGGCCAAACTGTTGTACTGGCTGTTTGACAGCGCAGGGCTTGTGCACAAGCGCGAGCGGCAGGGCAGCACAACGCTGTCGCAAGTCTGAGTAAGGATAGTAATGACTGATAAAATTTCTGCACCGCGCTATGCGCTACGTGGCCTGCAGCTTATTGGCTGGCGCGACATGCAGCACGCGCTGGACTTTCTGTTCGCCGACGGCCAGATGAAATCCGGTACGCTGGTGGCCATCAACGCGGAAAAAATGCTGGCGGTTGAGGATAATGCGGAAGTCAAAAGCCTGATTGAAGCGGCTGAATTTAAATACGCGGACGGGATCAGCGTAGTCCGCTCTATCCGTAAAAAGTATCCTGACGCTAATGTATCCCGCGTGGCGGGGGCCGATCTCTGGGAGCAGCTTATGGCCCGCGCAGGTGCGCAGGGTACGCCCGTGTTCCTGATTGGCGGGAAGCCGGAGATACTGGCCCAGACGGAGGAGAAACTGCGTCGTCAATGGAATGTTAATATCGTCGGCAGCCAGGATGGTTACTTCAAACCGGAAGATCGACAGGCTTTGTTTGAGCGCGTTCGTGACAGCGGGGCGAAAATTGTCACCGTGGCGATGGGCTCCCCGCGTCAGGAGATCCTGATGCGTGACTGCCGTCTGGTCTGTCCTGATGCCCTCTACATGGGCGTCGGCGGCACGTACGACGTCTTTACCGGCCACGTTAAGCGTGCGCCAAAGGTCTGGCAAAATCTGGGGCTGGAGTGGCTTTACCGCCTGCTATCGCAACCGACGCGCATTAAACGTCAGATCCGTCTGCTTCGCTACCTCGCCTGGCATTACACCGGGAAAATGTAATCAAAATGTAGCGCGATATGCTATTCGCGCTGCAACTCGCCTGCAAAACTGCTGATAATCTGTGCAATGCATTCATTTTTTTAATGCATCGTTTGCCATTTGGCAGATTTTAGGAAACCATTCGCTCCGTATTTTAGTACCCCTAAAAAACAATACCCGGTATTAAGCCGGGAAACAGCAAACACAATCGAGGATCTATGGCAGAGAAACAACCGGAGCTACAGCGTGGGCTGGAAGCTCGTCATATTGAACTGATAGCGCTGGGCGGCACTATCGGCGTGGGCCTGTTTATGGGCTCCGCAAGCACGCTCAAATGGGCAGGCCCTTCCGTATTACTGGCGTATATTATCGCCGGGCTGTTTGTTTTCTTCATTATGCGTTCCATGGGCGAAATGCTCTTCCTGGAGCCGGTAACCGGCTCTTTCGCCGTTTACGCGCATCGCTATATGAGCCCCTTCTTCGGATACCTGACGGCCTGGTCTTACTGGTTTATGTGGATGGCGGTGGGCATCTCAGAGATCACCGCGATAGGGGTCTACGTCCAGTTCTGGTTCCCGGACATGGCCCAGTGGATACCCGCGCTCATTGCCGTGGGGCTGGTGGCGCTGGCAAACCTGGCAGCCGTGCGCCTTTACGGTGAAATTGAGTTCTGGTTCGCAATGATCAAAGTCACCACGATTATCGTGATGATTGTCGTCGGCCTGGGCGTGATTTTCTTCGGCTTTGGCAACGGTGGACACGCTATCGGCTTTGGCAACCTGACCGAAAACAGCGGCTTCTTTGCCGGCGGCTGGAAGGGCTTCCTGACGGCGCTGTGTATCGTTGTGGCCTCGTATCAGGGCGTCGAGCTGATCGGTATTACCGCCGGTGAAGCGAAAAACCCGCAGGTCACGCTGCGTAGCGCGGTGGGCAAAGTGCTGTGGCGCATCCTGATTTTCTATGTGGGCGCGATCTTCGTAATCGTGACCATCTTCCCGTGGAACGAAATTGGCACGACGGGTAGCCCGTTTGTTTTAACCTTCGCCAAAATTGGTATCACGGCGGCGGCGGGTATCATCAACTTTGTGGTCCTGACGGCAGCGCTGTCAGGCTGTAACAGCGGGATGTACAGCTGCGGGCGTATGCTCTATGCGCTTTCGAAGAATAACCAGCTGCCTGCGGCGATGAGTAAAGTCTCACGTGCCGGCGTACCGGTGGCGGGTGTGGCGGTCTCCATTGTAATCCTGCTGATTGGTTCTTGCCTGAATTACATCATTCCTAACCCGCAGCGCGTGTTCGTTTACGTCTACAGCGCCAGCGTACTGCCGGGCATGGTGCCGTGGTTTGTTATCCTCATCAGCCAGCTGCGTTTCCGCCATGCGCATAAAAAAGCGATCGAAAGCCATCCGTTCCGCTCAATTCTGTTCCCCTATGCGAACTATTTGACGATGGCGTTCCTGATTTGCGTATTAATCGGCATGTACTTTAATGAAGATACCCGCATGTCGCTGTTTGTCGGGATGATCTTCCTGGCGGCTGTGACGGCCGCATATAAGCTTTTTGGCCTGGGTCGCCGCGGCACCACGCAGAAAGTGGAGGAATAAGCGGCAAAATGTGCAAACCATAACCAAACGCGCATTTTTTTCAAAAAAGCACTAGACAGCGGGGACGGAGGTACGTAATATCCAGCCCCGCAACGGCGCTAAGCGCCCGTAGCTCAGCTGGATAGAGCGCTGCCCTCCGGAGGCAGAGGTCTCAGGTTCGAATCCTGTCGGGCGCGCCATTTTAGTCCCGGCGCTAGAGCTGCGGTGGTCTGAGAAGTAGTCAGTACCGCGTGAAAGAATACAGTGGTGGCTATAGCTCAGTTGGTAGAGCCCTGGATTGTGATTCCAGTTGTCGTGGGTTCGAATCCCATTAGCCACCCCATTATTTGAAAGAGTTGTGAATTGCGAAGGTGGCGGAATTGG
>NZ_JADCKW010000001.1:0-48406 GCF_014982155.1 Enterobacter cloacae complex sp. P16RS2 | reverse complement strand
CTTCAGGTGTTAGTGTCCTTTGGATGTGGGGGTTCGAGTCCCCCCCCTCGCACCACGACTTTTTAAATGAATTGAACTAAAAATTCAAAAAGCAGTACATCGGCGAGTAGCGCAGCTTGGTAGCGCAACTGGTTTGGGACCAGTGGGTCGGAGGTTCGAATCCTCTCTCGCCGACCAATTTTGAACCCCGCTTCGGCGGGGTTTTTTGTTTTCTGCGGCTTCTCATCCCTGTAGTCATTCTCCGACAGCGTCCTTTTTCTTTGTCGCAATACAGCGACATACAACTCATTGAAATTTAAATAAAAAAAAATTTATGGGTTTTACTGTCTTCTCCTGGCGACATATTCCTGCCTTTTCCCGATACGTTGTAGCGCTTAAGACGGCACTTAGCAGCATAATTTCCTTTTATCTTAAAATGTTGCGTCATGTAAAAGTTATGGGTGTTATGTTGGCACGTTACGTGCAATAATATGCGTGTAGATGCTCATTCCATCTCTTATGTTCGCCTCAGTGCCTCATAAACTCAGGAATGACGCAGAGCCATTTACGGTGCTTATCGTCCACTGACAGATGTCGCTTCGGCCTCATCAGACACCATGGACACAACGTTGAGTGAAGCACCAAATATGTTGTCTTACAGACCTGTTTTAACGCCTGCTTTTATAGCAGGCGTTTTTTTATGCCTTATTCCCGATACAAGCGCATGATCAGGGCAACCATCAGCAGGGCCGATGCAGAGACAGCATAGAGCGCCTGTACTGAGCCAAACCCTGAAGCCACCGCCGCTGCAATGCCGGTGAAAAGAGAGGCGCTGAGCGTTTGCCAGCGCCAGGCTTTACCGCTGGCCGAAGCGGTTTGCGTGAGAGGAAAACTACTGAGTACGCCAAACGTGCCCGCAGCGAAGAGAACATTCGAGGCCAGATGCGCGATAAAGATCATCCCCAGCGCACATACCGTCCACCCGGACAAAAGCGGCAGAATGCCGTAAGCGGTCAGAAAGATGCTCAGGCAAACGATTATTCGCGGCGTGTGGGCCGCAACGCGCGTCAGGCTCTCTTTTTTTAGCAGCAGGGGGCCACAAAGCTGCCCCAGACTCCTCGCGAAAAGCAAAGGCAAAGCAAGGCCCGCCGCATCCTGAGGACGGAGCTGCTGGGCCAGTGCCGGAAGAAGCGCCATCGCCGGTGAGCCGACGGCGGCCAGAGCCGGTAGGATGAGCAGGCTGCGTTTCTGCCGAACGGTCAACGCCTGCCAGCGTAATGTTGCAGAATCCCCCTTTTCCATAGCGGTGGGGCCTGGTATCGGAGAAAACCGGCGTCCAGCCAGCCATAGCAGTACTAATGAGCCCAGAAAGCTCGCGGCATCAATGGCCAGCAGGGTAAACACGGATGTCTTCTGAAACAGCACCACGCCGAGTCCGGTCCCTAACAACACCTGAGAAGCAAAAATCACATTTTCCAGACAGGTTGCAGCGGGCAGCTCTGCTTCGCTAAGTCCGCGCTTAAAGAGCAATGTCAACGCAGGCCAGCTCATCCCGCTGAGCAGGGCTTCGGTGGATTGCACGGCGAGCAATGCGGCAACGCTGTGGTAACCTACGCCAAGCAGGGGAAAGAGCAGGGCGAGCAGGCCCAGCACCTCGGTAAGTATCAGCAGGGATATCGGCGAAAAGCGTGAGCACAGCTTCTCACCGAAGATACTGCCGATGAAACCTGGTACCGTAGCGAAAAGAAAAGCGAGAGTGAGCAGAGCGGGCGGGGCTGACCACGCTAGCAGCAAACCGAATACCACAACCTGGGTTAGACCATTCCCCAGTGACGAAAAGATAAAAGCACAGGCAAGCAGGCGCAGCCAGCGGTGGCAGCGCAGCGCCTGGATAAGCGCATACAAAAGCGAGTTCATTGAGATTTCCTTTCAAAAACGATTTAGTCCACGCTGCAAAATGTGCGCGTGTGTGAAAAAAGGTTAATGAAAAGACATCGTTACATTGGCGGATTCGTTTGCGGATGTGGGTGCAAAGAATGTAGCAGGAGAAAGGCAATAAAAAAAGGAGGCCCTCTGGCCTCCTTTTTATTTACTGCTGCGTACCGTTATTTTGCAGCGTTAGCAGCAATCCGTCACGCCGCATGGCGGCTGCCTCTTCCGGCTTATGCTGCTTATCCAGCGTATCGGCAAGCCACGCGTAGTCAAACGCGTCCGGACGCTGTTTCAGCGCCGCACGGAAAGCGAGGCTCGCCTCCTGCCATTCGCCATGCTTCATTAACGACTGACCGAGGGTGCTCCACAGCAGCGGACGATCGCCGACGCTTTTAATCTGCTGACGCAGCACTTTTTCGATTTGCTCAGGATTATTGGTTTTCAGACGCGGGATCACCATCACCAGACGATCGTCATACTGGCGCTTCAGGCCGTCGAGGAGGATCTCCTGAGCCGTGTCATGATCGTCACATTCAATAAGATGTTCCGCCATGGCGACCTGCAGAGGAACCTGCTGGCGCGTCTTACGGCTCTGATTCTTCCACCACGTTTTCAGACCGTCGCTGCCCAGGTCGGCGCGCGCCTGATCCATCAGGCCAATCCATGCCAGACGCTGAAGCTCATCACGATGTTCATCGTCGCCCACCTCGGCTTTCGCCATCGACGGAGTGATGTCCAGCAGCGAACCCCAGGCGCCGGTACGAATATACGCCTGCTCGGCAAGACGCAGCACTTCCGGATGACGTGGCGCAACTTCCAGCAGGCGATCGATACCGTGACGCGCCGCGTGATTTTCATTGCGCGCCAGCTGCAGGCGAACGCGCGTGATTTCTACCGGAATCGGGTCGCCGTGAGCCAGCTCAGCCGCCCGCTCCAGATGCTGATTGGCGCGGGCTTCGTCACCGCGCTGCTGCGCCGCTTCGGCAGCGAGCAGATAATTCACCACCGGCTGTTCGGCATGGTCGGCGTTTTTCGACATCAGCTTTTCAACCTGCTGATAGTCACCCTCAGCAAGCTTAAGCAGCGCCTGCTCGGTTTGTTTACGGGCGCGGCGGCGCTTGCGGCCAACGAACCAGCCGCGCGTGTGGGCACCGGTGCGGAAAATACGGCGCAGGATCCACTCGATCGCAAACAGCACCACCACGCCGAGGATCAGAATGATCGTCAGGCCGGTTACGCTGGTTTCAATGTTGTAGTTATCCGTCTGGATAAGGACGTAACCCTGATGACCCGCAAGCATAGGTCCCAGCACGATCCCGGCGATCAGCAGGATGAAGAGTAAGAGGACTTTTAGCATCATTACTCTCCTTGCGGTGCGCTTTCAGGCGCCTGAACCGGAGCAGGTGCCGCTCCGCCCGACGGCTCTGCCGGCACGCCCGGCTGCGCCAGCAGGTTACGTACGCGCGTCTGCATCAGTTTTTCCAGAATCGGCTGGCTGGCCAGCTTATCCGGCACGTTCATGGTGATGTTCTGCTGGCTCAGCTTATCAATGTCTTCGAGGAAGGCGGTGGTCGTCGCATCATCAGTGTTGTAGTAGGCGCGTACCCACGTTGAGACGTTATCCAGCGCCTGTTTGTACGTCTCTTCCTGATGACGCGGCACGGCCTGAGCCGCCACCAGCAGGCGGGAACGAATGTTTTCGCGCAGATAGATATCCTGGTTCGGCGCCAGCAGCGGCACGGCGGTTTCGTCGCGACGGCGGATAGTGATGAAGCTGTCCATAAAGTTCTGCCAGCTTTTCTGCAGGTTGATGCGCCATTCGCTCAGAGAGCTGGAAAGCTCGGTACCGTCGGAATCCATCGGGGAGTCGTCGTCGTTATTATCCGCCAGCTGCAGGTTATCAATCTGATTCGACAGCTGGTTCACCTTGAGGATAATGCCGTCGTAATCCACCTGCGAGACGGCGGAGAGGCTGGCGATGTCCTCGGTGATCGCGCGACGCGCGGTGATAAGGCTCGGATCGTTCATGTCTGCCAGGCTCGCATCGGCGCTTTTCAGCAGCGCGGCGGCAGTGGTGACGTCCTGATCGCTCCAGAGCTTACGTCCGGCGAGCTTCACCAGGAAGTCAGCCTGCGAGAGCAGCCAGGTTTTGGCATCGGTACCGGAAATCGTGGCGACTTTCTGCTGCACGTCGCCCAGCTGTTTAGCCAGCTCTTCCTGTTTGCTGTTCGCCTCGGCAAGCGCGGCGGCCTGCTGCTTAATCACCGTTTCCAGCTCGGTTTTCTGCGTCTCCTGCGCTTTTTGCAGGGCGGTGAGCTGATTCACCAGCGCATCGCTGGTGGACGTCTGGTTAGCGCCCTGTTGCTTCACCAGACCGTACAGGCCAACCCCTGCTGCCAGCGCAATGGCGATGGCAATCGCACTCAGCGCGAGGCTCGTTTTGTTGCTGCCGTTTTTCTTCTCAGCGGTTTTCTCTGTCGTCTCTGGCTGTGGCGTCGTTTCCACAGTCTCCCTGGTCTCTTCAACCACGGCGGAGGATTTGTCGTGTTCCGTCATTATGGCTTCCCATTTGAGAGTTATTGTAATGCGCGCAGCAGCGCATCGTTGTCGGCGTTATCAGCGATCCGAATATCCTGCCAGCCCAGTTCCCGGGCCTGGTTCGCCAGACGCTCACTGACGACCAGAAGCCGACAGCGGAGTAACCAGTTTTCGCGATACCAGAGCGGTATCAGCGACCAAAGCTGTTGTAACATTTCACCGCTGGTGACCACCAGCGTATTAATGCCGCGCGCGTGCCAGCGCATCGCCTCTTCCGCGCCATCGTAGTGTTTTGCACAGCGCTGATAGCACTCAATGAACGTCACGTCTGCACCACGTTCACGCAGCGTTTCGCCCAGCAGCTCGCGGCCACCATTACCGCGCAAAATGAGCGCACGCTTTCCGGCAATGTTTTGTAATTCAGGTAATTGTAGCAAGACTTCACTGATTTCCCGATCTAACGGGTAACGAACGTCCGCGCTGCTTACGGTATGCAGCGCCAGTGCCGTTGTGCGGCCAATCGCGAAATAGCGGGGGGCGGCTGGCCAGGTCAAACCCTGCTGTTGCAGCTGCGCGTGGGCAAATTCCACGGCATGTTGCGACAGCGCAAACAGCAGGTCGCCCTCCTGAAGGATATTCATCTGGTCGGCGAGCGCGGAGAGCTCCCGACCGGGGGAGAATTCAATGAGCGGAAAACTCCAGGCCACCTGCCCCAGTGCGCGCAGACGGCTCACTAACTGCTCTCCTGCGGGAGAAGGGCGGGTGACGAGAATACTCATGCAGGGGGCTCTCCATTATAAACGTCAGCCAGAATCTCGCGGGCGCCGTTATCCAGCAGTTCTTCCGCCAGCGACACGCCAAGCTGCTCGGCATCTTGCGCTTTTCCGCGACGTTCGCCGCGCACCATCTGCGATCCGTCCGGGGCGCCTACCAGCGCGCGCAGCCACAGTTCGCCATTCGTCAATTCAGCATAGCTGCCAATCGGAACCTGGCACCCGCCTTCGAGGCGGGTATTCATCGCCCGCTCCGCTTTTACGCGGATAGCGGTTTCGTCATGATTCAGTGGAGCAAGCAGCGCGCGGGTACGTGCATCGTCCAGACGGCACTCGATGCCGACGGCGCCCTGACCAACAGCCGGCAGCGACAGCTCTGGCGGCAGCGCCACGCGAATACGTTCCTCCAGCCCCAGACGCTTCAGGCCGGCAACGGCGAGAATAATGGCATCGTAATCGCCGTTATCCAGCTTGCCCAGACGCGTGCCGACGTTACCGCGCAGCGAGCGAATGATCAGATCGGGACGACGCTCCGCCAGCTGACACTGACGACGTAAACTGGACGTGCCAACCACGCTACCCGCTGGCAGCGCGTCGAGCGAATCATAGTGGTTAGAGACAAACGCATCGCGCGGATCTTCGCGCTCGCAGATGGTCACCAGCCCCAGCCCCTCCGGGAACTCGACGGGCACGTCTTTCATCGAATGTACGGCGATATCGGCGCGGTTCTCAAGCAATGCCAGTTCCAGTTCTTTGACGAACAGGCCCTTGCCGCCCACTTTCGCCAGCGGCGTATCGAGGATCACGTCACCGCGCGTGACCATCGGCACCAGCTCGACGCGCAATCCGCTGTGGCAGGCTTCCAGGCGCTGCTTCACATAATGTGCCTGCCAGAGCGCGAGAGGGCTTTGGCGTGTGGCAATTCTCAAAACATTGTCTAACATGCTTGTTACCGTCATTATCAATCGCTAACCATCCTAACATTGTTGACTCTGGGATGGCAGTTTTACGGTTGATGAAGCGTGAGAGGGACAAGGCGGCGTATTCGTCAGCCATAGCCGTATTCAGGAATTTACACGTACAGAACGGTGCTACACTTGTATGTAGCGCATCTTTCTTTACGGTCAATCGGCAAGGTGTTAAATTGATCACGTTTTAGACCATTTTTTCGTCGGTACCACCAAAAATGATAAGGGCGAAAAAGGGTAACGGTTATCTTTTTGAAATACTGCGGGTCCGCTGTTACTCGTGTTTTGAATAGCTGCGACACCCGGAAACATCAGGCGATACGTCTTGTACCTCTATATTGAGACTCTGAAACAGAGACTGGATGCCATAAATCAACTGCGTGTGGATCGCGCGCTTGCTGCCATGGGCCCTGCTTTCCAGCAGGTATACAGTCTGCTGCCGACATTATTGCACTATCACCATCCGCTGATGCCTGGCTACCTTGACGGTAACGTTCCCCAGGGCATTTGCCTTTTCACGCCTGATGAAACCCAACAGCATTACCTCAACGAACTGGAACTCTACCGCGGCATGCCGCCACAGGAGTCTCCAAAGGGTGAACTGCCGATTACCGGCGTTTACTCGATGGGGAGCACCTCATCGGTAGGGCAAAGCTGTTCTTCGGACCTGGACATCTGGGTCTGCCATCAGTCCTGGCTCGATAATGACGAGCGTCAGCTGCTGCAACGCAAGTGCAGCCTGCTGGAGAGCTGGGCGGCCTCGCTCGGCGTGGAAGTAAGCTTCTTCCTGATTGATGAAAACCGTTTCCGCCATAACGAAAGCGGCAGTCTGGGTGGTGAGGACTGCGGCTCGACTCAGCACATCTTACTGCTGGATGAATTTTACCGTACTGCCGTGCGTCTGGCCGGGAAGCGTATTCTGTGGAATATGGTCCCGTGCGAAGAAGAAGAGCATTACGATGACTACGTCATGTCGCTTTACGCGCAGGGCGTACTGACGCCAAACGAATGGCTGGACCTCGGCGGTCTGAGCTCTCTGTCAGCCGAAGAGTATTTTGGCGCAAGCCTCTGGCAGCTCTATAAGAGTATCGACTCACCGTACAAAGCGGTGCTGAAAACGCTGCTGCTTGAAGCCTATTCCTGGGAATACCCCACGCCTCGCCTGCTGGCGAAAGATATCAAGCAACGTTTGCACGACGGGGAGATTGTCTCCTTCGGGCTGGACGCCTACTGCATGATGCTGGAGCGCGTGACCGAATACCTGAAAGCCATTGATGACACCACGCGTCTTGACCTGGTGCGTCGATGTTTCTATCTCAAAGTTTGTGAGAAATTGAGCCGCGATCGCGCCTGCGTGGGCTGGCGTCGTGAAGTGGTCAGTCAGTTAGTGAAAGAGTGGGGATGGGACGAAGCGCGTCTGTCCATGCTCGACAACCGGGCCAACTGGAAAATCGATCAGGTGCGTGAAGCGCACAACGAACTGCTCGATGCGATGATGCAAAGCTATCGTAACCTGATCCGCTTTGCGCGCCGTAACAACCTCAGCGTTTCCGCCAGCCCGCAGGACATCGGGGTATTAACCCGTAAGCTGTATGCCGCGTTTGAAGCGCTGCCGGGTAAAGTCACCCTGGTTAACCCGCAGATTTCGCCAGACCTGTCAGAACCGAATCTGACCTTTATCTATGTGCCGCCGGGCCGCGCAAACCGCACCGGGTGGTATCTGTATAACCGTGCGCCAAGCATGGACTCAATCATCAGCCATCAGCCGCTGGAGTATAACCGCTACCTGAACAAGCTGGTGGCCTGGGCCTGGTTTAACGGCCTGCTGACCTCGCGCACGCGCCTGTTTATCAAAGGTAACGAGGTGGTAGATCTCGCTAAGCTGCAGGAGATGGTCGCGGATGTGTCGCACCACTTCCCGCTGCGTCTGCCCGCCCCAACGCCGAAAGCGCTCTACAGCCCGTGCGAAATTCGCCATCTGGCGATTATCGTCAACCTGGAATACGACCCGACGGCGGCCTTCCGCAATCAGGTGGTTCACTTTGACTTCCGCAAGCTGGACGTTTTCAGCTTTGGCGAGCAGCAAAACTGCCTGGTGGGCAGCGTGGATCTGCTGTACCGCAACTCGTGGAACGAAGTGCGTACCCTGCATTTCAACGGCGAGCAGGCGATGATCGAAGCGCTGAAAACGATTCTCGGCAAGATGCACCAGGATGCCGCACCGCCGGACAGCGTTGAGGTGTTCTGCTACAGCCAGCACCTGCGCGGTTTAATTCGTACCCGCGTGCAGCAGCTGGTTTCTGAGTGTATCGAACTGCGTCTGTCCAGCACCCGTCAGGAAACCGGACGCTTTAAAGCGCTACGCGTTTCCGGTCAGACCTGGGGCCTGTTCTTCGAACGCCTGAACGTGTCGGTACAGAAGCTGGAAAACGCCATCGAGTTCTACGGCGCGATTTCACACAACAAGCTACATGGCCTGTCGGTGCAGGTGGAAACCAACCACGTTAAGCTCCCGCAGGTGGTGGACGGATTCGCCAGCGAAGGGATTATTCAGTTCTTCTTTGAAGAGTCGGGCGACGATGCCGGGTTCAACATCTACATTCTTGATGAGACCAACCGCGCCGAGGTGTATCACCACTGTGAAGGCAGTAAAGAGGAGCTGGTGCGCGACGTCAGCCGCTTCTACTCCTCTTCGCATGACCGTTTCACCTACGGCTCAAGCTTTATCAACTTTAACCTGCCGCAGTTCTACCAGATTGTGAACGTCGACGGTCGTACGCAGGTGATCCCGTTCCGCACCCAGGCCGTAACGCCTGCCGCGCCTGCCAATCAGGACACCGCGCCGCTGTTGCAGCAGTATTTCTCCTGAGCCTTTTCGCTCGCCCGGTGGCGGTTACGCCTTACCGGGCCTACAACAGCTCGAACCCGTAGGCCGGGTAAGCGCAGCGCCACCCGGCAACAAAACTACCTGAAACTCACAGCCTCACCCGCCTGCGCGGTTGCCGCCTGTTCCAGCAGATCCCAGAACGGTACGCCGCTGCGGTCGCAAACCCATTCCCCGTCCTTCAGATCGAAATGATAGCCGCCCTGTTTCGCGGCCAGCCAGACCTGGTGAAGCGGCTCCTGGCGGTTAATAATAATTTTGCTGCCATTTTCGAAGCTCAGGGTCAGAATGCCGCCGTTGATTTCACAATCGATATCGCTGTCGCCATCCCAGTCGTCAAGACGCTCTTCGATGGTCATCCACAGGTTGTCGGCAAGGCGATGGAATTCACTGTCGTTCATGGTTTTGTTCCTGTTTTTCGTGATGCCGGCAGTATAACCCTAAATAATTCCCGTTGCAGGAAAGCGGCAAACTCTTGCTTTTGTGTCTTCTCCTGCGATGATAGAAACAGATTTGAACTTACGGGCAACTTTATAATGAAAAACGCTTTCCGAACGCTTGCCGTTCTCATCACGCTGTTTAGCCTGACTGGCTGCGGACTGAAGGGACCACTGTACTTCCCACCTGCGGATAAAACCGCGCCGCCGCCGACGAAACCCGCGCAAAGCGGCATTGAGTCCACCACGCCAAATACTAACGATCGTGGCGATAACGGTGGCCCGACTCAGGTTAATCTCTGACGACAACGTTCTGTACCCGCGCAATGGAGCAAATGATGCAGTTCTCTAAAATGCATGGCCTTGGCAACGATTTTATGGTCGTCGACGCGGTAACGCAGAATGTGTTTTTCTCCCCGGAACTGATCCGTCGCCTGGCGGATCGGCATCTGGGCGTGGGGTTCGATCAGCTGCTGGTGGTCGAGCCACCGTACGATCCCGACCTCGATTTCCACTACCGTATTTTTAACGCGGACGGCAGCGAAGTTAACCAGTGCGGCAACGGCGCGCGCTGTTTTGCCCGCTTTGTCCGCCTGAAAGGGCTGACCAACAAGCGTGATATCCGCGTCAGCACGGCCAATGGCCGCATGGTGCTCAGCGTCACCGATGATGAGCTGGTGCGCGTGAACATGGGCGAGCCTAACTTCGAGCCCTCCGTCGTGCCGTTTCGCGCAAACAAAGCGGAAAAGACCTATATTATGCGTGCGGCCGAGCAGACAGTATTGTGCGGCGTCGTCTCAATGGGTAACCCACACTGCGTGATTCAGGTTGATGATGTGGAAACCGCCGCGGTCGAAACGCTCGGCCCGGCGCTGGAAAGCCACGAACGTTTCCCGGAGCGCGCGAACATCGGCTTTATGCAGGTGGTGAAGCGCGAGCACATTCGCCTGCGGGTTTACGAGCGCGGCGCGGGCGAGACTCAGGCCTGCGGAAGCGGCGCCTGTGCAGCGGTGGCCGTGGGCATCTCCCAGGGGTTACTGGCTGAAGAGGTTCGCGTGGAGTTACCGGGCGGTCGCCTTGATATCGCCTGGAAAGGACCGGGTCATCCACTGTATATGACGGGCCCGGCGGCACATGTCTATGACGGGTTTATCCATCTATGAAACAACCAGGGGAAGAACTGCAGGAAACAGTGACGGAACTGGACGACAGAGCTGTTGTTGATTATCTGCTGCGCAATCCTGAGTTCTTTATTCGCAATGCACGCGTCGTCGAAGAGATGCGCGTGCCGCATCCGGTTCGCGGGACCGTGTCGCTGGTCGAATGGCACATGGCGCGCTCGCGCAACCACATCAATCAGCTTGAAGAGAATATGACGCTGCTGATGGAGCAGGCCAGCAACAACGAAAGCCTGTTCTATCGTCTGCTGCATCTGCAGGCGCGTCTGGCGTCGGCGCACAGTCTTGACGAGTTCCTCAGCCGCTTCCACCGCTGGGCTCGCGAGCTGGGGCTGGCGGGCGCGACGATTCGGCTTTTCCCTGACCGCTGGCGCATTGGCGCACCGTCGGGGTTCACCCATCTGGCTCTTAGCCGTCAGGCGTTTGAACCGCTGCGCATTCAGCGTCTGGGCCATGAGCACCACTATCTGGGGCCGCTGAACGGGCCTGAGCTGCTGGTGGTGTTACCGGAAGCCAAAGCGATTGGCTCGGTGGCGATGTCGCTGATGGGGCGCGATGGCGATCTGGGTGTCATGTTATTTACCAGCCGCGATGCGCATCACTATGAGCAGGGGCAAGCCACGCACCTGCTGCAGGAGATCGCCCTGATGCTGCCCGAGCTGCTGGAGCGCTGGATTGAGCGCGTATGACGAACGGACTGCTCGCCACTGACGTCTCGCGCTTTCTGCGCTATCTGGGCGTGGAGCGTCAGCTTAGCCCCATTACCCTGCTCAACTACCAGCGTCAGCTTGATGCCATCATGCAGATCGCCGCCGAAATCGGCCTGAAAAGCTGGCAACAATGTGACGCTGCGACGGTACGCGGGTTCGTCGTGCGTAGCCGTAAAAAAAATCTCAGCCCGGCAAGCCTGGCGCTCAGGCTCTCGGCGCTGCGCAGTTTCTTCGACTGGCTGGTCAGCCAGGGGGGCTTAAAAGCCAACCCGGCAAAGGGGATCGCCACGCCGAAAGCGCCGCGCCATCTGCCTAAAAATATCGACGTTGACGACGTAAACCGCCTGCTGGATATCGACCTTAACGATCCGCTCGCCGTGCGCGACCGCGCGATGCTGGAGGTGATGTACGGTGCCGGGCTGCGTCTGTCAGAGCTGGTTAATCTTGATATCAAACACCTCGATCTGGAGTCCGGTGAAGTGTGGGTAATGGGCAAGGGCAGCAAAGAGCGCCGCCTGCCGATTGGCCGCAATGCGGTTTCGTGGATTGAGCACTGGCTTGACCTGCGCGGGCTGTTTGGCAGCGAAGAGGATGCGCTGTTCCTGTCGAAGCTTGGCAAACGGATCTCGGCGCGTAACGTCCAGAAGCGCTTTGCGGAGTGGGGCATTAAGCAGGGGCTGAACAGCCACGTTCATCCGCACAAGCTGCGCCACTCCTTTGCGACACACATGCTTGAGTCGAGCGGCGATCTGCGCGGCGTGCAGGAACTGCTTGGCCACGCGAATCTTTCGACCACTCAAATCTATACCCACTTAGACTTCCAACACCTTGCCTCGGTGTATGACGCGGCGCATCCACGCGCCAAACGGGGGAAATAATGCGTTTTTACCGCCCACTTGGTCAGATCTCAGCCCTGACGTTTGACCTTGATGACACCCTTTACGACAACAGCGAGGTGATCCTGCGTACCGAGCAGGAGTCGCTGGCGTTTGTGCAGAACTACCATCCCGCGCTGAAAGCGATGCAGAACAAGGACTTTCAGAAGCTCCGTCAGTCCCTGAGGGAAACCGAGCCGGACATTTACCACGACGTGACCGAATGGCGTCGTCGTGCGGTCGAGCAGGCGATGCTTAATGCCGGCCTGAGCGCGCAGGACGCGGCCATCGGGGCTGAAGCGGCCATGGAAAACTTTGCCAAATGGCGTAGCCGTATCGACGTGCCGCAGGAGACCCACGACACGCTGGCGAAGCTTGCCGAGAAGTGGCCGCTGGTGGCCATCACCAACGGCAATGCCCAGCCCGAGCTGTTTGGCCTCAGCGATTATTTTGAGTTCGTGCTGCGTGCGGGTCCTCACGGGCGCGCGAAGCCATTTAATGATATGTACCATCTGGCGGCAGATAAGCTTAACCTGCCGCTGGGTAACATTCTGCACGTGGGGGATGACCTGACCACGGACGTGGCCGGTGCTATCCGCTGCGGGATGCAGGCCTGCTGGATCAAGCCGGAAAATGCGGAGCTGATGACCGCAACCGACAGCCGTCTTCTGCCGCACGTGGAAATTTCACGGTTGGCATCCCTCACGACGCTGATATAATCATCAATTGTTCTGTATAAATTAACAGGGTTTTGGCGAATGGAAACATTTGCCCGCCCGACATGACGTGACGGTGCCAATGGACGTTTCTTACCTGCTCGACAGCCTTAATGACAAACAGCGTGACGCGGTTGCCGCCTCGCGTACCAACCTGCTGGTGCTGGCTGGGGCGGGCAGTGGTAAGACGCGCGTGCTGGTTCACCGTATCGCCTGGCTGCAGAGCGTGGAAAACTGCTCCCCGTACTCCATCATGGCGGTCACGTTCACCAACAAGGCGGCGGCGGAGATGCGCCACCGCATCGCCCAATTGATGGGCACCAGCCAGGGCGGCATGTGGGTCGGCACCTTCCACGGCCTGGCGCACCGCCTGCTGCGCGCGCACCACATGGACGCCAACCTGCCGCAGGATTTCCAGATCCTCGACAGCGAAGACCAGCTCCGCTTGCTGAAGCGCCTGATCAAGGCGATGAACCTCGACGAGAAGCAGTGGCCGCCGCGTCAGGCGATGTGGTACATCAACGGCCAGAAGGACGAGGGGCTGCGCCCGCACCACATTCAGAGCTTCGGCAACCCGGTCGAGCAGACCTGGCAGAACGTCTACAAGGCCTATCAGGAAGCGTGCGATCGCGCCGGTCTGGTGGATTTTGCCGAGCTGCTGCTGCGCGCCCACGAGCTGTGGCTCAACAAGCCGCACATCCTGCAGCACTACCGTGAACGCTTCACCAATATCCTGGTGGACGAATTCCAGGATACCAACAACATTCAGTACGCGTGGATCCGCCTGCTGGCCGGTGATACCGGCAAGGTCATGATCGTGGGCGACGATGATCAGTCGATTTACGGCTGGCGCGGGGCGCAGGTGGAGAATATCCAGCGCTTCCTCAACGATTTCCCAGGTGCACAGACCATCCGTCTGGAGCAGAACTACCGCTCAACCAGCAACATCCTGAGCGCGGCCAACGCCCTGATTGAAAACAACAACGGGCGTCTGGGTAAAAAGCTGTGGACCGACGGCGTCGACGGCGAACCGATTTCGATTTACTGCGCCTTCAACGAGCTCGACGAAGCCCGCTTCGTGGTGAACCGCATCAAAACCTGGCAAGACAACGGCGGCGCGCTGGAGCAGTGCGCCATTCTCTACCGCAGCAACGCCCAGTCGCGCGTGCTGGAAGAGGCGCTGCTGCAGGTGAGCATGCCGTACCGCATTTATGGCGGCATGCGATTCTTCGAACGTCAGGAAATCAAAGATGCGCTGTCGTATCTGCGCCTCATTGCGAACCGTAACGACGACGCGGCGTTTGAACGCGTGGTCAATACGCCGACCCGCGGGATTGGCGACCGCACGCTGGACGTGGTGCGTCAGGCCTCGCGCGATCGCCAGCTGACGCTGTGGCAGGCGTGCCGCGAGCTGCTGCAGGAAAAAGCCCTCGCTGGACGCGCCGCCAGCGCATTACAGCGCTTCCTTGAGCTGATTGACGCTCTGGCGCAGGAAACGGCCGACATGCCGCTGCACGTGCAGACCGACCGGGTGATTAAAGATTCCGGCCTGCGCACCATGTACGAGCAGGAGAAAGGCGAGAAGGGCCAGACCCGTATTGAGAACTTAGAGGAGCTGGTGACGGCAACGCGCCAGTTCAGCTACAACGAAGAAGACGAAGACCTGATGCCGCTGCAGGCGTTCCTCTCCCACGCCGCGCTGGAAGCGGGTGAAGGGCAGGCGGACACCTGGCAGGATGCGGTTCAGCTGATGACCCTGCACTCCGCCAAAGGTCTGGAGTTCCCGCAGGTGTTTATCGTCGGGATGGAAGAGGGGATGTTCCCGAGCCAGATGTCGCTGGATGAGGGCGGACGTCTGGAAGAGGAACGTCGTCTGGCCTACGTGGGCGTGACGCGTGCGATGCAAAAGCTGACGCTAACCTACGCCGAAACCCGCCGTCTGTACGGTAAAGAGGTTTATCACCGTCCGTCGCGCTTTATCGGCGAACTGCCGGAGGAGTGCGTGGAAGAGGTGCGTCTGCGGGCGAGCATCAGCCGTCCGGTCAGCCATCAGCGCATGGGATCGCCGATTGCGGAAACCGACACCGGCTACAAGCTGGGCCAGCGCGTGCGCCATTCGAAGTTTGGCGAAGGTACCATTGTGAATCTGGAAGGCAGCGGCGAGCACAGCCGCCTGCAGGTAGCGTTCCAGGGGCAGGGGATCAAATGGCTGGTGGCGGCCTATGCGAAGCTGGAAACAGTCTAACATTCAGAAAAATATCATTATTTTGTAATAATCTGCTAGCCTTATACAGTGAAGGTCAATTAATGCCCTTCAGCGTTCCGTTGCGTGTTGACGCCACAGTTATAGCTGGCGTAACATGCGCGCACGATTACGCTAAGAGGACATTCGCCTTGGACACACCCAGTAGATACTGGCTCAATTCCCTGTCATCCAGGAACAACTCCTAAGGCTATCTCCTCTTGCTGATGGCCTTAGTGGTTGTCAGCGACCTGCATTATTCCCGTCGCGCTGAGTCAGGCTGTTTAATGGTCTGAAACCCAATTTGTTTCTGTGTGCCCACCGAACTGTCCGATATTTTTTGCATTGGGAGTCCCGGTCATGTTGAGCGCATTTCAACTCGAAAATAACCGACTGACTCGGCTTGAAGCCGAAGAGTCACAGCCCCTCATTGATGCCGTATGGGTGGATCTGGTCGAGCCGGACGATGATGAACGCCTTCGCGTACAATCTGAACTGGGGCAAAGCCTGGCAACCCGCCCGGAACTGGAAGACATCGAAGCATCCGCGCGTTTTTTTGAAGACGAAGACGGTCTGCATATTCACTCCTTCTTCTTCTTTGAAGATGCGGAAGACCACGCGGGTAACTCCACCGTGGCGTTTACCATTCGCGACGGCCGTCTGTTTACCCTGCGCGAGCGCGAGCTGCCGGCATTTCGCCTCTACCGTATGCGCGCCCGCAGCCAGGCAATGGTGGACGGTAACGCTTACGAGCTGCTGCTCGATCTGTTCGAGACCAAAATTGAACAGCTGGCGGACGAAATTGAAAACATCTACAGCGATCTGGAAAAGCTTAGCCGCGTGATCATGGAAGGCCATCAGGGCGATGAATACGACGAAGCGCTCTCCACGCTGGCAGAGCTGGAAGATATCGGCTGGAAGGTGCGCTTGTGTCTGATGGATACCCAGCGCGCGCTGAACTTCCTGGTGCGCAAGGCGCGTCTGCCGGGCGGTCAGCTGGAGCAGGCGCGTGAGATCTTACGAGATATCGAATCCCTGCTGCCGCACAACGAATCTCTGTTCCAGAAGGTGAACTTCCTGATGCAGGCGGCGATGGGCTTTATCAACATCGAGCAGAACCGTATCATCAAGATCTTCTCGGTAGTGTCCGTGGTGTTCCTGCCGCCGACGCTGGTGGCGTCCAGCTACGGGATGAACTTTGAGTTTATGCCGGAGCTGAAATGGAGCTTTGGCTACCCGGGGGCGATTATCTTTATGATCCTCGCGGGGCTGGCGCCGTATCTGTACTTTAAGCGCCGGAACTGGCTGTAAAAATCTGGCGGGTGGCGCTGCGCTTACCCGCCTTACGATCGAATTCCCTCTCCCTGTGGGAGAGGGTTAGGGTGAGGGCAACATCACAGCCCTTTGCGCACCCTGCGCTGGGTATAAATCGCATCGGCAACGAAAATCGCCAGCGCCACCCAGATAAAGGCGAACGTTACCATCTTATCCGCCCCCGGCACCTCGCCGTAAAACACCACCGCCAGCAGGAACATCAGCGTCGGGCCAATGTACTGGAAGAAGCCCAGCGTGGAGAGACGCAGACGCGTCGCGGCACCGGTGAAGCACAGCAGTGGAATGGTGGTCACCACGCCCGCTGCCATCAGCATCAGGTTCAGCGACCACGGGTTGCTGCCCATATGGCTGGTGGCGCTGTCGGCGATGCCGAAGAGATAAATCGCCGCCACGGGCAGCAGCCACAGGGTTTCAAACAGCATTCCCGTCTGCGCTTCCACCGCAATCTTCTTACGCACCAGGCCGTAGAACGCAAAGCTGAACGCCAGGCCGAGGGCAATAATCGGCAGCGAGCCGAAGGTCCAGAGCTGCACCAGTACGCCGCAGAAGGCCAGAATCACCGCCACCCACTGCATCCGGCGGAAGCGCTCACCGAGGAAAATCATCCCCAGCACGATATTCACCAGCGGGTTAATGAAGTACCCCAGGCTCGCTTCGAGCATGTGATGATTATTCACCGCCCAGATAAACAGCAGCCAGTTGCCGCCAATCAGCACCGCTGAGAGCGCCAGCAGGAAAATCTTTTTCGGGGTTTGCAGCAGCGTTTTGACGCCCGACCACTGACGGCTGAGGCTCATCAGCGCAATCATAAAGAAGAATGACCAGATAACGCGGTGAGTCAGGATCTCATCGGCCGGAACGTAGGCGATAAGCTTGAAATACGCCGGGGCGATACCCCAAATAAAATAAGCGGCAAGGGCGAGTAAAACGCCCTGCCGCGTCTGTTTAGCATCCATCGGGAAAATCCGTTACAAAAAAGTGAATTAATTTTACCCGATTTTGCCGCCTCAACCCACCATATAAGTGGCGGTTGCGCTGGCGATATACACCTGTTCTTCGTTGTGTAATTCAACGCGCGCCACGGCAACTTTATTTCCCGCGCGCAGCAGGCTGCTGGTACAGGTAAAGCGATTTCCGCGCCCCGGGCGAAGATAGTCGACGCGCAAATCAATGGTGCCCATGCGCGCCAGACGCTGGCGGAGTTCGTCTTCGTTGATGGTGTCATGGCGGGT
Source organism: Enterobacter cloacae complex sp. P16RS2 (assembly GCF_014982155.1). Taxonomy (NCBI): domain Bacteria; kingdom Pseudomonadati; phylum Pseudomonadota; class Gammaproteobacteria; order Enterobacterales; family Enterobacteriaceae; genus Enterobacter; species Enterobacter cloacae complex sp. P16RS2. Next base: position 30,607 of record NZ_JADCKW010000001.1, on the reverse strand, counting down.
CAGCGTGCTGCCCACGCAGACCAGACCTGCCGCCACGTCCAGCGCGGAGGCAATCACGCCGCCGTGCAAAATGCTTTGCGCCCAGTTACCTACCATCATCGGCTGGTTGTTGAAGCTCAGCTGGGCAAAGTCTTTCTCGTAACGTTCCAGCTCCAGTCCCAGCGCGCGGTTAAACGGCATATGGTAAACAAAAATCTCGCCCACGAGTTTTAACACTTCTTCGGCGGTAAGCATGGCTGACATGAGGCATCACATCCTTATTGTTAACGAAATGTTGATTTTATGCCTCGGCAACAAGGAATTCCACTTTCAGAAACGAGGATGCAGCAGTTGTCGCAGAAGTCTGTAGAATGTTCGCCACATAACTATTCAGCTAATTTTACTCTTTTGCAGGAGAACACCACCGATGCGGACGTATCTGGCCTGGTTACTGGCGGCGGTTGCGCTGCCCCTCACAGCATATGCGCAGGAAGCGACGATTAAAGAGGTGCATGATAAACCTGCCGTTCACGGTAGCATTATCGCGAACCTTCTTCAGGAGCATGACAATCCGTTCACGCTCTATCCGTATGACACCAACTATGTGATTTATACCCAGACCAGCGATCTCAACAAAGAGGCGATAAGCTCCTATAACTGGTCTGATAATGCGCGTAAAGATGAGGTGAAGTTCCAGCTCAGCCTCGCGTTCCCGTTCTGGCGCGGTATTCTGGGGCCAAACTCGGTGCTCGGGGCGTCTTACACTCAGAAATCCTGGTGGCAGCTCTCTAACAGCGGAGAGTCCTCACCGTTCCGTGAAACCAACTATGAGCCGCAGCTGTTCCTCGGTTTTGCAACGGATTATGAGTTTGCGGGCTGGACGCTGCGTGACGTCGAAGTGGGCTTTAACCATGATTCCAACGGTCGCTCTGACCCGACATCCCGCAGCTGGAACCGTGCCTATACGCGCCTGATGGCGCAGAACGGTAACTGGATGGTGGAAGTGAAGCCGTGGTATGTGGTCGGCAGCACGGATGACAACCCGGACATCACCAAATATATGGGCTACTACCAGCTTAAAGTCGGCTATCAGTTAGGTGATGCCGTGCTCAGCGCCAAAGGCCAGTACAACTGGAACACCGGCTACGGCGGTGCGGAAGTGGGCTTAAGCTATCCAATGACGAAGCATGTCCGCATCTATACTCAGGTGTACAGCGGTTACGGCGAGTCGCTTATCGATTACAACTTCAACCAGACCCGCGTCGGCGTGGGCGTGATGCTGAACGATATTCTCTAGGCTGTTCGAATGTTTTTGCGTTAAACGTTGAAGTTTCTCTCTCAGGCGCTGAAAATAGCGCCTGTTTCATTTCTGGCATATGGGGTTAACGTGGCGCAGGCGGAAGTATTGAATCAGGAGTCGCTGGCTAAACAGGTTTTGCATGAAACCTTTGGCTACCAGCAGTTCCGCCCTGGCCAGGAAACCATCATTGAAACGGTGCTGGAAGGTCGTGATTGCCTGGTGGTAATGCCGACCGGCGGCGGTAAGTCCCTCTGTTATCAGGTGCCCGCGCTGGTGCTTAACGGCCTGACGGTCGTGGTATCCCCCCTTATTTCTCTGATGAAAGACCAGGTTGACCAGCTGCTCGCCAACGGCGTGGCGGCAGCCTGTCTTAACTCGACCCAAACCCGGGAGCAGCAGCAAGAGGTGATGGCCGGGTGCCGCACCGGGCAGATCCGCCTGCTGTATATCGCCCCGGAACGCCTGATGCTGGATAACTTCCTCGATCATCTCGCGCACTGGAATCCGGTCCTGCTGGCGGTAGATGAAGCGCACTGTATTTCCCAGTGGGGACACGATTTCCGCCCGGAATACGCCGCCCTCGGCCAGCTGCGTCAGCGCTTCCCCGAGCTGCCGTTTATGGCGCTTACCGCCACGGCGGATGACACCACGAGGCTGGATATCGTTCGCCTGCTCGGGCTGAACGACCCCTATATTCAGGTCAGCAGCTTCGACCGCCCAAACATCCGCTATATGCTGATGGAAAAGTTCAAGCCGCTGGATCAGCTCCTGCGCTACGTCCAGGAGCAGCGCGGCAAGTCCGGCATCATCTACTGCAACAGCCGTGCGAAGGTGGAAGACACCGCCGCGCGTCTGCAAAACCGCGGCTTTAGCGCCGCCGCCTATCACGCCGGGTTAGAGAACCACATCCGCGCCGACGTGCAGGAGAAATTCCAGCGTGACGACCTGCAGATCGTCGTCGCGACCGTGGCGTTCGGGATGGGCATCAACAAGCCGAACGTGCGCTTTGTGGTGCATTTCGACATCCCGCGCAATATCGAATCCTACTATCAGGAAACCGGCCGCGCCGGGCGTGACGGTCTGCCTGCGGAAGCGATGCTGTTTTACGATCCGGCCGATATGGCGTGGCTGCGCCGCTGTCTGGAAGAGAAGCCGCAGGGACAGCTGCAGGATATCGAGCGCCACAAGCTCAACGCGATGGGCGCGTTTGCCGAAGCGCAAACCTGCCGTCGTCTGGTGCTGCTCAACTACTTTGGTGAAGGGCGCCAGGAGCCGTGCGGCAACTGCGATATCTGCCTCGATCCGCCAAAGCAGTACGATGGCCTGATGGACGCGCGTAAGGCGCTCTCGACCATTTACCGTGTGAATCAACGCTTCGGGATGGGCTACGTGGTGGAGGTGCTGCGCGGCGCCAATAACCAGCGTATCCGCGATATGGGCCACGACAAGCTGCCGGTCTACGGCATTGGCAAGGAGCAGAGCCACGAACACTGGGTGAGTATTATTCGCCAGCTGATCCACCTTGGCTTCGCCACGCAGAACATTGCCCAGCACTCCGCCCTGCAGCTGACCGAGGCGGCGCGTCCGGTCCTGCGCGGTGACGTTGAGCTCAAGCTCGCCGTGCCGCGCGTCATCGCCCTGAAGCCACGCGTGATGCAGAAATCCTACGGCGGCAACTACGACCGCAAGCTGTTCGCCAAACTGCGCAAGCTGCGTAAAGCCATCGCCGACGAAGAAAATATCCCACCTTACGTGGTGTTCAACGACGCGACGCTGATCGAGATGGCCGAGCAGATGCCGCTCAGCGCCAGCGAGATGCTGAGCGTCAACGGCGTGGGAACACGCAAGCTGGAGCGCTTCGGTAAAGAGTTTATGGCACTCATCCGCTCTCACGCCGATGGTGATGATGAGGAGTAGTCAGCCGGGCGAAAAAGTGCCAGGATGATGACTCACTAAATTATTTCCCCGCGAGCTAATTATGTTAATGCTATTTCTCACCGTGGCGTTAGTGCACATCGTTGCGCTGATGAGCCCCGGCCCGGACTTTTTCTTCGTATCACAAACGGCCGTCAGCCGCTCTCGCAAAGAGGCGATGATGGGCGTGCTCGGTATCACCATGGGCGTTATGGTCTGGGCGGCCGTTGCGCTGCTCGGTCTGAACCTTATCCTGGCGAAGATGGCCTGGCTGCATAACATCATCATGGTCGGCGGCGGGCTGTACCTGTGCTGGATGGGCTACCAGATGCTGCGCGGGGCGCTGAAGAAAGAAGAGAAAAAACCGGAAGAACCAAAGGTGGAGCTGGCTACGGGCGGCCGCAGCTTTGTAAAAGGGCTGCTGACCAATCTGGCGAACCCGAAAGCCATTATCTATTTCGGCTCGGTGTTCTCGCTGTTTGTCGGCGATAGCGTCGGCGCGGGCGCACGCTGGGGAATCTTCCTGCTGATCGTCGTTGAAACCTTTGCCTGGTTTACCATCGTGGCCAGCCTGTTTGCCTTACCGGCGATGCGCCGCGGCTATCAGCGTATCGCGAAGTGGATTGACGGCTTCGCCGGCGCGCTGTTCGCCGGCTTCGGCATTCATCTCATCATTTCTCGCTAAGCGTGACGCGCTGACGCAAGCAGCGCGCCAACCAGCATAAACAGCGAGCCAAAGACTTTATTCAGGGCCTTCATCTGCTTAGGCCCTTTAATCCACGCCGCAATTCGCTGCGCCAGCGTTGCGTAACCAATCATCACGATGATATCGACGATAATGGTGGTCGCGCCCAGCACCACGTACTGCATCACCTGCGGCTGATGCGGAACGATAAACTGCGGGAACAGCGCGGCGAGGAAAACGATGCTCTTCGGGTTGGTCAGGTTGACGAATACCGCACGCTTAAACAGATGGCCGCGGTTTTGCGTCAGAGCCAGCGTATTCAGGTTAATGGAGCCTGCCGCGCGCCACTGCTGGATGCCGAGCCAAATCAGATACGCTGCCCCGGCCCATTTCAGCACCTCAAAGGCCAGCACGGAGCGGGAGAACAGGGTCCCCAGACCGATCCCGACCAGCACAATATGAATGCCCAGCCCGGTCTGCAAACCGGCAATCGACGCCGCCGCACCGCGATAGCCGTGATTGATGGAGGTGGTCATGGTGTTAATAGCCCCCGAGCCCGGAGAAAGGCTGAGGATAATGGATGTCAGCAGGTAGGCGAACCACCATTCGAAGGTCATTTGAAACTCCCGAACCGTCTATTTTTATGCCACAATACGCTATTATTGAGTCATTTTGTGACCGGTGACGAAAAAAACGATATTCCCTGGATTACGTGAGTGGAAACCCAATGTTTCAGCAGAAAAAGGACTGGGAAACACGAGAAAACGCTTTTGCTGCTTTCTCTATGGGGCCGCTGACCGATTTCTGGCGGCAGCGTGAGGAAGATGAGTTCACGGGCGTCGGGGGCGTCCCGGTGCGTTTCGTTCGTTTCCGAAATGAAAAAAATGACCGGGTGATTGTGGTCTGCCCCGGGCGTATTGAAAGCTACGTTAAATACGCCGAGCTGACCTATGACCTGGTCCATATGGGGTTCGATGTGCTGATCATCGACCACCGTGGACAGGGGCTGTCCGGACGTATGCTGCCGGACACGCATCGTGGGCACGTCGATCGCTTCAGCGATTACGTCGACGATTTTGCCGCGTTCTGGCAGCAGGAAGTGCAGCCCGGCCCCTGGCGCAAGCGGTATATTCTTGCGCACTCCATGGGCGGCGCCATTTCGACGCTGTTTTTGCAGCGTTACGCGCACGAGTGCGACGCCATTGCGCTCACCGCGCCGATGTACGGTATCGTCATCCGTTTTCCTGACTGGATGGTGCGCCATCTTCTTGACTGGGCTGAGGGCCATCAGCGCATTCGTGAAGGTTACGCCATTGGCACAGGACGCTGGCGCGCGCTGCCGTTCGCCATCAACGTCTTAACCCACAGCCGGCAGCGTTATCGCCGCAACCTGCGCTTTTATGCTGATGAACCACGCTTGCGCGTCGGCGGCCCGACCTGGCACTGGGTGCGGGAGGGGATTTTGGCCGGTGAGCAGGTGCTGGCGGGCGTAGGCGATGATGACACACCGACGCTTCTGATCCAGGCGGAAGAAGAGCGTGTGGTGGATAACCGCATGCATGACCGCTATTGTGAACTGCGCGCTGCAGCTGGTCACCCTTGTGAAGGGGGTAAACCGCTGGTCATTAGCGGCGCGTTCCATGAGATCCTTTTTGAAAAGGACGCTATGCGCTCAGTCGCGCTTAACGCCATTGTTGAATTTTTCAACAGGCATAATTGATTCTTGTTTTCCACCAGAGGTTGAAATCCCTATGTACCAGGTTGTTGCATCTGATTTAGATGGCACGCTGCTTTCCCCCGACCACACCCTGTCGCCTTACGCGAAAGAGACCTTAAAACTCCTGACTGCCCGTGGCGTGAACTTTGTGTTCGCCACCGGCCGCCACCACGTGGACGTGGGGCAGATCCGCGATAATCTTGAGATCAAATCGTACATGATCACCTCTAACGGTGCGCGCGTGCATGATACCGACGGCAATCTGATCTTTACCCACAATCTGGATCGCGATATTGCCGCCGATCTGTTCGGCGTGGTGCATAACAACCCGGCTATCGTCACAAACGTTTACCGCGACGACGACTGGTTTATGAACCGCCACCGTCCGGATGAAATGCGTTTCTTCAAGGAAGCGGTATTCAATTACTCCCTTTACGAACCAGGCCTGCTGGAGCCGGAAGGGATCAGCAAGGTGTTCTTCACCTGTGATAGCCACGAAGAGCTGCTCCCGCTGGAACAGGCGATCAACGCCCGCTGGGGCGATCGCGTCAACGTGAGCTTCTCAACCCTGACCTGTCTGGAAGTAATGGCGGGTGGTGTCTCCAAAGGTCACGCGCTGGAAGCGGTTGCGAAACGTCTGGGCTTCGGGCTGAAAGACTGTATCGCCTTCGGTGACGGCATGAACGACGCCGAGATGCTTTCGATGGCGGGCAAGGGCTGCATCATGCAGAACGCGCACCAGCGTCTGAAGGATCTGCACCCTGAGCTGGAAGTGATTGGTTCTAACGCTGACAACGCGGTACCGAAGTATCTGCGTAAACTGTTCCTTGAATAATCTTCATTAGGTTGTTTATTGCTCAGTTGTCAACTAAAGAGTTCGCTACAATGCCTCTCCTTCTTTCTGAGAGACAAGCATTGTGGCGCTACTCATTATCACCACTATCCTGTGGGCCTTCTCCTTTAGCCTGATTGGCGAATACCTTGCCGGTTCGGTCGACAGCTACTTCTCGGTGCTGATGCGCGTGGGGCTGGCGGCGCTGGTGTTCCTGCCGTTTCTGCGCACGCGCGGGCAATCGCTGAAAACGATTGTGCTGTATATGCTGGTGGGGGCGATGCAGCTCGGCATCATGTATCTGTTCAGCTTCCGGGCCTACGTCTACCTGTCCGTCTCCGAATTCCTGCTCTTTACCGTGTTGACGCCGCTCTATATCACGCTGATTTACGACCTGCTCAGCAGACGTCGTCTGCGCTGGGGATATCTGCTGAGCGCCGCGCTGGCGGTGATCGGCGCGGCGATTATTCGCTATGACAAAGTCAGCGATCACTTCTGGACCGGGCTGATGTTCGTCCAGCTCGCCAACATCAGTTTTGCTATCGGCATGGTGGGCTACAAACGCCTGATGGAAACCCGTCCGATGCCGCAGCATAACGCGTTCGCCTGGTTTTATATGGGCGCCGCGATTGTCGCGGTGGCGGCGTGGTTTATGCTCGGTAATCCGCAAAAGCTGCCGACCACCGCCGTGCAGTGGGGCGTTCTGGTCTGGCTGGGCGTAGTGGCGTCAGGGCTGGGGTACTTCATGTGGAACTACGGAGCTACGCAGGTAGACGCCGGTACGCTGGGGATCATGAACAACGTGCATGTCCCGGCAGGGCTGCTGGTCAATCTCGCCATCTGGCAGCAACAGCCGCACTGGCCGAGCTTTATTATTGGGGGAGCGGTGATCCTGGCTTCGCTGTGGGTCCATCGCCAATGGGTCGCTCCGCGCTCCGCACAAACGGAAGATGGTCGCACGCGTGGTTCCGCGCTGAGCGAATAAACGCCTCCGTAATCGGCTGACGCTGCTCGCCATCGCGCACGGCGGCGTACAGTCGACTCCACAGTCCTTCACCCAGGGTTTTGGTCTGCACCAGACCCTGGCGTTCAAAACTCTCCACCACCCAGTGCGGCAGCGCCGCGATACCCATTCTCGCCGCCACCATCTGAATCAGCAGCAGGGTGTTATCCACGCTTTTCAGCTGCGGGCTAATGCCTGCCGGCTGCAGGAAGTGGCGCCAGATATCCAGACGACTACGCTGGACCGGGTAAATCAGCAGCGTTTCTGTCGCCAGGTCTTCCGGCGTGATGCGCGTTTTGGCGGCCAGCGGGTGGTCCGGCGCCAGCACCAGGCGCACTTCATAATCAAACATCGGCGAATAGTGCAGGCCGCTGCGCGGCAGGATGTCAGAGGTCATGACCAGATCCAGCTCGCCCTGCTGCAGCGACGGCTGCGGGTCAAAGGTCACGCCGGATTTGAAGTCCATCTCCACCTGCGGCCACTTCTGGCGGAAGTTCTCAAGCGCGGGGGTCAGCCACTGAATACAGCTGTGGCACTCAATGGCGATGCGCAGTTTGGTCTGCTGCGGTTCGTTACACGCCTGCAGCGCGCTCGCGATTTGCGGCAGGACCTGATTCGCCAGCTGAAGGAGAATTTCACCCTGCGGCGTAAAGCGTAGCGGCTGGCTCTTACGCACAAAAAGACGGAAGCCGAGGCGTTGTTCCAGATCGCTGAACTGGTGAGAAAGGGCGGACTGGGTCTGGTGCAGCGTGGCCGCAGCCGCCGCGAGCGAACCGCAGTTCCGCAACGCTTGTAGCGTTTTCAGGTGTTTAATCTCGATCATGAAAGTCCTTCACTTCGCCATGAACATTTTGCGCTTGAGGAATATACAGTAACTGCCAATTATGGATGTGTAAACATCTGGATGGCTAAAATCCTTCGTCTTTTGAATTTATGGTGCGTTGGCTGCGTTTACTCACCCCGGTCACTTACTCATGTAAGCTTCCGGGGATGAGCAAACTTGCCGCCTTCCCTAAATTCAAAATCCAAAGGATTTACAATTAATTAGAGGAAGAAAACATGACAATCCGCAATCACACTCTCGGTTTCCCTCGCGTCGGCCTGCGTCGCGAGCTGAAAAAAGCGCAAGAAAGCTACTGGGCGGGTAATGCCACCCGTGAAGAGCTGCTGACGGTAGGACGCGAGCTGCGCGCCCGCCACTGGGATCAGCAAAAACAGGCGGGCATTGACCTGCTGCCGGTGGGCGATTTCGCCTGGTACGACCATGTTCTGACGACCAGCCTGCTGCTTGGCAACGTGCCGGCTCGTCATCAGAACAAAGATGGATCGGTAGATATCGATACCCTGTTCCGCATCGGCCGTGGCCGCGCGCCAACGGGGGAGCCAGCGGCAGCGGCGGAAATGACCAAGTGGTTTAACACCAACTATCACTATATGGTGCCGGAGTTTGTCAAAGGCCAGCAGTTCAGGCTGACCTGGACGCAGCTTCTGGACGAAGTGGATGAAGCGCTGGCGCTGGGCCACCAGGTGAAGCCGGTGCTGCTCGGGCCGGTAACGTACCTGTGGCTGGGCAAAGTAAAGGGCGAGCCGTTTGACCGACTCAGCCTGCTGAAGGATATTCTGCCGGTCTACAGACAGGTGCTGAGTGAGCTGGGCAAACGCGGCATTCAGTGGGTGCAAATCGACGAACCGGCGCTGGTGCTTGAGCTGCCGCAGGATTGGCTCGATGCCTTCAAACCGGCGTATGACGCGCTCACCGGTCAGGTAAAACTCCTGCTGACGACCTATTTTGAAGGCGTGACGCCGAACCTGAAGACCATTACCGCGCTGCCGGTTCAAGGCCTGCACGTTGATCTCGTACACGGTAAAGACGATGTCGCGGAACTGCACAAGCGCCTGCCAGCGGACTGGCTGCTCTCTGCCGGGCTGATCAACGGCCGTAACGTCTGGCGCGCCGATCTCACCGAGAAATACTCACAAATCAAAGACATCGTCGACAAACGTGAGCTGTGGGTGGCCTCATCTTGTTCCCTGCTGCACAGCCCGATCGATCTGAGCGTGGAAACGCGTCTGGATGCCGAGGTGAAAAGCTGGTTTGCCTTCGCCCTGCAAAAATGTGAAGAGCTAACGCTGCTGCGCGACGCGCTGAACAGCGGCGAAACGGCGGCGATTACCGAATGGAGCGCACCGATCCAGGCGCGCCGTCACTCGGCGCGCGTGCACAACCCGGCGGTGGAAAAACGCCTGGCGGCCATCACCGCCCGGGACAGCCAGCGTCAGAGTCCGTATGAGGTGCGCGCCGCAGCCCAGCGCGCCCGCTTCAATCTGCCCGCGTGGCCAACAACGACGATCGGTTCTTTCCCGCAAACAACGGAGATCCGCGGCCTGCGCCTGGACTTTAAAAAGGGCAATCTGGATGCGAATCACTACCGCACCGGTATCGCGGAACACATCAAGCAGGCGATTATCGAGCAGGAGCGCCTGGGGCTGGACGTGCTGGTGCACGGCGAGGCCGAACGTAACGACATGGTGGAATACTTCGGCGAGCACCTGGACGGCTTCGTCTTTACACAGAACGGCTGGGTGCAGAGCTACGGTTCCCGCTGCGTGAAGCCACCAGTCGTGATCGGTGACGTCAGTCGCCCGGAAGCGATCACCGTGGAGTGGGCGAAGTATGCCCAGTCCCTGACCGACAAGCCGGTAAAAGGGATGCTGACCGGTCCGGTGACCATTCTCTGCTGGTCGTTCCCGCGTGAAGACGTGACCCGTGAAACCATCGCCAAACAGATTGCCCTGGCGCTGCGTGATGAGGTGGCGGATCTGGAAGCGGCAGGCATTGGCATTATCCAGATTGACGAGCCGGCGCTGCGTGAAGGCCTGCCGCTGCGCCGCAGCGACTGGGATGCCTACCTGCAGTGGGGCGTGGAGGCGTTCCGCATCAACGCCGCGGTGGCGAAGGATGACACCCAGATCCACACCCACATGTGTTACTGCGAATTTAACGACATCATGGATTCGATTGCCGCGCTGGACGCCGACGTGATCACCATCGAGACCTCGCGTTCAGACATGGAGCTGCTGGAGTCGTTTGAAGAGTTCGACTACCCGAATGAAATCGGGCCGGGCGTGTACGACATTCACTCCCCGAACGTGCCGAGCGTGGAGTGGATTGAAGCCCTGCTGAAAAAAGCGGCCCAGCGCATTCCGTCAGAACGCCTGTGGGTGAACCCGGACTGCGGACTGAAAACCCGCGGCTGGCCGGAAACGCGCGCGGCGCTGGCGAACATGGTGAAGGCGGCGCAGAACCTGCGTCAGGCTTGATGATGCGTAGGCCCGGTAAGGCATAGCCGCCACCGGGCTTTTTTATTACGCTTTCTTACCGCCGTACTGGCTAAACCACGCCAGCATTCTCTGCCAGCCATCTTTGGCTGATTCTGCGTGATAGCTCGGACGATAATCGGCGTTAAACGCGTGCCCGGCATCCGGGTACACCACAATCTCCGCCTTCGCATTTGCCGCGCGGAGCGCATGGCGCATGATCTCTACCGAATCCAGCGAAATACCGGTGTCCTGACCGCCGTAAAGCCCTAGCACGGGGGCGTTTAACTCGGTGGCGATATCGACGGGATGTTTCGGTGAGTTCAGCGTTTTTTCACCCACCAGTTTGCCGTACCAGGCGACAGCGGCTTTGAGCTGCGGGTTATGCGCGGCGTACAGCCAGCTAATGCGTCCACCCCAGCAGAAACCGGTGACCAGCAGACGATGCGGATCCCCGCCGTTGCGCGCCGCCCAGCTGGCGACGTGGTCGAGATCGGCCAGCACCTGCGCGTCCGGGACTTTGCTGACCAGGTTGCTGAGCAGTGTTGGAATATCGCTGTAGTCGTTCGGATCGCCCTGACGGAAGTAGAGCTCTGGCGCAACGGCCAGATACCCTTCCAGCGCCAGCCGGCGGCAGAGGTCGCGAATGTGTTCGTGAACACCAAATATCTCCTGAATCACAATCACGATGGGCAGCGGGCCCTCTGCCGATTTTGGCCGTGCGTGCCAGGCAGGCATATTCTCCCCCTGCGAGGGAATGGAGGTCTCGCCCGCGGTAATTGCCGCTTCTGGCGTCGACACGATGGTTGAAGCATGTGGGGCCGCAGCAGGTGCAAAACCGGTTTTTTCAGTCATGGCATTCTCCGTACCAATGAGTTAGCGCAAAGGTAAATATAGACACCAGGTTAACAACTCACAGTGCCTTAAACGGTCTATCTTTTGTGCAGCACCTGGCGATATAACTTGTTAATGTGATGTAAATCACTTTTTTATGGAAAATCAATGTAATCATTTTCATTCATGGTGAGGTGCGTCACGAAAATATGCTTACTGCTTCTGTAAAGTACCGTTTTACTTCTTCTGACTAACCGACCCACAGAGGAGTCACCTATGTCTAAGTCTGATGTTTTTCATCTCGGCCTCACCAAAAACGATTTACAAGGGGCTACGCTCGCTATCGTCCCTGGCGATCCTGAGCGTGTGGAAAAGATCGCCGCGCTGATGGATAAGCCGGTCAAGCTGGCTGCCCATCGTGAGTTCACCACCTGGCGCGCAGAGCTGGATGGCAAAGCGGTGATCGTGTGCTCTACCGGTATCGGTGGTCCGTCTACGTCTATTGCTGTTGAAGAGCTTGCACAGCTGGGCATTCGTACTTTCCTGCGTATCGGCACCACCGGCGCTATCCAGCCGCACATCAACGTCGGCGACGTGCTGGTCACGACCGCGTCCGTTCGTCTGGACGGCGCAAGCCTGCACTTTGCACCGATGGAATTCCCGGCAGTGGCTGATTTCGAATGCACCACCGCGCTGGTTGAAGCCGCGAAATCCGTGGGCGCAACTACCCACGTGGGCGTCACCGCCTCTTCCGACACCTTCTACCCGGGCCAGGAGCGTTACGACACCTTCTCAGGCCGCGTGGTTAGCCGTTTCAAAGGCTCAATGGAAGAGTGGCAGTCCATGGGCGTAATGAACTACGAAATGGAATCCGCAACGCTGCTGACCATGTGCGCAAGCCAGGGTCTGCGTGCCGGTATGGTGGCGGGCGTTATCGTCAACCGTACCCAGCAGGAGATCCCGAACGCCGAAACCATGAAGCAGACCGAAAGTCATGCGGTGAAAATCGTGGTGGAAGCCGCGCGTCGCCTGATCTAATCCTCTCTTCTGAAATCAAAGGCCGACGCGTTCGGCCTTTATTTTTTGCGTAGCGCCTCGCAGGAAAACCCTTTCAAACTGGACGTTTATACAGCACAATTCTATTTTGTGCGGGTAATACGTTGATGCAGGGGGCATTGTGGATATCTCAGTCCTGATTTATGCGGTGATTGCGGTGGCGGGCGTGGCGATAGGCTGGCTCATTTCCAGCTATCAGCATGCACAGCAGAAGGCCGACCAGCTGGCAGAGCGCGAAGAGATAGTCGCTGAATTAAGTGCGGCAAAGCAGCAGCTTGCGCTGAGTGACCACTGGCGAGAGGAGTGCGAGCTGCTTAACAACGAGCTGCGCAACCTGCGAGATATCAACACCTCGCTGGAGGCCGATCTCCGCGAAGTCACTACCCGCCTTGAATCCACCCAACTGCATGCGGAGGACAAAATCCGGCAGATGATCAACAGCGAGCAGCGCCTCAGCGAACAGTTTGAGAATCTCGCCAACCGAATTTTTGAGCACAGCAACCGCCGCGTTGACGAACAGAACCGCCAGAGCCTCAACAGCCTGCTGACGCCGCTGCGCGAACAGCTGGACGGTTTTCGCCGTCAGGTGCAGGACAGCTTTGGCCAGGAGGCCCGCGAGCGGCACACGCTGGCGCATGAGATTCGCAATCTCCAGCAGCTGAATGCGCAAATGGCGCAGGAAGCGGTCAACCTGACCCGCGCGCTGAAAGGGGATAACAAAACCCAGGGCAACTGGGGAGAAGTGGTGCTGACCCGCGTGCTGGAGGCCTCTGGACTGCGGGAAGGATATGAATACGAAACGCAGGTGAGTATCGAAAACGACGCCCGCTCGCGAATGCAGCCGGATGTGATCGTGCGGCTGCCGCAGGGTAAAGATGTGGTGATTGACGCCAAAATGACGCTGGTGGCGTATGAACGCTACTTTAATGCGGACGATGATTACACGCGCGAGTCTGCGCTGCAGGAGCACATTGCCTCCGTGCGTAATCATATTCGCCTGCTTGGCAGAAAAGACTACCAGCAGCTGCCGGGTCTGCGCTCGCTAGACTATGTCCTGATGTTCATCCCGGTAGAACCCGCGTTCCTGCTGGCACTCGACAGACAGCCCGAGCTTATCACCGAAGCGCTCAAAAATAATATTATGCTGGTCAGCCCCACCACGCTGCTGGTGGCGTTACGCACCATTGCGAACCTGTGGCGCTATGAGCACCAGAGCCGCAACGCTCAGCAGATTGCCGATCGTGCCAGCAAGCTTTACGACAAAATGCGCCTCTTCGTGGACGACATGTCTTCAGTCGGGCAGAGCCTGGATCGTGCGCAGGATAACTACCGCCAGGCGATGAAAAAACTCGCCTCCGGACGTGGCAATCTGCTGGCACAGGCCGAATCATTCCGTAGCCTGGGGGTTGAGGTTAAACGCGAGATTAATCCGGAATTGGTCGAACAGGCCACCGCCCAGGACGACGAGTTTCGCCTGCGAGAAGGTGCGGACGAACAAAATACAAACAGTGAAGACAATACGTTAGCGGCGGATTTATCACCAGACGAGACTCCAGCGCGTTTCTTTCGCGGTGGTTGAAACGTAGGGCAAACGCGCCCAATCTGTTACACTTCACGAACATTTTACTGATAAGCAGGCTCTGAGATGGCTGACGATTCACAAGACACAACGCACTTTGGCTTTCAGACTGTCGCCAAAGCGCAGAAAGCTGACATGGTGGCCCACGTATTTCATTCCGTGGCGGCGAAGTACGATGTGATGAATGACCTGATGTCGTTCGGCATTCATCGCTTGTGGAAGCGCTTCACCATTGACTGTAGTGGCGTACGTCGCGGACAAACGGTGCTGGATTTAGCCGGCGGTACGGGCGATTTAACCGCGAAATTCTCCCGCCTGGTGGGCGAAACCGGTCGCGTTGTTCTCGCCGATATTAATGACTCCATGCTGAAAATGGGACGCGAAAAGCTGCGTAACATCGGCGTGGTGGGGAATGTGGAGTATGTGCAGGCAAACGCCGAAGCGCTGCCATTCCCGGACAATACCTTTGATTGCATCACGATCTCTTTCGGTCTGCGTAACGTGACTGATAAAGAAAAAGCGCTGCGCTCTATGTACCGCGTGCTGAAGCCGGGTGGACGTCTGCTGGTGCTCGAGTTCTCTAAACCGATCATTGAGCCGCTGAGCAAAGCCTACGACGCCTATTCCTTCCACGTGCTGCCGCGTATTGGTGAGCTGGTGGCTAACGACGCTGAAAGCTACCGCTATCTGGCGGAGTCTATCCGTATGCACCCGGATCAGGACACATTAAAAGCCATGATGCAGGACGCGGAATTTGAGAACGTTGAATATTTCAACCTGACGGCGGGTGTCGTCGCGCTGCATCGCGGTTACAAATTCTGAGTGGAGGTGTCCCGTGCCCTTTAAACCCTTAGTCTCCGCAGGCGTCGAGAATGTACTGAACGCTTTTCTGTATCGCGCTCCTGCGCTGAAATCTGCACGTCAGCGGCTTAACGGGAAGGTATTACGCATTGTTTTAAAAGAGTTCTCGACGCCGCTTGTGCTGGTATTCAGCGAACGCCAGCTTGACGTACTGGGGGAGTGGGAAGGTGAAGCTGACTGCTCGGTCATCACGCACATGAGCGTGCTGCCAAAACTGCGCGATCGCCAGCAATTAACGGCGCTTATCCGCAGCGGTGAGCTGGAAGTGGAGGGCGACATTCAGGTCGTGCAGAACTTCGTTGCGCTCACCGATCTGGCGGAGTTCGATCCGGCGGAGCTGCTCGCGCCTTTTATCGGCGACATTGCCGCCGAAGGCATCGGGAAAGTTCTTCATGGCGGCGCCTCCTTTGCGCGTAAAAGCCTCCAGCGCCAGCAACGCTATGCGGCGGAAGTGCTGACTGAGGAGTGGCGAATGGCGCCCGGGCCACTGGAAGTTGCATGGTTTGCGGAAGAGACCGCTGCTGTTGAACGTGCGGTTGATGCGTTAACCAAACGGCTGGAAAAACTGGAGGGCAAATGACGCCTGGTGAAGTTCGGCGCCTCTATTTTATTATTCGCACCTTTTTGAGCTACGGGCTCGACGAGCTTATCCCCAAAATGCGTATCACGCTGCCGCTTCGTATCTGGCGGCGGATGCTCTTCTGGATGCCCAATCGCCATAAAGGTCAACCGCTGGGTGAGCGTCTGCGCCTGGCGCTGCAGGAGCTCGGTCCGGTTTGGATTAAATTCGGGCAGATGCTGTCGACCCGCCGCGATCTCTTCCCGCCTCTCATTGCCGATGAGCTTGCTATGCTGCAGGATCGCGTCGCACCGTTTGACGGCGCGCGCGCGAAAAAGCAAATTGAAGAGGCGATGGGAAATGTACCCGTCGAGACCTGGTTTGACGATTTCGACATTAACCCACTGGCATCGGCTTCTATTGCGCAGGTGCATACCGCGCGTCTGAAAGAAAACGGCAAAGAAGTCGTTATTAAGGTCATTCGTCCGGACATCCTGCCAGTCATCAAAGCGGACATGAAGCTGATTTATCGTCTGGCGCGCTGGGTGCCACGCCTGCTGCCGGACGGGCGTCGCCTTCGTCCACTGGAAGTGGTGCGGGAATATGAAAAAACGCTTATTGATGAGCTTAACCTGCTGCGCGAATCGGCAAACGCCATTCAGCTGCGTCGCAACTTTGAAAACAGCCCGATGCTCTATGTACCTGAAGTCTATTCTGACTACTGCAGCCAGAATATGATGGTGATGGAGCGTATCTACGGTATTCCGGTTTCGGATGTGGTGGCCCTGGAGAAACAGGGAACAAACATGAAGCTCCTGGCCGAACGTGGCGTACAGGTCTTCTTTACCCAGGTGTTCCGCGACAGCTTTTTCCATGCGGACATGCACCCGGGCAATATCTTCGTGAGCTACGAACACCCTGAGGATCCGAAGTATATCGGTATCGACTGCGGGATTGTGGGGTCGCTGAACAAAGAAGATAAACGGTATCTGGCCGAGAACTTCATCGCGTTTTTCAACCGCGACTACCGTAAGGTGGCCGAGCTGCACGTCGATTCCGGCTGGGTACCGCCGGATACCAACGTTGAAGAGTTCGAGTTTGCGATCCGGACCGTTTGCGAACCGATTTTTGAAAAACCGCTGGCGGAAATCTCCTTCGGACATGTGCTGTTGAACCTGTTCAACACGGCTCGCCGCTTTAATATGGAAGTTCAGCCACAGCTAGTTTTACTTCAGAAAACATTACTTTACGTTGAGGGTGTAGGCCGACAGCTCTATCCTCAGTTAGACTTGTGGAAGACCGCGAAACCTTTCCTTGAATCCTGGATTAAGGATCAGGTTGGTATTCCGGCGCTGGTGCGCTCGCTGAAAGAGAAAGGCCCGTTCTGGATAGAAAAAATGCCTGAAATTCCTGAACTGGTTTATGACAGTTTGCGTCAGAGCAAGAACCTTCAGCACAGCATGGATAAAATCGCTCGCGAACTTCAGTCCAGCCGTGTTCGTCAGGGGCAGTCACGCTATCTCTTTGGGATTGGCGCAACGCTGCTACTGAGCGGTACGCTGCTGCTAATCAACCGCCCGGAGTGGCAGATGATGCCCGCCTGGCTGATGGCCGCCGGGGTGGTTGTCTGGCTTGCCGGATGGCGAAAAACGCGCTGAGTTTGCGTCGCTATCGACGGGTCGCATACGTATAATGCGACCTGACTCATTAATCATCTATCCCTGAGGAACGTGTATGGGTGGTATCAGTATCTGGCAATTGTTGATCATTGCCGTCATCGTCGTGCTGTTGTTTGGCACCAAAAAGCTCGGTTCTATTGGTTCCGATCTGGGCGCGTCTATCAAAGGCTTCAAGAAAGCGATGAGCGATGATGAGAGCAAGCAGGATAAAACCAGCCAGGACGCTGACTTTACTGCTAAATCCATCGCCGACAAGCAAGAAGAAGCCAAAAAGGAAGACGCTAAACGCCACGATAAAGAGCAGGTGTAAGTCGTGTTCGACATTGGTTTTAGTGAGCTCCTGCTGGTCTTTGTGATTGGCCTGATTGTGCTGGGGCCGCAGCGTCTGCCGGTGGCAGTGAAAACCGTTGCGGGCTGGGTTCGTGCGCTGAGATCGCTGGCATCGACCGTTCAGAATGAACTGGCGCAGGAGCTTAAGCTGCAGGAATTTCAGGAAAGCCTGAAAAAGGTCGAGAAGGCGAGCATGGATAACCTGACGCCGGAACTGAAAGCGTCAATGGATGAGCTGCGCGAGGCGGCGGAATCCATGAAGCGCTCCTACAGCGTTAACGATCCTGAAAAAGCGAGCGATGAAGCGAATACCATCCATAACCCGGTGGTGAAGGGCAGCGAGGAGCAGCGCGATGGCGTAACGCCTGCCAGCGCAGAACATCAGGCTGCCGCACCAGAACAGACGCCGCAGGAAACCGAATTGAAAAAACAGGCGCAGCCAGAAGAGCCAGTGGCAAAAGCGGCGGAAGTGAAGCCCGCTGCGTCTGTTTCCGAATCATCCCCCTCGTCGAGTGATAAAGCGTAAACATGGCAGTAGATGATACTCAACCGCTGATTGCGCACCTCATTGAGCTGCGTAAGCGCCTGTTAAACTGCATTATTGCGGTTTTGCTCATATTCCTGTGTCTGGTCTATTTTGCCAACGATATCTATCAGGTGGTCTCTGCGCCGCTGATCAAGCAGATGCCGCTGGGCGCAACGATGATTGCAACAGACGTTGCTTCTCCATTCTTTACCCCCATCAAGCTGACCTTCTGGGTGTCGTTGATTGCCTCTGCACCGGTCATTCTTTACCAGGTGTGGGCGTTTGTGGCGCCCGCGCTGTATAAGCATGAACGCAAGCTGGTGATCCCGCTGCTGGTGTCCAGCTCGCTGCTGTTCTATATCGGCATGGCGTTTGCCTATTTCGTTGTCTTCCCACTGGCCTTCGGCTTCCTGACGCATACCGCGCCGGAAGGGGTCCAGGTATCGACGGATATCGCCAGCTACCTCAGCTTTGTGATGGCGCTGTTTATGGCGTTTGGCGTGGCATTCGAAGTGCCGGTGGCCATTGTGCTGCTTTGCTGGGTAGGAGTAACGACCCCGGATGACCTGCGTAAGAAGCGTCCATATATTCTGGTGGGCGCCTTCGTCGTCGGCATGCTGCTGACACCGCCTGACGTGTTCTCGCAGACGCTGCTGGCCATACCGATGTACTGTCTGTTTGAGGTCGGCGTTTTCTTCTCGCGTTTCTACGTGGGTAAAGGACGTCGAGCGGATGACGAAGACGATACGTCCGACAAGACCACTGAAGAGTAAAACCAGCCGCCCGTCAGGGCGGTTGTTATATGGGGATTTGCATGTTTGATATCGGACTCAACCTGACCAGCTCGCAGTTTGCGAAAGATCGTGATGAGGTGGTTGCGCGTGCGTTTGCCGCCGGGGTGAAAGGACTGCTGCTGACGGGCACCAACCTGCATGAGAGCGAGCAGGCGCAGCAGCTGGCGCAACGATACGATCGCTGTTGGTCTACTGCTGGCGTGCATCCTCACGACAGCAGCCAGTGGACCGCGGAAAGCGGTGAAACCCTGCGCAGGCTGGCGAAGACACCGGAAGTGGTGGCGATCGGCGAATGCGGCCTCGATTTCAACCGTAACTTTTCCACGCCTGAAGAGCAGGAAAAGGCGTTCACTGCCCAGCTTGCGCTGGCGGCAGAGCTTGAAATGCCCGTATTTATGCACTGCCGCGACGCGCATGAGCGTTTCCTGACTCTGCTGGATCCGTGGCTTGAGAAACTGCCGGGCGCAGTGCTGCACTGTTTTACCGGCTCACGGCAGGAGGCGCTTGAGTGCCTGGAGCGCGGGCTTTATCTGGGGATTACCGGCTGGGTTTGCGATGAGCGCCGCGGGCTTGAGCTTCGGGAGCTGTTGCCAGCGATCCCGGCTGACCGGTTGCTCCTTGAAACGGATGCGCCTTATCTGCTGCCGCGCGATTTGAAACCCAAACCAGCATCGCGACGCAATGAGCCCGCTTATCTGGGGCACATTGTTGAGCGCGTCGCGACGTGGCGCGGAGAGGATCCGCACTGGCTTTCCGTACAGACGGATGACAACGTGCGTAAGCTGTTCGGGATAAATGTTTAAAGTTTACGGAAGTCGGTGTTTTTAACGCTCTGCAGCACCTGCTTGTTAAGCAGATTAAGCAATAGCATGGAGCGCGCTTCCCCGTCCGGCTCGGCAAAAATCGCCTGCAGGCCTTCGAAAGCCCCTTCGGTAATCACGACGCTATCGCCCGTGTAGGGCGTTTCCGGGTCGGTAAGGCCTTCGGGCTGCTGATAAATCGACAGCTGGTGGATCACCGATGAGGGAACCGTCGCGGGATGAGCGCCAAAGCGAACAAAATGGCTGACGCCGCGCGTGGCGCTGATGGTGGTGGTGTGGATCACCTCAGGGTCGAACTCCACGAACAGGTAGTTCGGGAACAACGGCTCGCTCACGGTTGTGCGCTTCCCGCGCTGCATTTTTTCAAGCGTGATCACGGGCGTCAGGCAATTGACAGACTGACGTTCAAGATGTTCCTGCGCGCGCTGAAGTTGCCCGCGTTTGCAATACAGTAAATACCAGGCCTGCATAATCACTCTTTCCCTTAGTTCGGGGCGCAAGCATATCAAAACCCTGGCGGGATCGCTAAGTTGATTATAATGGGCGAAAATGGGACAGAACGCATAACTTCACGCTAATTTAACAAAATTACAGCATCAAGCAGGCTTACGCCGTATAATGAAGCGCTTACAGAGAGGCCATGATTAACTGCATGAAATACCACGATCTCCGCGACTTCCTGACGCTGCTGGAAAAGCAGGGTGAACTCAAACGTATTACACTTCCTGTTGATCCTTATCTGGAGATGACAGAAATTGCTGACCGCACCCTGCGTGCCGGTGGCCCCGCGTTACTGTTTGAAAATCCGAAAGGGTACTCAATGCCGGTGCTGTGCAACCTGTTTGGTACACCGCGTCGTGTTGCACTGGGAATGGGGCAGGAAGACGTCTCTGCGCTGCGTGAAGTCGGTAAACTGCTGGCGTTTCTGAAAGAGCCTGAGCCACCGAAGGGCTTCCGCGATCTGTTCGACAAGCTGCCGCAGTTTAAGCAGGTGCTGAACATGCCTACCAAACGCCTGCGCGGCGCGCCGTGCCAGCAGAAAGTGCTGGAAGGCGATGCGGTTGATCTGACCAAAATCCCTATCATGCAGTGCTGGCCTGAAGATGCCGCTCCGCTGATCACCTGGGGGCTCACCGTCACGCGCGGCCCGCACAAAGAGCGGCAAAACCTCGGTATTTACCGCCAGCAGTTGATTGGCAAGAATAAACTCATCATGCGCTGGCTGTCGCATCGCGGCGGCGCGCTGGATTTCCAGGAGTGGTGCGCTGCGCATCCGGGGGAGCGTTTCCCGGTGTCTGTCGCCTTAGGCGCCGATCCGGCCACCATTCTGGGAGCCGTCACGCCCGTGCCGGATACGCTCTCTGAATATGCGTTTGCAGGCCTGCTGCGCGGAACGAAAACCGAAGTCGTGAAGTGTATCTCTAACGATCTCGAAGTTCCGGCCAGTGCGGAAATTGTGCTGGAGGGTTACCTCGAGCAGGGTGAAATGGCGCCAGAAGGCCCCTACGGCGACCACACCGGCTATTACAACGAAGTGGATAACTTCCCGGTGTTTACCGTGACGCACATTACCCAGCGTGAAGATGCCATTTACCACTCCACATATACCGGACGTCCACCGGATGAACCGGCGGTGCTGGGCGTGGCATTGAATGAAGTGTTTGTGCCGATCCTGCAAAAACAGTTCCCGGAAATTGTTGATTTTTATCTGCCGCCTGAAGGATGCTCGTATCGCATGGCGGTGGTCACGATGAAGAAGCAGTATCCTGGTCACGCTAAACGCGTGATGATGGGCGTATGGTCTTTCCTGCGCCAGTTTATGTATACCAAATTTGTTATTGTCTGCGATGATGACGTTAACGCCCGCGACTGGAATGACGTAATCTGGGCCATTACCACGCGAATGGACCCGGCGCGCGATACGGTGTTAGTCGAAAACACGCCGATAGATTACCTGGATTTTGCCTCGCCGGTTTCCGGTCTTGGCTCAAAGATGGGACTGGATGCCACAAATAAATGGCCTGGCGAAACCGACCGTGAATGGGGTCGCCCGATCAAAAAAGATCCTGCAGTGACCGCGCGAATTGACGCGATCTGGGACGAGCTGGCCATAATGAATAACGGTAAACCCTGAGCTAACCGTTAAGCCCTATAGACTTCCCGACAGAGAGAGCGAATGACAACCTTAAGCTGTAAAGTGACCTCGGTAGATGCCATCACCGACACCGTATATCGCGTCCGTTTAGTGCCTGAAGCGCCATTCTCTTTCCGCGCGGGTCAGTACCTGATGGTCGTGATGGATGAGCGTGATAAGCGTCCTTTCTCTATGGCCTCAACGCCAGCGGAGCAGGAATTTATTGAGCTTCATATTGGTGCGTCAGAGCTTAACCTGTATGCGATGGCGGTGATGGATCGGATCCTGAAGGAACGTGAAATCGTGGTGGATATTCCGCACGGCGATGCGTGGCTGCGCGATGACGAAGACCGTCCGCTGATCCTGATCGCTGGCGGTACGGGCTTCTCTTATGTGCGCTCTATTCTGTTGACCGCACTGGCGCGTAACCCGGACCGTGACATCACCATTTACTGGGGTGGCCGCGAAGAGAAACATCTGTACGACCTGTCTGAGCTGGAAGCGCTGAGCGTAACCCATCCTAACCTGCGCATTGAGCCGGTGGTTGAGCAGCCGGAAGAGGGCTGGCGTGGTCGTAGCGGGACGGTGCTGACGGCGGTGCTGCAGGATCACGGCACGCTGGCAGGGCACGATATCTACATTGCTGGCCGTTTTGAGATGGCGAAAATTGCCCGCGACCTGTTCTGTAACGAACGTGACGCGCGTGAAGACCGCCTGTTTGGCGATGCGTTTGCCTTCATTTAAATAAAAAACCCGCCCCTGACAGGCGGGAAGAACGGCAACTAAACTCTTTCTCTTCGCCAATGACGCCATAACTGCGTTGGCTGCGTTCGTTCTGACGTCATTGGCTTTGAGATACTTTTCCTGATTTACACTCTCTCAAACACCGTCGCGATACCCTGACCCAGCCCGATACACATCGTTGCCAGACCAAACTGGGCATCTTTGCGTTCCATCAGGTTGATAAGCGTCGTACTGATACGCGCTCCGGAGCAGCCCAGAGGGTGACCGAGGGCGATCGCGCCGCCGTTGAGGTTAATCTTCTCGTCGATCTGCTCCATCAGCCCCAGATCTTTAATGCACGGCAGGATCTGCGCGGCGAACGCTTCGTTCATTTCAAACAGGTCTATGTCGCTGGCGGTTAATCCCGCTTTTTTCAGCGCCAGCTTCGAGGCCGGAACCGGGCCGTAACCCATGATTGAAGGATCGCAGCCCACGACCGCCATCGAACGTACCCGAGCGCGAGGCGTTAAGCCCAGCTCGCGGGCGCGACTTTCGCTCATCACCAGCATCGCGGCGGCACCGTCGGACAGTGCCGACGAAGTACCTGCCGTTACCGTACCGGTGACCGGATCAAACGCAGGGCGCAGGGTAGAAAGCGCTTCTACGGTGGTTTCCGGGCGGATGACTTCGTCGTAGCTGAACTGCTTCAGTACGCCGTCTGCGTCGTGGCCGCCGGTCGGGATGATCTCATTCTTAAAGGCGCCAGACTGCGTGGCGGCCCATGCGCGAGCGTGAGAGCGCGCGGCAAAGGCATCCTGCATTTCACGGCTAATGCCGTGCAGACGAGAGAGCATCTCGGCGGTCAGGCCCATCATCCCCGCGGCTTTCGCCACGTTACGGCTCATGCCAGGATGAAAATCGACCCCGTGGCTCATCGGCACGTGACCCATGTGCTCGACCCCGCCCACCAGGCAGGCCTGCGCATCGCCGGTCATGATCATGCGCGCCGCGTCGTGCAGCGCCTGCATTGACGAACCGCACAGGCGGTTCACGGTGACGGCCGGAACCGAATGCGGGATCTCCGCCAGCAGCGACGCGTTGCGGGCGATGTTGAAGCCCTGCTCCAGGGTCTGCTGCACGCAGCCCCAGTAGATATCGTCGAGCGCAGCCGGATCCAGCGCCGGGTTACGCGCCAGCAGGCTACGCATCAGGTGCGCGGAGAGGTCTTCCGCACGCACGTTACGGAACGCGCCGCCTTTTGAACGGCCCATCGGGGTGCGAATCGCATCAACAATGACAACCTTTTCCATTGTGACTCCTTAAGCCGTTTTCAGCTCGCCAACCGGACGGGCTGGCTCAACTGCTGGATAGTAGGGTTCGTTATGGCGCGCTTTGTTACGCAGCCCTTCCGGCACCTCATAAAGCGGGCCGAGGTGCTGATACTGCTGAGCCATATCGAGATAGCGGGCGCTGCCGAGCGTGTCCAGCCAGCGGAACGCGCCGCCGTGGAACGGAGGGAAGCCCAGGCCGTATACCAGCGCCATGTCGGCTTCTGCCGGGCTGGCGATGATACCTTCTTCGAGGCAACGCACCACTTCGTTGATCATCGGAATCATCATGCGGGCGATGATCTCATCGTCGGTGAAGTCGCGTTTTGGCTGGCTAACGTCGGCCAGCAGACCATCTACCACGGCATCTTCTTCTTTCTTCGGTTTGCCTTTGCTGTCTTCTTTATAGCGCCAGAAGCCGAGGCCGTTTTTCTGTCCGAAGCGGTTGGCGTCGAACAGAGCGTCAATGGCGTCGCGATAATCTTTCTGCATGCGCTGCGGGAAGCCTGCCGCCATCACCGCCTGAGCGTGGTGAGCGGTATCAATGCCGACCACGTCCAGCAGATACGCCGGGCCCATCGGCCAGCCGAACTGTTTCTCCATCACTTTGTCGATTTTGCGGAAGTCCGCACCATCGCGCAGCAGCTGGCTGAAGCCGGCGAAGTAAGGGAACAGCACGCGGTTGACGAAGAAGCCCGGGCAGTCGTTAACAACGATCGGCGTTTTGCCCATCTTGCTGGCCCATGCCACCACTTTAGCGATGGTTTCGTCAGAGGTTTTTTCCCCGCGGATCACTTCGACCAGCGGCATTCGGTGTACCGGATTGAAGAAGTGCATCCCGCAGAAGTTTTCCGGACGCTTTAGCACGCTCGCCAGTTCGCTGATTGGAATGGTGGAGGTGTTTGAAGCCAGCACGGTCTCAGGACGAACTTTGTCTTCCGTTTCTGCCAGCACCGCTTTTTTGACTTTCGGGTTCTCAACAACCGCTTCAACGACGACGTCCACGCGGTCGAAACCGCTGTATTCCAGCACGGGCTGAATGGTGGAGATCACACCTGCAAGCTTCAGCCCGTCAATTTTTCCGCGCTCCAGCTGTTTATTCAGGAGCTTGGCCGCTTCGGTCATGCCCAGCGTCAGGGATTTCTCGCTGATGTCTTTCATCACTACCGGCACGCCTTTCCAGGCCGACTGGTAAGCGATGCCGCCACCCATAATGCCCGCGCCGAGTACCGCCGCATGTTTTGGCGTCTCAACGTTTTTGGTCAGCTGCCTGGCTTTACCCTTCACAAACTGATCGTTGAGGAAGATACCGACCAGCGCGCGAGCTTCATTGGTGTGCGCCAGCGGGACGAAGCTCTGATTTTCGAGCTTCAGCGCTTCATCGCGTCCGAGACGAGCAGCTGCTTCAATGGTTTTCACCGCCGTGATCGGTGCCGGGTAGTGTTTACCCGCCGTCTGCATCACCATGCCTTTGGCGATGGTGAAGCTCATGGTGGCTTCAATCTTGCTGAGTTTTAACGGCTCCAGTTTCGGCTGGCGTTTGGCTTTCCAGTCGAGATCGCCGTTAATGGCCTGACGCAGAATGGCGAGTGCGCCTTCAACCAGTTTCTCTGGCTTCACGACGCCGTCGACCAGGCCGATTTTCTGCGCCTGTTCTGCGCCGACATCTTTACCTGCGGCAATGATCTCCAGCGCGCTGTCGGCACCTAGCATGCGCGGCATACGCACGGAGCCGCCAAAGCCCGGCATGATGCCCAGCTTGGTTTCCGGCAGGCCGATGCGCAGGTCCGGCGTCGCCAGACGGTAGTCGGTCGCGAGTACGCATTCGCAGCCGCCGCCCAGCGCGTAGCCGTTAACGGCGGAAATGGTCGGGACAGGCAGATCTTCCAGACGATTAAAGACGCTGTTGGCAAAGTGCAGCCACTGGCTCAGCTGTTCTTCCGGGACCATGAACAGCGAAAGAAATTCGGTGATATCGGCACCGACGATAAAGGCCGCTTTGTTCGAACGCAGCAGCAGCCCTTTAAATTCAGGTTGTTTTTCAAGAACATCCAGCGCCTGGCCAAGACTGGCCACCGTCGCGGTATCAAGTTTGTTCACTGAGCCGGGGGCATCGAACACCAGTTCGGCAATGCCATCTTCCAGCCAGTTGAGGTACAGGGTGTCGCCTTTGTAGAGCATGTCAGTCTCCTGAATCCAGCAATTGGATCTGGTCATACCAGATGAATCGGAGTGTGGGATTTATGTTAATAAAATGCAAATTACTCATTAAGAAAATGCTGCATTGATCACGGTCGGTGGAAATCACGCAGCCGGAGTGAGGTGTGCTAAGATGCGATGACTTGAGGTCAAAAAAACGAAAGGAAGAATGATGGACTCACTGGCTTCGCTTTATAAAAATCATATCGTTACCCTACAGGAACGTACCCGCGATGTACTGGCCCGCTTTAAGCTGGATGCGCTGCTGATCCACTCCGGCGAGCTGATGAATACCTTTCTGGATGACCACGCTTACCCGTTTAAGGTGAACCCGCAGTTCAAAGCCTGGGTGCCGGTGACTCAGGTTCCAAATTGCTGGCTGCTGGTTGATGGCGTGAACAAGCCGAAACTGTGGTTCTACCTGCCGGTCGATTACTGGCACAACGTAGAACCGCTGCCGACCTCTTTCTGGACGGAAGAGATTGATGTGATTGCACTGCCGAAAGCGGACGGCATTGGCAGCCAGCTGCCTGCCGCGCGAGGCAACATCGGCTACATTGGCCCTGTTCCGGAGCGCGCGCTGGGTCTGGATATTCCGGCAGACAAACTCAATCCGAAAGGCGTGCTGGATTACCTGCACTATTACCGCGCGTATAAAACCGACTACGAACTTTACTGCATGCGTGAAGCGCAAAAAACGGCGGTGAATGGCCACCGTGCCGCGCACGAAGCGTTCCAGTCTGGGATGAGCGAGTTCGACATCAATCAGGCCTATCTGACCGCGACGGGCCACCGTGATACCGACGTGCCGTACAGCAATATCGTCGCGCTGAACGAGCACGCGTCTGTGCTTCACTACACCAAACTGGATCACCACGTTCCGTCGGAGATGCGCAGCTTCCTGCTTGACGCAGGCGCCGAGTACAACGGTTACGCGGCCGACCTGACCCGTACCTGGGCGGCGAATGCGGATACCGATTTCGCGCAGCTGATTAAAGACGTGAACGATGAACAGCTGGCGCTGATTGGCACCATGAAGGCGGGCACCAGCTATGTGGATTACCACATCCAGTTCCATCAGCGCATCGCCAAACTGCTGCGTAAGCACCAGATTGTGAAAGACATGAGCGAAGAGGCGATGGTCGAGAACGATCTGACCGGGCCATTCATGCCGCACGGTATCGGCCATCCGCTGGGCCTGCAGGTTCACGACGTTGCGGGCTTTATGCAGGATGACACCGGCACGCACCTGGCGGCACCGTCTAAATATCCTTACCTGCGCTGCACCCGTATTCTGGAGCCGCGTATGGTGCTGACGATTGAACCGGGGCTCTACTTTATCGAATCCCTGCTGGCGCCGTGGCGTGAAGGCCAGTTTAGCAAGCACTTCAACTGGGAAAAAATTGAGGCGCTGAAGCCGTTTGGCGGTATTCGCATCGAAGATAACGTGGTGGTTCACGAAAACGGTATTGAGAATATGACGCGAGACCTGAAGCTGGCCTAATGGAAAGCTGGCTGATACCGGCTGAACCGGTCACCTTTGTTGAGGAAATCAAGAAAAGCCGCTTTATTACGCTGCTGGCGCATACCGACGGCGTAGAGGCGGCAAAGGCGTTTGTCGAATCCGTTCGGGCTGAACATCCTGACGCGCGTCACCACTGTGTGGCGTGGGTGGCAGGGCCGCCGGACGATTCACAACAGCTGGGGTTTTCCGACGACGGTGAACCGGCGGGCACGGCCGGTAAACCTATGCTTTCGCAGCTGATGGGCAGCGGCGTGGGTGAAATTACCGCCGTGGTGGTGCGCTACTACGGCGGCATCCTGTTAGGCACGGGTGGACTGGTAAAAGCCTATGGCGGCGGAGTTCAGCAGGCACTGAATATGCTCACAACTATCCGCAAAACTCCGCTCACCGAATATACTTTGTTGTGCGATTACGCTCAGCTATCGGGCATCGAAACGCTGCTCAAACAGTTTAACGGCGTCATCGCGCACAGTGAATATCAGGCAATGGTGCAATTACGCGTGGCGCTTCCTCAGGGGGAGCTGGCTGCTTTTTCAGCAAAACTGGCTGATTTTAGTCGTGGTTCGTTGCAATTGCTGCCGATTGAAGAATAATCCCCACCTCACTTTTTGAATACCAAAGGAAGCGGCAGAGATGCATTTTCGTGCCATAACCCGAATCGTTGGACTGCTGGTCATACTCTTTTCCGGGACGATGATTCTCCCGGGACTGGTGGCGCTTATCTACCGGGACGGCGCGGGGCGGGCATTTACCCAGACCTTCTTTGTCGCGCTGGCGATCGGCTCGCTGCTGTGGTGGCCAAACCGTCGTCAGAAAGGTGAGCTGAAATCTCGCGAAGGATTTCTGATTGTGGTCCTGTTCTGGACGGTGCTGGGGAGCGTCGGTTCGCTGCCCTTCATCTTCTCTGAACAGCCTAACCTGAGCATCACGGATGCCTTTTTTGAATCGTTCTCCGGTTTAACAACCACCGGGGCGACGACGCTGGTGGGGCTGGATTCACTCCCGCACGCCATTCTCTTTTATCGCCAGATGCTGCAGTGGTTCGGGGGGATGGGGATCATCGTCCTGGCGGTGGCCATTCTGCCGATTCTGGGCGTTGGCGGCATGCAGCTTTATCGCGCCGAAATGCCCGGGCCGCTGAAAGATAACAAAATGCGCCCGCGTATTGCCGAGACGGCGAAAACCCTCTGGCTTATCTATGTATTACTGACGGTGGCCTGTGCGCTGGCGCTATGGTTTGCCGGGATGCCGGCTTTCGACGCCATCGGACACAGCTTTGCGACGATCGCTATCGGCGGGTTCTCCACCCACGATGCCAGCGTCGGCTACTTCGACAGCCCAACGATTAACACGATTATTGCCATTTTCCTGCTGATTTCAGGCTGTAACTACGGTCTGCACTTCTCTTTACTGAGCGGGCGCAGCCTGAAGGTGTACTGGCGTGACCCGGAGTTCCGCATGTTTATTGGCGTCCAGCTTACGCTGGTGATCATCTGTACCCTGGTGCTGTGGTTCCATGATGTCTACAACTCCGCGCTGACCACGCTAAATCAGGCGTTCTTCCAGGTGGTATCGATGGCGACGACCGCTGGGTTTACCACCGACAGCATCGCGCGCTGGCCGCTGTTCCTGCCGGTGCTGCTGTTATGCTCGGCATTTATCGGGGGCTGTGCGGGTTCTACGGGCGGTGGCCTGAAGGTAATTCGTATTCTGCTGCTGTTTAAGCAGGGCAACCGTGAGCTGAAGCGCCTGGTCCACCCGAACGCGGTTTACAGCATTAAGCTGGGGAACCGCGCGCTGCCGGAACGTATCCTCGAAGCGGTGTGGGGATTCTTCTCGGCGTATGCGCTGGTCTTTATCGTCAGTATGCTGGCGATTATCGCGACGGGGGTGGATGATTTCTCCGCCTTTGCGTCCGTCGTAGCAACATTGAATAACCTCGGGCCCGGTCTGGGCGTTGTGGCGGATAACTTTGCCAGCATGAACCCGGTCGCGAAATGGATCCTCATCGCCAATATGCTGTTTGGTCGTCTTGAGGTCTTTACGCTGCTGGTGCTGTTCACCCCTACATTCTGGCGCGAGTAAGGAGCCGTTGATGAAAACATTGATTCTTTTCTCTACGCGAGACGGACAAACGCGTGAGATTGCCGCTTATCTGGCGTCGGAATTAAAAGAGCTGGGTATTTACTCTGATGTGGTGAACCTGAACCGTGCGGAGCAGATAGCCTGGCAGGAGTACGATCGCGTGGTAATTGGCGCGTCAATTCGTTACGGGCATTTCCATCCGGCGCTGGATCGCTTTGTGAAAAAGCACACGGCGGTGCTCAACAAATTGCCCGGTGCCTTTTACTCGGTCAATCTTGTCGCACGTAAAGCCGAGAAGCGTACGCCGCAGACCAACAGCTACACGCGCAAGTTTTTACTCAGCTCGCCGTGGCAGCCTGACCTGTGCGCCGTCTTTGCCGGCGCTCTGCGCTACCCTCGCTACCGCTGGTATGACCGCTTTATGATCCGCCTGATTATGAAGATGACCGGGGGTGAAACCGATACGCGTAAAGAAGTGGTTTATACCGACTGGTCGCAGGTGGCCAGTTTTGCCCGGGAAATCGCACATTTAACGGGCGATTCGCGACATAAATAAGCGTTAAGTTTGAAAAGTGAGCTAACGAAAAGTTTTTTGTATTTTATGCTTGTCACGTCGGAATAACTCCCTATAATGCGCCTCCACTGACACGGAACAACGGCACACACGCCGCCGGGTCAGCAGAGAAAAGCAAAAATAAATGCTTGACTCTGAAGCGGGAAAGCGTAATATGCACACCCCGCGCCGCAGCGAAAAGCGAAGCGGCACTGCTCTTTAACAATTTATCAGACAATCTGTGTGGGCACTCAAAGTGACATGGATTCTTAA